>NZ_JBPTTM010000005.1:0-188644 GCF_051547105.1 Flavobacterium sp. XGLA_31 | reverse complement strand
ATTAGCCGGTGCATTAGTTGTTACTTCTGCAGGAGCAGTTACCGTGAAAGTACGGGTTACTGAACCACTATAACATTTATCAGTTACGTTATACGTCACACTGGTAGTTCCTCCTTGACATAAAGTCGGTGCTACCGGTTGGCCTTGGATGCTTCCTTGAGGAGCACAACCACCACTTACGCTGAAGCCGTTCAAGAACGCAGCAAACGCAGCATTAACAGCCGCTTGGTCAGCATAAGCACAAGCTGAAGCTGAAGCATTAGCCGGTGCGTTTGTTGTTACCTCTGCAGGAGCAGTCACCGTGAAGGTACGAGTTACTGAACCACTATAACATTTATCAGTTACATTATACGTCACGCTGGTCGTTCCACCTTGACATAAAGTCGGTGCTACCGGAGTACCGGTAAAGCTACCTTGCGGAGCACAACCACCACTTACGCTGAAGCCGTTTAAGAATGCAGCAAACGCAGCGTTAACAGCCGCTTGGTCTGCATAAGCACAAGCCGAAGCTGAAGCATTAGCCGGTGCATTCGTTGTTACTTCTGCAGGAGCAGTTACCGTGAAGGTACGGGTTACTGAACCACTATAACATTTATCCGTTACATTGTAAGTCACACTGGTCGTTCCACCTTGACATAAAGTTGGTGCTACCGGGGTACCGGTAAAACTGCCTTGCGGAGCACAACCACCACTTACGCTGAAGCCGTTTAAGAACGCAGCAAACGCAGCATTAACAGCAGCTTGGTCTGCATAAGCACAAGCACTCGCTGAAGCGTTAGCCGGAGCGTTTGTTGTTACCTCTGCAGGAGCAGTTACGGTGAAGGTACGGGTTACTGAACCGCTGTAACATTTATCAGTTACATTATACGTCACACTGGTCGTTCCGCCTTGACATAAAGTTGGTGCTACCGGTTGGCCTTGGATGCTTCCTTGAGGAGCACAACCACCACTTACGCTGAAGCCATTCAAGAAGGCAGCGAACGCAGCATTAACAGCCGCTTGGTCTGCATAAGCACAAGCACTCGCTGAAGCGTTAGCCGGAGCATGAGTGATTACCTCTGCAGGAGCGATTACCGTGAAAGTACGGGTTACTGAACCACTATAACATTTATCAGTTACATTATACGTCACACTGGTAGTTCCACCTTGACATAAAGTCGGTGCTACCGGTTGGCCTTGGATGCTTCCTTGAGGAGCACAACCACCACTTACGCTGAAGCCGTTCAAGAACGCAGCAAATGCAGCGTTAACAGCCGCTTGGTCTGCATAAGCACAAGCTGAAGCTGAAGCGTTAGCCGGTGCATTGGTTGTCACTTGTGCAGGAGCAGTCACCGTGAAGGTACGGGTTACTGAACCGCTGTAACATTTATCCGTTACGTTATACGTCACGCTGGTAGTTCCACCTTGACATAAAGTCGGTGCTACCGGTTGGCCTTGGATGCTGCCTTGAGGAGCACAACCACCACTTACGCTGAAGCCGTTCAAGAACGCAGCAAACGCAGCGTTAACAGCCGCTTGGTCTGCATAGGCACAAGCCGAAGCTGAAGCGTTAGCCGGTGCATTGGTTGTTACTTCTGCAGGAGCAATTACGGTGAAGGTACGGGTTACTGAACCACTATAACATTTATCAGTTACATTATACGTCACGCTGGTAGTTCCACCTTGACATAAAGTTGGTGCTACAGGGGTACCGGTAAAACTGCCTTGCGGAGCACAACCACCACTTACGCTGAAGCCGTTTAAGAACGCAGCAAACGCAGCATTAACAGCCGCTTGATTAGCATAGGCACAAGCTGAAGCTGAAGCATTAGCCGGAGCATTAGTTGTTACTTCTGCAGGAGCAATTACGGTGAAAGTACGGGTTACTGAGCCACTATAACATTTATCCGTTACATTATACGTCACACTGGTCGTTCCACCTTGACATAAAGTCGGTGCTACCGGTTGGCCTTGGACGCTTCCTTGAGGAGCACAACCACCACTTACGCTGAAGCCGTTTAAGAACGCAGCGAACGCAGCATTAACAGCCGCTTGGTCTGCATAAGCACAAGCTGAAGCTGAAGCATTAGCCGGAGCGTTCGTTGTTACCTCTGCAGGAGCAATTACCGTGAAGGTACGGGTTACTGAACCGCTGTAACATTTATCAGTTACGTTATACGTCACACTGGTAGTTCCACCTTGACATAAAGTCGGTGCTACCGGAGTACCGGTAAAGCTTCCTTGAGGAGCACAACCACCACTTACACTGAAGCCGTTCAAGAACGCAGCAAATGCAGCGTTAACAGCCGCTTGGTCTGCATAAGCACAAGCCGAAGCTGAAGCATTAACCGGAGCGTTCGTTGTTACTTCTGCAGGAGCAGTCACCGTGAAGGTACGGGTTACTGAACCGCTGTAACATTTATCCGTTACGTTATACGTCACGCTGGTCGTTCCGCCTTGACATAAAGTCGGTGCTACCGGTTGGCCTTGGATGCTTCCTTGAGGAGCACAACCACCGCTTACACTGAAGCCGTTTAAGAAGGCAGCGAACGCAGCATTAACAGCCGCTTGGTCAGCATAAGCACAAGCTGAAGCTGAAGCGTTAGCCGGAGCATTCGTTGTTACCTCTGCAGGAGCAGTCACCGTGAAGGTACGGGTTACTGAACCACTATAACATTTATCAGTTACGTTATACGTCACACTGGTCGTTCCACCTTGACATAAAGTCGGTGCTACCGGAGTACCGGTAAAGCTGCCTTGCGGAGCACAACCACCACTTACGCTGAAGCCGTTTAAGAACGCAGCAAACGCAGCGTTAACAGCCGCTTGGTCAGCATAGGCACAAGCCGAAGCTGAAGCGTTAGCCGGTGCATTGGTTGTTACTTCTGCAGGAGCAGTCACCGTGAAGGTACGGGTTACTGAACCACTATAACATTTATCAGTTACATTATACGTCACACTGGTCGTTCCGCCTTGACATAAAGTCGGTGCTACCGGAGTACCGGTAAAGCTGCCTTGCGGAGCACAACCACCACTTACGCTGAAGCCATTTAAGAACGCAGCAAACGCAGCATTAACAGCCGCTTGGTCTGCATAAGCACAAGCATTAGCTGACGCATTAGCCGGAGCATTGGTGGTCACTTCTGCAGGAGCAGTTATCGTAAAAGTTCCTGAACAAGAGGCTTGTTTTCCACAGCTGTCTGAGGCACTAAAATTAACCGTTACTGAACCTCCGGTACAAAGTACAGGAGCTACCAGATTTTCTAACCCGGAAGTAAGTAAAGTTCCATTACCACCGGTAGCGGTAAATCCGCTTACCCATGTAGCAAATGCAGCGTTTAAAGCTGTTTGATCAGCATAAGCACAAGCACTGGCATTAACATTGGAAGAACAATGAATTTCAATTGGAATACTAGGTATTACCGTTACATTAACCGGTTTAATATCATAACAACCTGCTGATGTTGTAGCCTTAATATAGTAAGTTCCTGAAGCAGACACTGCACTTGGATTTGCCAAAGGAATAGTTGCCCCTGCATCTGTCCAATAAGTCAATGTAGCTCCATTAAGAGTAGTACCGGCAGTCACTGCTGCTGCAGTCAAATCAACCGTAAGTGGAGCACATACCGGAGCCGGATCGTGTGTCACCACTGTTGGCGCCGGACTAATCGTCAAAGTACCGGTAACGGTTGGCGATTGACAGTTGTTTGGTGGTCCTCCTTGAACAACTACTGTAACGGTAGCGTTGGCCGTAGCCGGATCAATCGTATACGTATTAGAAGAGGTAAACGGACCTCCATTGAATGAATAAGTTAAAGGAGCAATACCTCCTGTAGCGGTAGCGGTAAACACAGCCGGTTGCCCCGAACATACGGTAACATTATTGATGCTAACCGCAGGACGAACATTAAACGCACCACCCACGAAGTCGTCAAGGGAGGCGGTTACTGATTGTGAGGAACGCGCTTCTAATATAAAACTTGAAAAACAAGTATTCACCAAACCTAAGCTGGTTAAATCTACCTGTCCTTCATAAAACTCATTAGTTGCATAGGTAGGATTCAAGAATGACCAACCTACCGGAATCGGATAGGAAGCCGCATTGTTTTCAGCAACAGTACCTACCAAGTTAGTCGTTTCCAGATTCCCATCGGTATTTGGAACGACACTGGAACCCGGAGTCACGGCTTGTCCGCCAATCCATCTATAGATGGTTACAGTAGCGGTAGCCCCTCCACCGGTAAAATCGGCCAAAACCAATAAATCACCACGTACATGAGGCGGTTCAAAGGTTCCACCCGGTGCCGGAGCGGTACCGTTCAATAAAAACCAAAAACCAATTTGGGCATCCCCATTGTTCGAAGTTCGGTCTCCTGCAAAATACAATATCCCGTTATTCACAACGGCAGCCGAGTTGGCGATATCGTTTTTGGCTTTGGTTTGCCCCAAAACCCAGCCCAAGTGGCCTTGACCGCCACCACCGGCTAAGAAGAAGTCTTTGGAACTGGTGAACTGAGTGTCAACTACCCCTGTCCCATAGGGATCGAGTTGGTAACTTCTCACCGGGAAATTGTTAAAATTGGAAGTATCCCAATCTGACGGATTACCATCAATAGTGATGGTTTGTGCCGTTAAAAAGTTAGAAAACAAAAAAAGCACGAATAGCAAAACTAGGCTAATCACGCGTTGACTTTTTGAATCATTACTTTCAGAGTAACTACTTTCCGAAACTGTCGTTTTGGAAAAATCCAATTTCAGGCCGTTTTTTTCACTGCCGGAGACATAACTGTCACTACAGGGAAAGCCTAAAAAATTCAATAATGTACTTTTTTTCATAATGTTAGGTATTAAGTAATACCACATCACGAATAGGTCTTTTCAGTATTTTTGGGGTTAGCCTCAAAGGTTTTTATTCTTAAAAATGGGAGTCCATTTATAAAAACAGGCAACAGTAGATTTGTTAGGGATGATAAAATTAGACAGAATTATAAGTAAATGTTAAAAAAGGCCAAAGTTTTCTACCAATCAAACCATTTCATCGATAAACGACACAAATTCAACTTTATGGCGTATTGATACAATAGCTTTCAAGGGGTTATCAGAGAAAAAAGAGTCTTCATTTTTATCTGAAAACTATCTTTTTTTGATCTTAAAGTCTAATTTTTTTAACAGTTTTTTGAAACGGTAGCCCGGGCGGTATACAATGGAAGCACTCCGAACGTTTTTGGCTGTCACCATGTTAGGCGTTTCACTACCCGTTCCTTTGAGGCTAATCTGAAAAGACCCCAAATGGCCTAAACGAACAATATTGCCCTCGGCCAAAGCTCTGGAAACCGTAGCCACCAAACTGATGACCACTGCCTGACAATCGGCTTCGGTGAGTGTGGTACTTTCGGCAATCTGCATGGAAAGCTTTTCTAAATCAACAACCCCTGTCTTGACCGCTCTGGGATAATACTTCATGGGCTGAGTGGGTTGAGTGGGACTGATTTTTCCGACGGCGGTTATTTGGATAGCCATAATCAAAAACATTTTAAAGTTACACAAGAAGTATTCTTTAAAACCTATAGCATAAAGCGTACCAAACTTGCTGAAGGCTCCGACAAACGACGGCGGTCAAATTACCAATACTTGAGCAACTTTGAAACAAATGACCGCCGTCATTTGGGAATTTGACGGCGGTCATTTTATCCGTTTCTCCGCAACTTTTCAAAAAAAGTCGGGCAATGGAAACCCGAAACAACAGCTATAAGGTTTTCATATAGGTTCTTCTTCTTCGGAATGTTACCGGATCAAAATGTTTCCACATATTATGAATGGCGTGGTTGTCTTCCAACTCCGGAGTTCGGATACAGTTTTGAATGCCTTTCGCTTTGAAGACCTTGTAGTATTCGTTAAAAACCATAGCGGTTACCCCTTTGCTTTGGTATTCCGGATCAATACCTATGAGATAGAACAATACATCCTTACTCTCTTTTTTGGCCTTGAGTAAATGGTAAAACCCGAAGGGAAACAATTTGCCTTTTGCTTTCTGCAAGGCTTCGGAAAAACTCGGCATCACGATACTGAAAGCAATCATGTTATTATTTTTATCAACGATAAACTTGATGTACTCCGGATTGATAAAGCTGATGTATTTTTTCTTGAAGTATTCTTTTTGCACCTCTGTAATGGCCACGAAAGAAGACAACCCGGCATAACTGGCATTGAACAGGTCAAACATTTTATCTACATACGGCATGATGTCCTTGGTGTTCGTGAAATTCAGCGATTCCAATTCATAGCGTTTCTTAATCAGTTCATTGGCTTTAATGAAAAAATCTGTTTTTACATTCACAAAAGAGAACCGGTTTTCGAGATATTCCTTTTCCTTCACATAACCCAAAGCCTCCAGATGCTCTTTATAATAGGGATAGTTGTACCAGGTAATCATAGATCCTATTTCATCAAAACCTTCGGTCATCACCCCTACTTTATCGAGATTGGAAAATCCCATTGGGCCTTCCACATACTCTAAATGGTGCTTTCTGCCCAGCTCGTATACTTTTTCGAGCAGCGCTTTGGTCACTTCCACATCATCCACAACGTCCCACCAACCGAAACGCACTTTCTTTTTTTGCTGGTCGTTGACTTCATTCCAATTGATGATGGCGGCAATTCGGCCTACAAGGGTATCGTTCTTATAAGCCAGATAAAACGTAGCCTCTGCAGTAGCAAAGGCCGGATTTTTGGTTTTATCAAAAGTCTCCAGTTCATCGTTAATCAACGGCGGAACCCAATACGGATGGTTTTTATACAGTAAAAAAGGAAATTTCACAAAGGCTGTGAGCAGCTTTTTAGTGTTGGCTTCAACTATGGTAATCATTATTTGGTGTTTTCTAATTCAACTTCGTCTTTGCGTTTTTTACCTTTATCTTTTTTAGATTTTTTATCTTTTTTGTCTTTCTTGTCCTTAATTTCTTTTTTATTAACTCGTTTGTAGTTCGTTTCATAATTGGCATCAAAACGCCATGAAGCTCCTACACTACCATACAATAAGGACGGTGTTTCTTTTACATTTTTACCCAATGAAAGATCCAACTGAATATTCTCTCTGACCAAATAAGCCGCTCCCAATCTGAAAACAGTATCGGCATAATAATCGCTTTTATAGCCCTGAAGCTCCAGGAAGCCCGACCAACGCATATTGAACCCTCGGGTCATGGTCGCAATGATACCGTAGGTAGGGAATTTGGTCGTGAACTTGTCCGCCAATATATTGGTTACAAAAACCCAGTGTTTCCCAAATTGGTTTTGGGTAATCACCATGACTTTCGGGCTGATTTTGGCATCGCCGTCAAAAGTAAAAGGATTGGTACCCAACTGCAGATTGAAACCACCATAGACCGCTACTGCCGGAATAAAATCATCCCAATGAAAACTGTGATTGGCTTTCCAACTGTACAAATTGGGTTTGTCTTCCTTTAAGAAGGGATCGTAAACCAAATACTTGGCTCCCAACGTAAACTGTTTAAACCCACCTCTTGTGTCGTTTATCAAAGGAGCCTGATACCAATCGTATTGGTATTGGGTATTCAAATTAAATTCAAACTGGTCAAAAAAAGCACCATAACGCAGGTCAACTTCTGTACCGAAACCATTGGCTTCATAGCGGAGCAAATCGTGTTTTTCCCTAACGGCATATACCCCGCCTTCTGCCTGAATGACGGTTTTACCCACAGAGAAAGCCGACATCGATTCACCCGGTCTGTTGGAATTGATTATATCGGTGTATTGGGCGTATTGTGTAGTTGAAAGCAGGAGAAAGCCAAGAAGAAACAGTCTTTTTAGGGTCATCATGATGAGTGAGTTTTAAGCGTTGAAACTTAGTGTTTCAAAAGTAGTATTTTTTATTGATTCCAGAAACTTTGACCCTTTGATATTATCAAATATCACGAACTATGGTTCGTGTACCTGACTGCCACTGGCAGTCCTCCTCTTAATCTGCTTTGCCAGTTCGCTGCGCTCGTGTCAAATATTTAAGAAGTCAAAGCGAAAATTGCATTGTGGAAATTCGTATTTTTGACAAAAAATAATTTAAACGATGGAAACCGCATCATTCAGTGGTCTGTTAGATACCATTTTATTCATCTTTGCTTTTTACTACATCATGAAGTTTTTAGCGCGTTTGTTTTTACCGATGATGGCACAAAAAATGATGGATAAAGCGGCAGAACAATTTCAACAGCAACAACAAAGCTACCAACAACACACTACCCAAACCCCAACACCTGAAACACCGAAATCCAAAAAAATCGTCGGCGAGTACGTTGATTTTGAAGAAGTCGAATAGTCAAAACCTTTCTTTTCAAACCAAAATAAATGAAGCAACTTCAAAAGTTTTACCCGCATCTGTTAGCCATTATCGGTTTTATCCTCATTTCTTTAGTTTACTTTTATCCTGTGCTGCAAGGCAAGAAAATAGCCCAGTCTGATATCGTACAATATACCGGAATGGCCAAAGAGCAGAATGATTTTCGTGCCGAATACCACACCGAACCGTACTGGACCAATTCCGCTTTTGGCGGTATGCCCACCTATCAGTTGGGGGCCAATTACCCACACGATTACATCGGAAAGCTGGATGACCTGATTCGCTTCCTGCCCCGTCCGGCCGATTATTTGTTCTTATACTTTTTAGGCTTTTACTCTTTATTATTGGTATTAAAAACCGACCCGCTCAAGGCTTTTATAGGAGCCTTAGCCTTTGGGTTTTCCACCTATTTAATTGTCATTCTGGGTGTGGGACACAATGCCAAAGCGCATGCTATAGGCTATATGCCTCTGGTCGTGGCCGGGTTTATCCTCGTCTTTAAGAAGCGCTATTTCCTTGGCGGGGTATTGACCATGTTGGCTGTGGCATTGGAAATCAATGCCAATCACTTTCAGATGACTTATTACCTGCTGTTGCTTTTATTGATTTTAGGCAGTTACTTTTTATATCAACTTATCAAAACAAATGATTTAAAATCTTTACCCAAAATAGCCGCTACCTTCTTGGTGGCCGTCACTCTTGCAGTAGGTGTAAATGCAGCCAATTTACTGGCAACCAAAGAATACACCGATTTTAGTATGCGTGGCAAAAGCGAGCTGACGTTCAAACCGGACGGTTCTAAAAACGACGAAACTTCTTCAATGTCTAAAGACTACATCACGGAGTACAGCTACGGTTTGGCAGAAAGCTTCAACCTTATTGCGCCTCGTCTGTTCGGAGGAGGCAACACTGAAAAAATCAGTACCGACAGTAAATTATATGAGTTTGTATTGAATCAGGGAGCATCAGAAGAAGAAGCCAAACAATTTGTAGAAACGGCTCCCACCTATTGGGGAGACCAACCGATAGTGGCAGCTCCGGCGTATATTGGGGCTGTGGTGTTTTTCCTTTGTGTTTTGGCCTTATACCATGACAAACGCAAAATCAAATATGCTTTCTTAGCCGGTGCTCTGGCGTCCTTATTGTTGTCGTGGGGAAAAAACTTCCCGGGCTTGACCAACTTCTTTATCGAATATGTACCGTTGTATGATAAGTTCAGAGCGGTTTCATCCATACAGGTCATTTTGGAACTGTGCATTCCGGTCTTGGCCATCATGGGATTGCATTCGTTTTTTAAAGACACTGAAAACCAGAAAAAGTCATTGCTTTATACAGCAGGTACATCGATAGGTTTACTTGTTATTTTATTTTTAGCCAAAAGCATGTTCTCTTTTACCGGGTCCAATGACAGTTATTACGTTCAGGCCTATGGCAAAGAAATGGGAACCGCTTTTGTAGATGCCTTAAAAGCTGACCGGGCGACTTTATATTCGGCTGATTTGTTGCGTTCCGGATTCCTGATGCTGGTGGTCTTTGCCTGCCTTTGGTTCTTCTTAAAAGGGAAACTCAAACAAAACACAGCAGTTATCCTCATCGGAATTTTTATGATTGGAGACTTGTTCTTTATCGACAAAAACTACGTGAGCAACACCCCAAAACAGTTTGCCTCGGCACATGAAGTGGAACAACCTTTCCAATCAACCCCGGCTGATGAAGAGATTCTGAAAGACAAATCCATCTACCGCGTGTATGAATTGCAGGGACGATTACAGGGACGAACTTCGTATTTCCACAAAGCAGTGGGCGGTTACAGCGCCGTACGTCCTCGCCGTTACGAACAGGTCTTTGATTATATCATCGACAGGCAACTGAACGATTTGGGTAAAAATATCGACCCGCAAACCCTAACGTTGACTGCCGACATTCCTATGTTGAATGCCTTAAATGTCAAATACCTTTTGGTGGAAGTCAAAGACGGACAAAGTGTGCCGATTACCAACCCACACATCAATGGCAATGCTTGGTTTATCTCGGAACTGAAAAAAGTAAACTCAGCCGATGAAGCCATAAAGACCTTAGAAAAGGCAGACACCAAAAAAGTCGCCATTTATGAAGCGGAACCTTTAGTTAAAAGCATCGGTCTGCAAAAATTCACCAAAGACAGTCTGGCCTCGATACAGATAAATGATTACAAACCGAATCACATCCGCTATACTTCCAATAATGCCAATGACGGATTTGCCGTGTTTTCCGAAACCTATTACAAAGACGGTTGGAAAGCTACTATTGACGGAAAAGACGCTTCGATTTACAGAGTAGATTATGTGTTGCGCGGATTGGAAATTCCTAAAGGAAAACACACTATTGAATTCAGGTTTGAGCCGCAAGTGGTAAAAACAGGAGGCAACATTGCCTTGTTCAGTACATTCGGGATGCTATTGGTGATTATCGGCGGAATTTATTTTGAACAAAAGAAAAAGAAGGAGTAAATGGCCGAGCCCAAAAAACTTTTAATCATCACGTATTACTGGCCACCGGCAGGCGGACCCGGGGTACAGCGTTGGTTGAAGTTTGTCAAGTATCTTCCTGATTTCAACATACAACCGATTGTTTATATCCCGGAGAATCCCACCTACCCGATTGTTGATACGGGTTTGGTTAGCGAGGTTTCTGACCAAGCCATTATCCTCAAAAACAAGATTGTTGAGCCTTATGGTTTTGCTTCGTTTTTCTCTAAAAAGAAGACTAAAAAAATCAGTTCAGGGATTATTCCGAATCAGAAAAAACAATCCTTTTTAGAAAAAACACTGCTTTGGATACGCGGGAATATTTTTATTCCCGATGCCCGTTTTCTGTGGGTAAAACCATCGGTAAAATACCTAAAAAAATACATCGAAGAAAACCATATAGACACCATAGTAACCTCGGGACCACCACACAGTTTGCATCTCATAGGCCTGCAACTAAAAAAGGATTTGGATATCACCTGGCTGGCTGACTTTAGGGATCCTTGGACTACTATTGGGTACCACAAGGCGCTGAAACTTTCGTCTTATGCCGAGAAAAAACACAAAGCGCTGGAAAAAGAAGTACTAAATTCAGCCGATACCATCATTGTTACCAGTAAAACCACCAAGGCGGAATTTAGTGCTCTGACTTCTAAATCCATAGAGGTCATTACGAACGGCTATGATGTGGAAAAAATAGAAAAACAACCTTTGGATGAAAAATTCACCGTAGCGCATATCGGTTCGTTTTTATCCGATCGAAACCCCCGTATTTTATGGAAAGCTTTACAGGAATTGGTCAAGGAAAACAAAGACTTTAAGGCTGCTTTTCGTTTAAAATTAATTGGCGCTACCAGTCAGGAAGTACTGGACACGATTACTGAATTCAGATTACAGGATTATGTTGACAATCTGGGTTATCTTTCCCATCAGGAAGCCGTAGCACACCAACGCAAATCACAGGTTTTGCTTCTTATTGAAATTGATTCGGAAGACACTAAAAGCATTATTCCGGGGAAATTGTTTGAGTATATGGTTTCCGAAAGACCTATAGTCGCGATTGGTCCTGAAGGCTCTGACTTTGCCGAAATCATTACCACAACCAACACCGGAGTTTTCTTTACTTATGATGAAAAAGAAAAACTGAAATCACTACTTTTAAAATACTTTCTGGAGTACCAAAATCAAAATTTAAAAGTGCATGCCGTGGGGTTACAACAGTATTCCCGAAAGAGTTTAACGACGCAATTGGCAAAACTCATCACTTACCATTCATAAATTCGAAAATGGGAATCGTACAAAGTCAATCGATTAAAAATACCATCATTACCTTTCTGGGATTCGGAATTGGTGCGGTGAACGCCTTGTTTTTGTACACCAATTTTTTAGGGAAACTGCATTACGGAATTGTTGCAACCATCCTTTCCGGTGCCAATATTATGATGCCTTTGATGGCTTTTGGGGCTCAAAACACTTTAATTCGTTTCTTTTCCTCTTATAAAAATCAAAAAGAGCGCGACGAGTTTCTCACTTTCATGCTCTTTCTGCCGTTGTTCTTTATTATTCCGCTGGGGTTTGGATTTTATTTTTTCTATGATGCCATTTCGCAAAGCTGGGTTAGTGAAAACCCAACCTTGCGTCCCTTCTTTTGGCTTATTCCGGTCGTAGGTTTATTTATGGCCTATTTTGAAGTGTTCTATGCCTGGGCTAAAGTTCACATGCAATCCGTGATTGGAAATTTTATCAGTGAAGTTCTCGTTCGTTTTATTGTCATGCTGTTGCTGATTGCCGTTCACTTTGATTGGCTGTCCAAAGACACCTTTGTGTATTGTGTTGCCCTGGCCTATTTTGCGCAATTACTCGGGATGAAACTCTATGCCATTTCAGTAAAAATGCCCGTGTTGCGATTTGTCATTCCTGATAACGTCAAGGAAATTATTTATTATTCGTTGTTTATAATTGTCTCCGGTGGTGTGGCCGTCATGCTGGTGGATTTTGACAAGGTGATGATTCCGCAATACAAAGACATCAGTCAAAATGCCCTGTATGCTGTTGCTATATTTATTTCAACAGTCATCGCTGTTCCGAGCCGCGCCATGACCCAAATCATAGCGCCCATAACCGCCCGCTTAATGGTAGAGGAAAAGTACGATGAGTTGAATGAATTGTACAAAAAAAGCGCCATAAACCTTCAGGTCATCGGTGGATTTATCATGTTGCTGATTTTTGTAAACATTAAAGAAATGTACCTCCTTATCCCTAAGGATTACAGTGGGGGTATCGTTGTGGTGTTTCTTATCGGATTATCCAAATTTTATGATGTCCTGTTAGGCAATAACAACTCTATCATTGTAAATACCCGTTACTATCGGACTGTACTTTTGTTCGGAGTACTCACTGTAGTCCTGATGATTGCGCTCAATATGATTTTTATTCCGTTGTACGGTATCGAGGGCTCCGCTTTTGCGACCTTGATTACGGTAGCCATTTACAATACAACGAAGTTGTTCTTTGTGGTCAAAAAAATAAACTTATATCCGTTTACCTATAAGACGTTGCAATCGCTCGGTATTTTGGTTCTGTGCTTTCTATTGTTTTACTTTTGGGATTTCCCTTTTCTCCCCATTATTAATATTGGCCTGAAATCGATTTTGATTGGCATACTCTACCTGTATCTGAACTACCGTTTTGCGATATCAGACGATATTAATACCGTAGTCCATCCTTATCTTGTGAAAATGAAGTTGTTTTAACCTACTTCCTTTTCATCATCAAAATAACTGTTGAGCACTTCTTCAACGGCCGCCTTGTAGTCGTGAACGTGGGATTTTTTCATGAGATAATTGACCCCCAGTTCCGAAAAATGGCGAACCAGCTTTTTAGGATAAGCTCCTGAAACCATTACAATGGGAATGTGTTTTAATGTATCCGAGCGTTTGATAACCTCCAAAATCTCCTGCCCGTTGAGGATGGGCATGTGCACATCCAGAAAAATCAAATCCGGTTTTTCCTCTTTTAATTCCAGAGTCATCAGAAGTCTGCCGCCATCCGTAAATCCTTTGACAATATGACCGAGGCTCTCTGCGACCTCCTTAAAAAAATCAACATCTTCGATATCGTCGTCTAAATAGTAAATAGTTTGTGTCGTTCTCATATTCAATACATTTGGGATGACGTAAAGTTACTCAAAGCTTCTTCCCCATTATTATAAAATAACATTTCTTTATTACACAATTCCAACTTCTGTTTTTTGGTACCGCTCGGTATTGATAACCCTTTAATAACTAATTACTAAAACTTTTGCCTTTGGCGAAAAATAAAATTACTTTTGAACCCGAATAATTTTAACTACATGCAATGGCTAACATTCAACAACTAACAGATTTTACAACACAAGTCAGAAGAGACATTCTTCGCATGGTACACGCTGTAAATTCAGGGCATCCGGGTGGTTCACTAGGCTGTACCGAATTCCTAACTGTATTGTACCAACATCAAATGAAAAGAAATCCTGGATTCAACATGGACGGGATTGGTGAGGATTTGTTTTTCCTTTCCAATGGTCACATTTCTCCTGTTTTCTATAGTGTTTTAGCACGCAGTGGCTATTTCCCTGTATCGGAATTGGCTACTTTCAGAAAATTGAATACCCGTTTACAAGGACATCCGACTACTCATGAAGGACTACCAGGGGTTCGAATTGCTTCCGGTTCATTAGGACAAGGCTTGTCAGTGGCTATTGGCGCCGCACAAGCTAAGAAGCTCAACAGTGACAACCACATCGTTTATTCCTTACACGGTGACGGAGAATTGCAGGAAGGACAAAACTGGGAGGCCATTATGTATGCATCTGCCAAAAAGGTTGATAATTTGATTGCTACTATAGATTACAACGGACAGCAAATTGACGGTTCTACCAATGAAGTGTTGAATATGGGCAATATGAAAGCCAAATTTGAAGCATTTGATTGGGACGTCTTGGAAATCAAAGAAGGAAACAACATTGAAGCCATTATAAAAGGAATGGAAGAAGCCAAAAGCCGCACCGGAAAAGGAAAACCGGTTTGTATTTTATTACACACGGTAATGGGTAATGGTGTTGACTTTATGATGCATACCCACGCTTGGCACGGTAAAGCCCCAAATGACGAACAATTAGCTAACGGATTGGCACAAAATGCCGAAACTCTAGGAGATTATTAAAACTATGAAAAAATACGAAAATACAGGAAGTAAAGACACCCGTTCCGGATTCGGGGCAGGTATGACTGAGTTAGGGCAGAAAAATGAAAATGTGGTAGCCCTATGTGCCGACTTAATCGGATCATTAAAGTTTGATGATTTCAAAAAAAATCATCCGGAACGCTTTTTTCAAATCGGAATTGCCGAAGCCAACATGATTGGCATTGCAGCAGGATTAACTATAGGCGGTAAAATTCCGTTTACCGGAACTTTTGCTAACTTTTCTACAGGAAGAGTATATGACCAAATACGTCAATCAGTAGCTTACTCAGATAAAAACGTTAAGATTTGTGCGTCTCACGCCGGATTAACTTTAGGAGAAGACGGAGCTACCCACCAAATTTTGGAAGATATTGGTTTGATGAAAATGTTGCCGGGCATGACCGTAATCAATACTTGTGATTACAACCAAACGAAAGCTGCTACCATTGCTTTGGCAGACCATCACGGTCCGGCCTATTTGCGTTTTGGCCGTCCGGTGGTGCCTAACTTCACGCCTGCAGACGAACCTTTCGTGATTGGGAAAGCAATTATGCTGAATGAGGGAACCGATGTAACCATTATTGCTACCGGGCATTTGGTTTGGGAAGCCTTAATTGCAGCAGAAAAACTGGAAGCTAAGGGCATTTCTGCAGAGGTTATCAATATTCACACGATTAAACCTTTGGACGATGAAGCTATTTTAAAATCGGTAGCCAAGACCGGTTGTGTTGTCACTGCCGAAGAGCACAATTTCCTGGGAGGTTTGGGCGAAAGTGTGGCACGATTGTTAACCCTGAACAATCCAAAACCACAAGAGTTTGTAGCCGTCAATGACAGCTTCGGTGAAAGTGGTACTCCGGAACAGCTGATGGAAAAATACAAACTGAACAATCAGGCGATTGTGGAAGCTGTTGAAAAAGTTCTAAAAAGAAAATAAAAAATATTCTAAATAAAAAAAGCCGCTTACAGCGGCTTTTTTTATTGTTTTATTGACAGTTTGGATCACGATGTTTTCTCAATCTTGTCGGAGAAGTATAATCATTGGAACAACTTGGTATTCCCTGCATTTCATTTACATAAATTGTCAAAGGATCATCAACTGCCGCTCCATCAAACGGATAAGTTCGAACAACATTATCGGCGCCGGTATATTTTATTTCATTTTTAGTATATACTCCGTCATTATCATCATCAGAATCCAAATAATCCGGAATCTCATCAGTTGGCCAAAAGTTTATACCGTCAGGTTTCAGTACCGCAATACCGTCAGTATTATCCGGATTCGTTACTCCTGTTTCCAATTTATAAACATAACCGTCACCGTCTAAATCTTCCTGGTATGAAGGAATTCCATCACCATCTTGGTCGTTTCGTTGAACTTCATACAATTTAACATTAAAAATAAGTGGTGAATACGACGGTATTCCCGCAATAGCTGATCCATAATAAGCCAATCCTGAAGGGATGAACATAAGACCGGCTCCAAAATTACTATAGCTAATTGTTCCGTCCGGGTTGCTTACATAATCTCCGGTTTTAAATTTCGGAAAAATTTCACTCCAGCCCCTTATAGTTGTAGATAAATTTAAATAAACCGGATTAATTTTTTCTTCAAACATTTTAGAATTGTATGTAGTGATTGATTGATCACCAACTGTTTTTGTTGAAGTATAGATATACTCACCGTGATACGCTGAATATACATTATCAACATTACAAGGTGACTTACTTTTTGTACCCGAACCTTGTTGAAATTCAAAATAGTAGATTTTATATTCCACATCAACATCAGCCTGTTTTACTGTAACAGTCCTTACTTTTCTTTCGTATGTAGTTTGGTCCCAAATGGATACTTCGGTACCTCCAGAAGGTATTTCAGTAAAAGTCACATCAAAGTTTGACGACACTTCCATATGGTGTGACTTCATGAATGCCTCAATATTTGCCATATCCGTAATATTTTGTGCGGAATAATCACGAAGTGGTTCCGTACTGCTGTCGCTTTTCGAACAGGAAACGACCAATAAACACAGTGATGATACAACTATTGATTTGAAAAAATTATTCATTTTTATTTGCTTTTTAAGCGCGCAAGATACAATATTGATTTATTTTTGTAAACAATTTAACGTCGATTTTGGAAAAAAAATGAGAGTGGATAAATATCTGTGGTGCGTTCGCTATTACAAAACCAGAAACATGGTCACCGAAGCTTGCCGGAAAAATCAAATAACCGTGAATGGTCAGGTAGCTAAGGCCTCCCGAGAGGTTTTCCCTACTGATAAAATCACTTTCAGAAAAGATCAAATTACTTATGAAATAACCGTTTTAGATATCCCCGGCAACAGGGTTGGTGCCAAGTTAGTGGATATGTATCGCAAAGACGACACCCCACCTGAAACGTTTGCTCATCTGGAACTTTTGAAACTTTCCAAAGAACATTATCGCAAAACAGGAACCGGAAGACCTACCAAAAAAGACAGAAGGGATTTGGAGGATTTTGAATTTGACATCGAAGAAGACGAAAACTAAAAAACAACATACAGCCAATGCAACTAAACCTCATTTTAGACCACCAACAAATTGAAAATAAAATACGTCGCATCGCCTATCAAATCTATGAAACCTTTGCCGATGAGAACGAAATTGTTTTAGCCGGAATTGCCAGCAATGGCTATGTTCTAGCTCAAAAAATCAATGCGGTTTTAAGCAATATTTCAGACATCAAAGTAACTTTGTGTGAAGTTAAAATAGACAAGCAAAATCCATTTAACCCCATCAGCACATCCATTTCTAAAGAAGTCTACAGCGGCAAGTGCATTGTATTGGCAGATGATGTTTTGAATTCGGGAACTACTTTGGTTTACGGGGTAAAACATTTTCTGGAGGTTCCTGTAAAAAAATTCAAAACCGTTGTTCTGGTTGACCGCAATCACAAAAAATTCCCAGTAAAAGCGGACTTTAAAGGTATTTCACTTTCCACATCTTCCAAAGAACATGTAAATGTAGTTTTTGAAACAGACAACAGTTACGCCTACTTAACTTAATATGTGTAGAATTTCTTCAGTAATGGTTTCAGGGCTGTTGTTGTCAATGTCTATCTTATGTGTCGCCTGATTGTAGAAATAACTTCTGTCAAAGAGATTTTTGGCAATAAATTCTTTGAGCTGTTTTTCAGACTGTTCCGCAATCAAAGGGCGATGATTTTTTTCCTTTTTAAGGCGGTCAAAAATTGTAGCAATGGAAGCCTTAAGGTAAATTGAATCCTTGCCTTCCCCGTTTAAAAACAAATGATTATCGGCATAACAGGGAGTTCCTCCTCCGGTACTGATAATCAAAGGCTCATCGCTTTCTGCGAGTTTTTTAAAAAGAGTGTGTTCCAGTTTACGAAAATAGATTTCGCCTTTGGTTTGAAAAATTGCAGTTATCGACATTCCGGCTTCATTTTCTATGATTTCATCTAAATCCACCCATTTCATTTTCATTTTTTTGGCCAATAATTGGGCAATTGTAGTCTTACCTACCCCCATATAACCTATCAAAATAATTTTCCGCATTACAATAAAACCTTATAAATTAAGCCGTTAACAAGCGTTGAGAAAAAAAGGTAAATTTATAACAAAATTGCTTTGAAATATAAATAATAAGGCCTTATATTTGCACCCGCATTCAAGAAAAGAAAAAGACTCGATAGCTCAGTTGGTAGAGCACAACACTTTTAATGTTGGGGTCCTGGGTTCGAGCCCCAGTCGGGTCACAATTTTCTTCTTCTTATTGCCAAAGACTCGATAGCTCAGTTGGTAGAGCACAACACTTTTAATGTTGGGGTCCTGGGTTCGAGCCCCAGTCGGGTCACAAAAAGTTGTTCGTCAAGACGAATGACTTTTTTTGTTTATGGCCACGTGGAGAAATTGGTAGACTCGCCATCTTGAGGGGGTGGTGTCGCAAGACGTGTCAGTTCGAATCTGATCGTGGTCACATTGTAAGAGCAAATTCATATTGAGTTTGCTCTTTTTTTACAAATTTTATTCAAAAAAGTACGATTGCTTTCAAATTTTGTTAATTTTGTTTAACAAATTGAAATAAAAGATGAACAATGTAAAAAATGTTTTCAGCATAAAAGACCTGGAAAACCTTACCGGGATTAAAGCTCACACCATTCGTATTTGGGAAAAAAGATATAATGTACTGGAGCCCATGCGAACGGAAACCAACATTAGACTATATGATATAATTAACCTCCAAAAGTTATTGAACATCACTCTTCTTCACAATCATGGATATAAGATTTCTAAAATTTCCAAACTATCTGAAGAGAGAATACCGGTATTAGTCAATGAGATTATTTCAAACAAAAGTGCAAAGCATCATGCCATCAGTGCCTTTAAAATGGCCATGATGAATTTTGATCAATCGCTTTTTTTTACGACTTATAACAAATTACTTTCCGAAAAGACATTCCGAGAAGTGTTTTTTGATGTTTTTATCCCTCTTATAGAAGAAGTAGGCTACTTATGGCAAACCAACACTATCAGCATTGCTCACGAACACTTTATCAGTAATTTAATCAAACAGAAAATACTAATTAATACTGAAAAAATTCAAACTCAGGAAAACACATATGCTGATCAGGTTTTCGTTTTGTACTTACCCGATAATGAAATCCACGAATTAGGCCTGATGTATTTAAATTATGAAATACAACTCAAAGGTTACAAAACAATCTATTTGGGAGCCACCGTACCTATTGAGAGCATAAAAGATGTTAAACGGTACTTTGACAACATAACTTTCATTTGCTACATGACTGTTGAACCCAATCCTGTTTCTGTAAATGATTATGTAAACAAAATTAAAAAAGAAATTCTGATAGACAATTCCGTGTTTTGGGCTATCGGTAGAATGACAGAAAACATTGATTACAAACACATTACAGACAATATTAAACTTTTCACCTCCATCAATGATTTGACATCAGTGTTATAATTTTTTTAAAAAGTTTTATTTTGTTTAACTTTTTAATATATTTGTTAAACAATATGAAAAAGACAATACAAATAATCGGCTCCGGATTTTCTTCATTAGCAGCAGCTTGCTATTTGGCACAACAAGGCCATGAGGTCACTATTTATGAAAAAAATGCTACCATTGGAGGGAGAGCGAGACAACTAAAAAAAGATGGATTTACTTTTGACATCGGTCCCACTTGGTACTGGATGCCGGATGTTTTTGAACGTTTCTTCGCGGATTTTGGCAAAAAACCTTCCGATTATTATGAACTCATAAAACTTTCTCCTGCGTATCAAGTGTATTTTGCGGTTAACGATTTTGTGACCATTGCCGACAATCTCCCTGAAATCATTGCTACTTTTGAAGCTATTGAAAAAGGAAGCGGTGCCAAATTAGAAGCATTCATGCGGGAGGCACAAAGCAATTACGACATCGCCATCAAAGATTTGGTTTACCGTCCCGGTGTTTCTCCTCTTGAACTGGTGACTGTGGAAACGGCAAAAAAGGTCAATCAGTTTTTTGGGAACATCTCAAAGGACATTCGCAAGCGCTTTACCAATACTAAGCTCATCCAAATCCTGGAATTTCCCGTACTTTTCTTAGGAGCAAAACCATCAGACACTCCTTCTTTTTATAGTTTTATGAATTTTGCAGACTTTGGTTTGGGTACTTGGCATCCTAAAAACGGAATGTACAGCGTGATATTGGCTATGGAACAACTCGCCAAAGAACTCGGTGTGACCATACATACCAACGCCACTATTGAAAAGATTAATGTAGATAATGGAAAAGCAAATGCGCTACTGATCAACGGGCAGATTGTGCATGGCGATATCATTTTGAGTGGTGCGGATTACCATCACAGTGAAAGTTTACTTGACGAAAAATATCGTGCTTACAGTGAAAAGTATTGGGAGAAGAAGACTTTTGCTCCCTCAAGTTTGCTCTTTTATGTAGGCTTTGATAAAAAGATAGCCAATGTAGAACACCATTCCTTATTTTTTGATGTTCCTTTTGATCGACATGCTGAAGCGATTTATGATACGCCCAAATGGCCCGATGAGCCACTCTTCTATGCCAGTTTTCCATCAAAAACCGATGCGCAGGCAGCTCCGGAAGGTAAAGAAGCCGGGATATTTTTAATCCCGTTGGCGCCGGGATTGCATGACATCCCGGAATTGAGAGAAGAATATTTTGAAAAAATCATTACCCGCTTTGAAAAACTGACTCAACAAACGGTGCGAGATTTCATTCTTTTTAAAGAATCGTTTTGTATCAACGATTTTGTCAAAGACTATAATTCGTATAAAGGGAATGCATACGGGCTGGCTAACACCCTGATGCAAACCGCTTTTTTAAGACCCAAACTGAAAAGTAAAAAAGTAGCAAATCTCTTTTTTACCGGTCAGTTAACCGTTCCCGGGCCGGGTGTGCCACCTGCCCTGATTTCGGGAAAACTCGTTGCTGAACTTATTGCTACTAACTGATTATTATCCTTGTTATGAAATCCATTTTTGATACTGTTTCCTTTGCCTGCAGCAGAAATGTAACCCAATCTTACAGTACCTCTTTTTCTGCAGCCGTAAAGATGCTGGCGCCGAGCATTCGTCAGGACATTTACAATATTTACGGATTTGTCCGTTTTGCTGATGAAATTGTAGACACGTTTCACGATTATAACAAAGAAGAATTGTTTGCCTTGTTTGAGGCTGATTTGGCCAATGCGTTAACCAACAAAATCAGTTTGAATCCAATATTGAATTCATTTCAGCATACCGTTCATAAATACAATATCCCGGAAAGTATGATTGCGGCTTTTATGAAAAGTATGAAGCTGGATTTGTATAAAAAAGAGTATGCTACGGTAGACGAATACAACGAATACATTTATGGTTCTGCCGATGTGGTGGGCTTGATGTGTCTTAAAGTATTTGTTAATGGGGATCATCAGAAGTATATGGAGCTGGAGCAAGCTGCGATGCGATTGGGTTCGGCTTTTCAAAAGGTTAATTTCCTGCGTGATTTGAAAGCCGATTATGAAGATTTGAGCCGCACCTATTTCCCTAACACCGATTTATCCCGACTGGACGAGACGTCTAAAAACCTCATCATCAAAGAAATTGAAGCTGATTTTGAAGCCGGATTCCAAGGGATATTGAAACTGCCTCTGGAGGCTAAATTTGGGGTCTATACGGCCTATGTTTATTATAAAAAGCTACTCTCTAAACTGAAAAAAACGCCTTCCTTGGAAATCAAAAATACCCGAATTCGCGTTCCTGATTATGAGAAATTTGGTTTATTTGCCCGTTGTTATGTTAACTATCATTTGAATTTACTGCAATAATCATGTATATCTCAATCTTTGTTTTTCTGCTTACCTTTTGTATCATGGAATTTATGGCTTGGTTCAGTCATAAATACATTATGCACGGTTTTTTGTGGCGTCTGCATGCCGATCATCACAAGAAAGACCATGATTCGTGGTTTGAGCGCAATGATGCTTTCTTTCTCTTTTATGCGGTCGTGAGCATTGGTTTCTTTTTGCTGTGGCAATACGATATTTTGTCTATCGGTTTGGCCATTGGCCTGGGGATTTTTGCGTATGGACTGGCCTACTTCACGGTGCATGACATTTTTATACACCAACGGTTTAAGTTGTTCCGTAATGCGAATAACCGTTATGCCAGAGCTGTGAGAAGAGCTCATAAGATGCACCACAAACATATCGGAAAAGAAGACGGCGAATGTTTCGGGATGCTGATTGTTCCGTTTAAGTACTTTAAATCCTAAAAGAAACGCCCCAAAGCAATGCTTTGGGGCGTTTTTACTGATTGACTGTTCGTTTTATTTCATTAATGCCTTTAAGGGCTCGAGCTGTGACATGTCGACATTTGCGTTTTTGAGCAAGGAGAGCATGGTCATGATGTTATTGGGATTCATGTCATTGCCCAAAATCCTTACTACAGCAAAACCGTTCTCTTTCTTTTTGGCATAGAGTACAAACTCGTCGATGTCGTCTTCACTGCCCACGTAGCTTACCGAGGCTCCGCTTTTTCCGGAGGCGACTTTCATCAATTGCTGATAGTCCTTTCCCTTTAAAATTTGTGCTACCTTTTGGCTTTCGGAAGTGAAGGCTGCCTGGTTGTTTTTATCTGCCTTAAAGGCTAATATATTCATCTTGTCAAATGACTTCAGGGCTGTTTTCTGTTCCGGAGTGAGCTTGGACTCATCCAAATTCAAAATGTCGGAGGAGATGTCTAAGACGACGAAATCTTTCTTTTCTGAATTTTCTACAAAGTACTTCTGAAGCGAAGGCTGTTGTTGGCATCCCATCAGTAGTAAAGTGGCTAAACTGCACGCTAAAAAGACGAGTGTTCTCATGGGTTTTCTTATTTAGGTCCTTTGGGTCCCTTTGGTCCTTTGGAGGCTTTTTTCAGTTCATCGCCCCCCGGTAATTTCATTTTATCTGTCAATACGGAAAGCTCGTCTAAATCGAAGTTCCCGATGAGTGACATGAGCACGGTTTGTTCTTTGCCGCTGCCCTGTACGAACATGAGGAGTTCTTTGATTTGTGAATCGGTGGCGCCGGAACGCACATAGATTTTGACATTCTTTCCTTTTTCGTTGATGCGCATCAATTCCTCTAACGAAGCCGTTTTAATGTACTTGTCGGCTACGGCTTTCATTTCGTCCGACTTTTTATCACTGTCGGTTACAAACACCCTGAGGTTCTCCAGTTTCTTGATAAGGTTTACGTATTGTTGGGACTCCTTGTCCTCTACTTTCATCTTGCTGATGAGGGTAAACATCTTTTTATTGACAATAACGGTAGAGATGTCTTCCTGGTCTTCAAACTTATCGAATACGGTTTGACTGAATGCTGTGGTGGCTGTGGTTACGACCAATACGATCGCTAAAAAAATATTTTTCATGATTTCTTTTGATTTACTTTTTAAAAATTTTGTCTTTTGATTGTTGGTATTCCTTTAAATAACTCATACTTCCGATGCCTTTATTGACGTGTTCCGAAATCATGTTGAGCGCCTTTTGCGTTTCTCTGAACGCTACCTGAGGATCTTCAATGGTACCTAAATCCTGCGTGTGCGGTCTGCTTTGATTTTGAAATGTCAATAACCCTACTCCGAGCAACACGATTACTGTGGCCGCGACCGATATCCAAAACATGTTGAATCCTCTGCGGGAGTTCAGTTTGAGCTTGGTGTTGGCCGGTTGTTCCTGCTTGGCGCGGAGGGCATAGTCAAACAGCGGTTTGTAGTGTTCCAGATGCTGCGCAACATCGGGAGAGGAAAAGTACTTTTTCAATTCCTTTTCTTCGGCTGTCGTGGTTTCTGCCTCGAAGTATTTTTCTAATAGTATTTCTATTTTATCCGATTCCATAATGATGTGTTTTACTCATTTTTTCTCTTATGGTTTTACGCGCTCTTGATAAGGCGGTGCGAATGGCCTGTTCGTTCATTTCTAATATGGTACTCATTTCGCTGAACTCCATCTCCTCGATGTCGCGGAGTTGCACGATGAGTTTTTGCTGTTCGGGCAGGTCGTTCATGATTTTTTCTACCCATTGCCAGGTGTCACGGTCCTCCACTGTTTGCTGAATACCGGCTTCACGGTCGGTAAAATTGCTGTGGACAAGGGTGAGATTGCCGGCCCGTTTTGACTTTAACTGGTCTAAACAATAGTTCTTGGTCATGGTCATGGCTACTGCTTCCACACTCTTGTACTCGCTGAGCGTTTGATTTCTATTCCAGAGTTTGACCAAAACTTCCTGCATGGCGTCCTCGGCCTCCTCTGTACTGACGAGCAGCCTTTTCGCTACCCGAAAGAGCCTGTCCTTAAACGGATTGACCAGTTGCATAAATTCGTTTTGATTCATTGAACCTGATTTTTGATTGCTGATTGTACTGTAAAGACGAGGCTGTATTTTATTTGTTACAGCCTACTGCTTTATTTATTTCGATAATCTTGCTAAATTTACGATTCTTAAACCAGAATGTTGCTATGAAAAGTATTGCTGCCTCCTTGTTCCTGCTGTTTTTGCTTGTTGTTCCGATGGGTTGTGAAGATATGGATGACCATCCGGTGCCGGATGCGCTTGCCATCAATGATTTTATATGGAAAGGGATGAACCTGTATTATCTGTGGCAGGGGGATGTGCCTGATTTGGCGGATAATCGTTTTGCCAATCAAAGCGAGTTGAATACTTTTTTGGGCAATTACAGTGAGCCTCTTACTTTGTTTAACCACCTGAGAGTGGCTCCGAATATTGATCGTTTTAGTGTACTGTACAGTGATTATTCGGTGTTGGAAGGGGTGCTTTCGGGAACGACGTTGAACAACGGGATGGATTTTGGCTTAAAATATACCGATGCTACCAATACCAATGTCTTTGGGTGGGTGCATTATGTGCTGCCCAACTCGGATGCGGAGGCCAAAGGTTTGCAGCGCGGGGACATTTTTTATGCCATCAACGGGACACCACTGACGGGGAGCAACTACCGAACCCTTTTGGGCACAGACACCTATACGCTGAATATGGCCGATTATGTGAACGGCACTATAACCCCTAACGGACAAAGCATTACGCTGACCAAGACCAATTTATCTGAAAACCCGGTGTTTTTACACACGGTTATTACGGAGGGTACTCATCATATCGGCTACCTGATGTATAATGGGTTTTACCCTAATTATGACAATGCGCTGAATGATGCTTTCGGGAGTTTGGCTTCGCAAAACGTGACAGATTTGGTTTTGGACCTGCGATACAACTCGGGCGGGTCGATTAACTCGGCTACTAAACTGGCCAGTATGATTACGGGGCAGTTCCCGGGGCAGTTGTTTGCCAAGCAACAGTGGAATGCCAAAGCGCAATCGTATTACGAAAGCAACAATCCCAGTTCGCTGGAAAACCGTTTTGTAAGCGGACTGAACGGCCTGCACCTCAACAAGGTGTATATCCTGACGAGCAACAGCACGGCCTCGGCGAGCGAGTTGGTGATTAATTGCCTGAAATCCTATATCACGGTGGTTCAGATTGGCGATGTGACGGTAGGTAAAAATGTGGGGTCGATTACCCTGTATGACTCCCCTACTTTTGTCTCTAAAACCGACATTAACCCGAACCACAAGTATGCCATGCAGCCCATTGTGCTGCGTATCGTAAACAAGGACGGTCAAGGCGATTATACTTCGGGTATCGTACCGGATACGGATTTGCCGGAGCATTTTAACACGGCGGGCGTACTGGGGAGTCCGGATGAGCCGCTGTTGCAGGAAGCGATCAACCAAATTACGGCCAACGGGAAGCAGGTGGTGGTACCGGGCGGCCCGGTACGACGCGACTTTACAAACACTAAATCACTGGAACCACTGCGCATGGAAATGTATTTGGAAGCCCGTTAATCAAACTGCTGAAGACCCTCTGTCGTAGGTCTTGTTACCCTCTGCAACGCTACAACTACGCCACAACTACGGCATAACTACGGCACAACTACGCCACAACCCTATCGTAATTATGGCTTAATTATTGTAGTATTCGTCTTGTATTCTTATCTTTACTCTACTGTAAAACAACTTATTATGGCTAAGCAAGCAGGAATTATACACTTTAGGGGGACGCTGGACGGCATTACCTATTACACTTTGAACGGTGTGCCGGTGGCCCGACGGGTGAGCGGTTTTACCAAGGAAAGCAATCGGCACAGTCCGAAGATGGAGCGCGCTCGGGAGAACAGCAGTGAGTTTGGACAGGCCTCGCGGGTGAAGAAAGTCTTTCAGGACAGTTTGCGTCCGTTTTTCGGGAATCAGAAAGACGGGGCGTTGCATGCCCGTATGATGTCGTTGTTTATGCAACTGAAGGATTGTGATCCTGTATCTGTGCGGGGGCAACGGCGTGTTGGGATGGGCTTGCAGACGCCGGAGGGGAAGCAGCTGCTGACTTCGTTTGGTTTTACTAACCAACTGTTGGTATTACCTGAGGCGGTGTATGATGAGGCGACGTACACCTACAGTGTGGACGGGCTGCCTGTGGCCGCGTTGGATTACCGGAATGGGGCTACCCACCTGGAGGTGCGGCTGGGTATTGTACTGCTTGATTTTGAAACGCCGGGTGCGACGCTGTTTGCCAGTACGCCGGTGTATGTTGCGAAGGAGGCTCCTGTGGCGGCTTTGAGCCTGACACCTACTGTGGTGCCGACGGGTGCCGGTATGCCGATTGCTGTATTGTGGCATCGGTATGGGCAGGAGGTCAACGGGACTTTTTATCCATTGAAGGACAAGGCGGTTTACGGGTTGCAAGTGCTGGCGTGTTAGTTTTTTGTTTTTCCTGAGGAAAAAAGAGTATTTTTAACTGAAAATAATTTGTTTGCCGGATGGGGCTGTGGGAAGTTTGTTGTAATATTATTAACCCTTTACATTATGAAACCAATCATTTTTACAGTTTTATTTCTTGCTTATTCTTTAGCAAATTCACAGACAAAAGAGGTTTCCGAAGAAGAACTCTATAAAAAAGCTGAAGCTGATGTTTCAGAGTTTGATGAGAATTATTATACGGCCGACTCCACAAAACTAAGCCAGAAAGTATATGATAGCTATTCTTCATTGTCCAAAAAATTCCCGCAATCAAAAAGGATTAGTTATTACCTGTATAACAAAGGTTGTTTTGCAGTTGACAAAGAGGAATCAAAGAAATGCTTTAAAGAAGTAATTCAAATCAATGATTGGCAATATTATGTTAGGCAATCCTATGTAAAGTTAAGTTGGATTGCGGTCAGTGAAAAAGAATTTGATATAGCTTTAAAATATTTAGATATAATCGGAAAAATGGAAAACCCTAGATTTACTTGTGGAAATGAAATGCAGTCATACTACGCACAATTAAAAAATATCCGTGAGCGTTGTGAAACCGGTTTAAAAAAATAATATAGTCTATAACAGCGGTTTACCTTCCGTCCGTTCGGCCTGCGGCCTCGGGTTTAGCGGTTTTCAGTTTACCACATAACATTTTTTCTTAACTTGCCGCTACTGCGCGAAGCCGCGGTACGTTGTGCGACATTTAATTCACGTCTATGCTAAAAATCACCAAAATAACAAAAACTACAGCCTTGATAATTATTTGTATTTCGACAAATATGTTTTCGCAAATGCAAAATGAGTTTTATGTAGATGACGCTGAAAAAATTGATATTGTGACATTAAATTTTTGTGTCGATAAAGATGGAAAAACTATGCAAGTGAAAGTAGTTCCCGAAAAAACCACTTATAAAAATTTAGAAAATATTGGTAGAATTACAGACTATTTAAAAGGAGCGGAATATAATCCTGAAAGTAGTCTTTCAAACAATTGTCAAGACTTAAGTTTTAGTTTTATCAATCAAAAATATCAAGATAAACATTTAGATGCTTCTAAGTTTGCATTATGTGAAAAATTAAAAATTGGAATTTTTCATTATGATAATATTCTTTTTGCTGACACAGAAATTGAAAGAACCAACGATATTCAAATTGAAAAGACTTCAAAAGATATTTTTAAATACAAAATTGAATGGCCAGAACCTAATAAATATATTTTGACTTATTTAGAGGTTAGTGATTCCCAATATAATTATTTACTTGGCGAAAAAATAAGCGTCGAGATTATTGATGTAATGGAAAATGGCGAATATGTTTATAAAAGTGAATTTTTGAATAGAACTTTTATAACTGGAATAATGCGGAAGATAAAATAAACGATCGCACAACAGCGGTTAGCCGCAATAGCTCCACTCCTATTCCTTTCGCCGGAAAGTACTACCTTGAGATTTTTATTTACATTTACAACTAATCATTAAACGTACCGCCACTGCGTAAAGTCGCGGAACGTTAGCAGCAAGTTTGAACACGAATGCATGAATAAACAACATTTCATATTTACTACTATTTCATTTATTCTTATAAATGTCTGGACATTGTATAGTTTCTTTGATTATTATAATAGTTCTCAAGAATATTCTATGGGTTCACTGACTTTATTTTTTAATTTTCTCAGTAGCGCAATTATTGCTGCAGCATTAGGATTTGTGTTAATAGTGACACGAATTATTTTTTACAAAAACAAATTTAGATTTAGACTGAAAAATAATTTCCTTTACATATTTGCAGGGCTTTTCAATTTAAACATTGCAATTATTTGGTCAGTTTCATTGTTAATGAAATTTTTAAAGTTTGAATTAGATGGATTGCTATTTATGATAGGAAACTTTATTGTTACATTGTTTATCTTAATTGACATTTATGCCATCAAGCCAAAAACTGAAATGGAAAATTGAAATTGAAATTGAAATAAAAACCTGCTGCTAACAGCGGTTAGGAGCAATAGCTTCGTTTATCTTTCTCAGAGAATACTCGGTTCACTCCTACTTCTTATCACAATTTTTCTTAACTTTCCACTGCTGCGCAAAGCGGAAGAACTTTAGCGGTAATGCCAAGACATGAACAATCTAAGCAAAATATTGGAATTTGTAAAAGAAGAAACGCTTTCAAAAGAAGTAAGCGAAGATTCCGATATTGAAAGAGATCTGGGTTGGACCGGTGATGACTTTCATGAGCTAATGGAAAAATATGCCGCTAAATTTGAAGTTGATATGAGTAAATATCTTTGGTATTTTCATCATGAATCAGAAGGGAGCGATGGAATCGGTGGCATTTTTTTTAAATCTCCGCGTCGAAGAGTAGAACATATTGCCGTTACACCAAAAATGCTCTTCGAGTTTGCTGAAAAAGGAACGTGGAATTTGAAATATCCAGAGCATTATATTCCTGAAAAACGATATGATATCCTTATCAACCAAATAGTATTTGGGTTATTTGTAATTTTTGCTATTTGGTTTATTGTGTGGAAATATTTTTAGTACTGCCGGTAACAGAGGTTTACCTTCGGTCCGTTCGGCCTGGGGCCTCGGGTTCCTTCGTCCGTTCGCCAACTAAAGTTGGCTTGGGTAGTTTTGCTCCTATTTCCTTCACTGTAAAATCGAAGGGGAATTTACTTATCTTTACCATAACCGCTTACTGTTCTGCTGCTGGAGCAAAGCAACGGGACGTTAGCCGAAAATAGTAATCCAGAAACAGTGTGAAACAAAAAAACAAAGAAATATTTGTCGGAATTTTTGTTGGAATAATAACTTTAGGACTTACACTTCTACTGTTTACTCTGGCTGTAGTTGGCTATAAAAATTCAACTATTGATTTGGGTGACGTACCTTCCTGTATGGGTTCAGTAACAGAAAAAGGGATTGCACTCAAACGAGGTAAAGTTAACTTAAATGTCTTTTATTTCAGAATTAACGGAACCGACGAAAAATTTGCTTCATACAATGAAGAGCAGGATTATTCAAAACTCAATGAAAATATTGCGGTCGGAGATTATTTGAAAGTTTATTTTAAAAAAACTCAATCTTCTGATTTTAATCTAGATGTCATTCAAATAGAAAAAAAAGGAAAAATATTGTTAGCCAAAAGCGAATATGAATCAAAAGAAAATTCATTGATTTATATTGGTATTATAGGTGGATTTGCAATGCTCGCATTAGTAATTAAAGTTATAAGAGACGTTACTGCTAAGGTTCGTATGATTAGTACTTCTGCTGAGAGCGGACAGGCACTATAACTCTTTCTGATTTTCGGCAAGCGAAAAAGAGGAAAGTAATTTGCCTATCTTTACCATAAGGACTACTGTATAAAGCCGCAATCTGTTATGTTGTCGTTTTTTGGACAAAACGTTTTCAATAGAAATTGAGCTTTATTTAGATATATAACACTTAAAAAAAAATTATGAGAAAAATAATTTTAGTTTTTCTATTGTTAGTGACAATCGCAAACCTTGTAATTCTGATAATTGCTTTGACAAATGAATCGTCGAGTTTTTACCATAACAGGCTTATAATCGGGATTTCATTTATAGTGTTCGGTGGGTTCCTAAGACAACATTTATTGAGTTATAATAAAAAGACTGTTGAGAAATAGTTTTACGTACAAATGCTTATCTCTGAAAATAAACCGGAAACGGAATCAAAGTTTGCACCGAAAACAGGAACTGGTGAAGTTTGTGTAAAAACCGTCACCTGGCAGCGGTTTACCGCAATGAATTATCCAATTTTAGGCAAGCGGAAAATCAAAAGTAAATTGTCTATCTTTACCTCTATCTTTGTGTCAAGCCACCTTAGCCGCAAGTGTATAAAAAATGAATCCTATTTTTTCCATTGCTGACTTTTATGCCGAATTGGAATCTTCTCTTTCTCAAAGTACTATGGAGATTCGTAAAAAATGGGTTGCGGTCATTTTAGAAAACAACGTAGCACTACAAGATCTTTTCCCATTGCTAGACTCTGAACCCAAAACAGCCAATCGGTTTCTTTGGCTTTTGAGTGAAATTGGCATCGCCCATCAGGAAAAATTACTTACTACACTCCCTCTTTTATTGGAAGCGTATGACAATCTGAATCCAAAATATAGAACTTCCTTTGCTTCATTTTGGTACCTGGTTGGGGTGCCTCCTGAAAATGAAGGAAAAGCGACAGACTTATTGTTTCAATGGCTCTTATCAAAGGAAACCAACGTGACCATCAAATCGAGATCCTTGTCGGTGTTATTCCAACTCACCAAGCAATATCCTGAACTGAAACAGGAGCTAACGCATTGTTTGGAAGACCAAATGCATAAACACAGTCCCAGCTTTGCCAAGAAAGCCAACAAAATACTGCTCGAACTCGCTGCACTCTGAATAACATGTTCGTCAGGTTAAAGCGGTTTAGCTTCGCTCTGTTCGGCCCTTGGCCTCGGGTTCCTTCGTCCGTTCGCCAAATAAAGTTGGCTCGGGTTGCTCCGCACAGTTCGCACCTAATGTTGGCTCGGGTGCTTCAGTTTATCGGGTAAATACCAGGGTGGTAGCCGTACTCAGGTTGGCATCAAAACCATACCCTTCATAATTAAATCCCTTCAGGTCATCAAGGGTTTCCGCACCCGTGTCAATGATATAACGCACCATCATACCGCGCGCTTTCTTGGCAAAAAAACTAATCATCTTCAACTGCCCGTCCTTATAATCTTTAAACTCGGGCGTAATCACCGGCACTTTCAGTGCCTTCACATCTACCGCACTAAAATACTCGTTGCTGGCCAGGTTAATAAACAACTCCCCCTTCTGCAACTCGCTGTTAAGGGCCTTGGTAATCGTTTTTTTCCAAAACTCATACAGGTTCTTGTGCTTCCCTATCGGCAGTGTTGTCCCCATCTCCAGTCGATAAGCCTGCATCAAATCCAACGGACGCAACAACCCATACAACCCCGATAAGATTCGCAACCTATCCTGCAACACCATCAGTTTGTCCTCGGGCAGACTGTACACATCCAGTCCCGTATACACGTCCCCGTCAAAAGCATACACTGCCTGGCGCGCATTTTCCACCGTAAAAGGCGTATGCCACTCCTGGTTGCGTTGCCAATTCAGCTCGGCCAGTTTCGGTGATATGTCCATCAGTTCCGCCAGGGCTTTAGGCTTTTTCTTTTTCAAAGTACGTTGTACAGTAGTCGCTTGTTTCAAAAACTGCGGTTCGGTAAAAGTTGGCACCGGTACCGCACTCTCATAATTAAGCGACTTGGCAGGCGATATAACAATTTTCATGTGATTTCAATTAGCGCCTCAAAAATACAAATTCAACACACAAAACCCTATACCCCAAAACGAAGTTTTTACCACTCTCCCCCTATCACCATGAGCCATGCAGTCACCAACGCACACCGCTAATACCCAATCCAACCAAAATGCAGTAAAAAATATTGATTATCAACATTAAACAATTGTTAAATTCATTACTATTGCATAGTAATATTTCAAAACACATACTAAAATGGTTTTCGATTTACCACACATAAACCCCACAGCCATCGAAGTCACCGATCATATATCGGCCATGATTGCCTATTGGGACAAAGACCTCATCTGCAGGTTTTCAAACGCTGCTTACTCCAAATGGTTCAACAAAAAACGGGAAGAAATGGTCAATACCATAACAATAGAGGAACTGTTGGGACCGTTGTACGAAAAAAACAAAGTCCATATCCATAACGCATTGCAGGGGCAACCTCAAACCTTTGAAAGAGAAATTCCGTTGCCCAGCGGTGAAATCCGACACACCTTAGCCAACTATTACCCCGATGTTGTAGACAATGAGGTCGTGGGCTTTTATGTACACGTAGCCGATGTCACCCCTTTAAAACTATTGGAAAAAAAGCTCATCAAGTCCAACCACACCATCACCGAGCAAAACCAACGCCTGTTAAACTTTTCCAACATCATCTCCCACAACCTCAAATCCTACGCTGACGGACTGGCCTCGTTAATAGAAGTGGCCCAAGAAGCCGATGACACCGAGAGGGAAAGAGTAATGGGCTTGTTGAGCAGGCTTTCCGACAGGTTCAGCGCCACCATTTGTGACCTCAACGAAATCGTAGCCGCACAGAATCAGGCCGGTATCAAATACATTACCATCAACCTGCACGACTATATCGAAAAAGTCAAACAGATTTTACAAGTCCAAATCAAAAACACCGAAGCCCTCATCCATAATAATGTAAACAAAGACGTCACCCTTTTCGTCAACCCTGCCTACATGGAAAGCATCCTGCTCAACTTCCTTTCCAACTCTTTGAAATACCAACACCCGGACCGCCACCCCTTAATCGAGTTCTCCTCCCACGAAGACGGCCACAACATCGTGCTGACCATCAAAGACAACGGCCTCGGAATAGACTTGACCAAGCACGGCCACGAGCTCTTTGGCATGTACAAAACCTTCCACAAAAACAAAGACGCACAAGGAATCGGACTCTTCATCACCAAATACCAAATCGAATCCATGGGCGGTGATGTAGAAGTAGAAAGTGAAGTAAATCAAGGGACCACATTCCGAGTTTACCTCAATAAGGTAAGCGAAGAAGCAGTAAACGCTTAAAAAAAACCAAAAAGCGAACCGCAGTTTCGTGCTTTGTTTTATATTTGTGTTACTCTCTCTCCTCATAAAATAAGTTGTTCAACACCAACACGCTATTTTATGAAACAAACCGTCGTACTCCTTTGCAGTCTGTTGCTGCTCATTTCCTGTAAAAGTAAATCTCCTGAAAGTTCCGTGATTACGGTCAAACCGGATGAAGTAGAAGCCATTAAAAAAGACAGAGCCTATGAACTGGGCAAACGCCTGCTCGAAGCCTGTAACACCTCCCGCTTCAAAGCCTTCAGCGCCAATGAAGCCACCGATAAGGTAAGACAAAACGCCACCCGCGACAAAATCTCTTCGGTCTGTAAAAAAATCAACCAACGCAACGGGCGGTTCTTAGGACTCACCCTGCTCGAGGTAACCCACAACAAAGCCACCGACGATTACATTTTCAGATACGCCATAGCCTACGAAAAGAAACTCTTCAAAAGGGAACTCTTCGTAACGGTAAACCATGAGAATAAAGTATCAGCCATCGCTACCAAAGAAGTTCCGACCAAACCTTTGTAATTCCAAAAAAAACAGCGACCTTCAACCCTTTATCCGTGCGTACCTATATGCTGAACCGAATACACCACATCGCCATCATCTGCTCCGATTATGAAGCATCCAAAGAGTTCTACACTACGGTTTTAGGATTGGACATCCTCAACGAAACCTACCGCTCCGAAAGGTCGTCCTACAAGCTCGACTTGGCGCTGAACGGACAATACGTAGTAGAGCTCTTCTCCTTCCCCAACCCGCCCGAAAGACCCACGAGACCTGAAGCCACCGGGCTACGCCATCTCGCCTTTGAAGTCGATGCACTCGAAACCATCATAACCCACCTCTCCCGCTACAACATCGCGTGCGAACCCATTCGCACAGACGAAATCACCGGCAAGCGCTTCACCTTCACCACCGACCCCGATGATTTGCCGATAGAGTTTTACGAGCGCTAAGCATTATCAATCAGACAAAAACAAAAAGCAGCCTTTCGGCTGCTTTTTGTTTTTTTATGTAATCTCCCTGTTTATCCTTTTAAAGAAGCCATATCAATTACGAAGCGGTAACGCACATCGCTCTTCAGCATGCGTTCATAAGCTTCATTAATATCCTGCATCTTGATGAGCTCTATTTCAGACACTATGTTGTGTTCTCCACAAAAATCGAGCATCTCCTGAGTCTCGGCTATACCGCCAATTAAAGAAGCGGCTACCGATTTTCTTCCCATAATCATCGGAACGGTATTTAAGATTGGATCCAGTCCTCCTAAATACCCTACCAAAACCAAGGTTCCGCTGATGCCTAAGGTCGTGATGTACGGATTCACATCGTGTACATAAGGCACGGTGTCAATAATTACATCAAATTTACCCGCTACACTGGCCATCTGAGCCTCATCGGTAGAGATGATTACCGCATCGGCCCCTAGGTCTAACGCATCTTTTTCTTTGCCCGGTGTTCTCGAGAACAAGGTCACCTCGGCCCCCAGTCCTTTGGCCAGTTTGATGGCCATGTGTCCTAAACCGCCCAATCCTACAACCGCTACTTTGCTGCCTTTGCCTACTTTCCAGTGGCGCAAAGGCGACCAGGTAGTGATACCGGCACACAACAACGGAGCTACCGCAGCCAAATCCAGATTGGCCGGTACCTTCAACACATAGTTTTCATCTACCACTACTTTCTCCGAATAGCCGCCATAGGTCATGGTCCCCAGATGTTTGTCTGCACTGTTGTACGTTCCTACCCAGCCGTTCAGACAGTATTGTTCTAAATCCTGCTTACAGCTGCTGCAGGTACGGCAGGAGTCAACCAAACAGCCCACTCCGGCATAATCTCCTACCTTCAGTTTGGTCACATGGCTTCCCACCCGGGTAACTTTCCCGATAATTTCGTGACCGGGTACGGCAGGATAAGTCGTAAAACCCCAATCGTTGCGGGCGGTATGCAAATCAGAGTGGCACACCCCACAGTACAGGATTTCAATTTCAATATCGTGTTCTAAAACGTCTCTGCGTTCGATGGTCATTTGGGCTAAAGGAGCATCAGGAGCTCCGGTCCCGTAAGCTTTTACGTTTGTTGTCATTTTGGGTTCTGAGTTTTTAGTTATCACTAATGTGTTGCATAAAGATACTGCAATTTTTGGTGTCGAAAAAAAATTTAACCTTTCCCTAATGCTTGTTTCATCCGGTACCGGTTTTCACTGCTGGTTTTCACCACTAAACTGCTATTACAAAAGACCATTGGAATGGTTTGGTAGTTAAAATTTACTCAACAAATCAAAAATGGCATGCCTTTTGCAACTAAACCATAAGACGGCGGCTCCTGACACAAACAATTAAAAACAACTGTAAACTAACGCATTATGACTACTCCCACTATAAACAACACTACACTATCCCATGCTCCGGCGCCGGAGTATTTGATTTCATATGACAATAAGCGCCCACGCTCTTCTTGATGTTTTTTGCATAACGGAGTAATTCATGAGGTCAAGCCCCGGAAAGCACTGCATTTCGGGGCTTGTTTTTGTCTGTTTTTTTACGAAACTTTTCGTCAATTCGTCCTGATGAGTTTTCCAACTCGTCCTGACGAGTTTACCAACTGCTCCTGATGAGTTGAAAAAGTCATCAGGAGGAACTGAAAACAACGTCCAAAACAGGCTCAAAAGTCGTTTTCAATACCTGTAAAAGTCGTTTCAAACGGTTTTTCGACTGGTTTTGATAAGAATTCACTTTAATTAAACCCGAAAAAACAACCAAACCAAGAAATTGTTTCCTTGCTTTTTAAACTTAAAACACAGCATTCATAACTCATAATTCTTCTCTATCTTTGCGATAACTAAATCGATATAGTACCTATGGAAGAATGCATTTCCGTTTTTGATATGCTTAAAATCGGGGTCGGACCTTCGAGTTCGCATACCCTTGGCCCTTGGCGCGCTGCAGAACGTTTTTTGAATGAACTGAGAGCCGATAATAAACTTGAAATAGTTAATTATATCAAAGTTGACTTATATGGTTCACTTTCCTTAACCGGTAAGGGTCACGCGACAGATTATGCCGTGATGTTGGGCTTAAGCGGTCAAGACCCCGAATATATTCCTATTGAAAATATTGATAAAATCATAAATGAAATTAAAACGAAAAATTTAATTTTATTGGGAAATGAAATCAGCGTTCCTTTTTTCTTTGAACAAGATATTATTTTCAACAAAAACTTCCTGCCGTTTCATGCCAATGGACTAACCTTTACGGCTTCTTTACTTGATAATACTGAATACTCATCTACCTTCTACTCCATTGGGGGTGGTTTCGTCGTGAAAGAAGAGCGCGCCAATGCCAAAAAGAAGCTGGCGATTAAATGCGCGTTTCCATTCCCCATTCAGAATGCTGCAGAGCTATTGGCTTATACCGTTAGTGAAAAGAAATCCATTTCCGAAATTGTATATGCCAACGAAATCTCCATGCGTCCCGAAGCCGAAGTACATCATGAACTGATGCGGATTTGGAACACCATGTTGGAGTGCATGTATATTGGTTGCCATTCCGAAGGAATCCTACCGGGCGGGCTAAACGTACGTCGTCGTGCTTTTGACATGCATCAAAATCTGATTGGTTTGGCCAATTACAACACGCCGCAAGAGTGGCTGGAGACCATTCGCAAAACCGAAGTCAAGTTTCGTCAAATCCTGAAATGGGTATCCTGTTTTGCTTTGGCAGTAAACGAAGTCAATGCCGCCTTGGGTCGCGTAGTAACGGCTCCTACCAATGGCAGTGCGGGAGTCATTCCGGCTGTATTGATGTACTATATGGTGATTGAAAACCACCAGGCAGACGAAAAACAAATCAAACAATTCCTGATGGTTGCCGGCGAAATAGGCAGTATCTTCAAGAAAGGTTCTACTATATCCGCTGCGATGGGTGGTTGTCAGGCCGAGATTGGTGTTTCCTCAGCCATGGCTGCGGGTGCCTTGTGCGAAGTCATGGGCGGTACTCCCGACCAGGTGTTGATGGCAGCCGAAATTGCCATGGAGCATCACTTGGGATTGACCTGTGATCCTATTGGCGGATTGGTACAAATTCCGTGTATCGAGCGCAATACGATGGGGGCCATCAAGGCCATCAATGCGGCTGAACTCGCTATGGAAACCGATGCCAAAAACGCCAAAGTTCCTTTAGACAAAGTGATTGACACCATGTGGCAGACCGCCAAAGACATGAACTCCAAATACAAAGAAACCTCCGAAGGAGGTCTCGCTGTAGCTGTGAATATGGCGGATTGTTAGATTCTGAATAATACCGCAAAGAGGATTCTGTTTTCCATTTTCACTAAATCGGGTTGCCAGTCACTAGGTAAGGGTGTCGTAGTATAGCCTGTAGGCGAAGTAACGCCTCCGCTTCCGGCAAAATAAGGCACGCTCGCTTCCCGATGTACCAATTCCACCCGAAACGTAATGCTTTGATTGGGCATGAAATCAAAGTTGGTCGAACAATCCCACCCTTTGAATTTATCGCCGGGATTGGCACTAAACGGATGGGTACCTGCGGTTTGCGTTGGATTATTCGGATTGGGCAGCGGACTGGCATCACCTGTAGGATACAATACCAAATAGCGTCCCGGATTCGTCATATAACCACCTCCTATTGTCCAAGCCATTTTGTTTTTATTGAACCAAACCCTATTGTACACCATACCACTTAAGAAATACTGTGACGGTGTTTCGGAATTACCATTGAACCCGCGAACACCATCTCCGCTTTCAAAACCAATATCGAACGTAGTGGAGAAAGCAGCTCTGCTGATGCCTTTGGCTTTCGGTTGATTGTAATATCGCACCAACAAACTGTTATCTGAATGGAAACGGATGCGGTTTTTTAAACCCGCTGCATCTGTTCCGTAGTAATCATTGGTGAGTACTTTTACGGCTTCGTTTGGACACCAGGTTACATTGCCTCCCAATCCGGGCATGCTGTTGAACTTGCCGTAGCTTTGCCAACCGTTAATCAGCCAGCCTTCGATTTTCAGATGCTGCGTCGGAAAGACCTGTACCCGCAATCCGTTGAAAAACCATGGGGTATTATCCGAGGTAAATGATGCTTGGTATTCCCAATTCTCCACCTGATAATAGGAATTCAAGCCAATATAGGACATGAACATCCCGGCATCGACATTGATGCCATACCATTTGTCAAAATGATATCCGGCATAAGCCTCAGACAAATAGCGATAGACATTGTCCAATTGGTATTGACCTCGGTACACACTGTAATCGTTGCGCGGCACTACTGTAGAGCGGGTACCCAATTGCATCATAATTCTACCTCGGGCATTTTCATAGGTAAAGTCACCTCCCAAATTGGCACTTGAAACCTGAAATTCATTATTTCGGGCGAGAGCAGTAGACCCTACTACCGTATTGTCAATCGGATTATTAAAAGAGTGTGTATAATTGATATCGAGCATGACGCTCCCGGTAAAATACTTGGTTGCCAAAACCGGCGGCGCTGTTCTGCGGTCGGAGCCGTTTTGCCAAGTCATGTCCATGCCGTCAAACGGAATCTTTGCTTTACTTGTATCCTGTTGCGCAAAGCCGTTAAGGCAGAGGCATAAACTAATTGTGGTGAGTACTTTCTTCATTTTTTCGGGATGCTATTTAAATTTTCGTTCTAAACAAATTTTGGTTTTTGGGCTATACACCATTGGGTATTCCTCTATCGCTACATCGCTTTTGTCCAAACCGAAAGCCCTTTCATCAGACAGCGATAGTTTTTTGAGCCAGAAATACGTGGTGAGCATCCAGCCTTCTTTGAAAGCAAATTCGTTTTCTACTGAAATAAATTTTTCAATGATGACAAACTTATAGTCCGGTTCGCAATTGTATTTAGTAGAGCCATCCGGCCGGATGTGCAGGTTAAGTTCTTTGCGTTCTACCAATTCCTGAACTATTTTTTTGAAATACAACTCCACTTTGGGCTGGACCCGAAAACCAACATTCAAAACCACTTTAATTACTTTATCGTCTAAAATCTCAACCACTTCATAATTTAATGCAAACGGATCATTGGTACGATTGATGTGTAAAAACCAATACACATCAGCACGTTTCGGCTTTTTGGCGAAAATGGATTTGATGATTTTCTCTTCGATTTCATAGGTTTTATCCGCTTTGGACAGGTAAATCAAATGCGTGGCATATTTTGGAATACTGTCGTCTTCGCTTAGTTCATTGAGCAATTGTGTCTGTTCTACCAAATTGGTAAACTTGAGAAAACGGTTGTTGATTTTACGGGAATAGTACCAGACATACATGACCATAAAAATGAACAGTTCAAAGAACAGGAACATCCATCGTTGTTTGATTTTGGACACATTGGCAATGAAGAAAGAGATTTCAATAACGGCGAAAACAATCAGGATGAGGGTCACCCAACTTTTGTGCACTTTCTTGATATAAACCAAATAATACATCAGTAGAACCGTGGTCATCATCATCGCAATGGTGATAGAAAACCCGTAAGCGGCTTCCATATTGGTGGAGTTTTTGAAATACAAAATCATCAGGATACAGCCAAACCACAAGATATTGTTGATGGACGGAATATAGATTTGTCCTTTCAAATTGGTGGGATTTTTAAGCGTTACTCTGGGCCAAAAGTTTAAAGATATGGCTTCATTAATCAATGTAAAAGAACCGCTGATGAGGGCCTGGGAGGCGATAATGGTGGCAAAGGTTGCAATGATTACCCCTATCAGTAAAAACCAGCTAGGCATGATTGCATAAAACGGATTTCTGCCTGCCAACAATTCGCCTTGATGTGCCATCAACCAGGCGGATTGTCCTAAATAATTCACTACCAAACTGATTTTGACAAACACCCAAGTGATGCGAATATTCTCTTTACCGCAATGTCCTAAATCGGAGTACAATGCTTCGGCTCCGGTAGTACAAAGAAAAACGGCACCCAATAGCCAAAACCCTTTGGGGTATTGTGTCAACAATTCGTAACCATAGATAGGATTGAGGGCTCTTAAAATTCCCGGATGATGCAGTATTTGGGAAAAGCCCAATACGAACAACATGCAAAACCAAATCAGCATCGCCGGTCCGAATATGGTTCCCACTTTATGAGTTCCGAAGCGCTGAAAGATAAACAAGCCTGAAAGAATAATGATTACAATTGGAATCGTCGGGATATCAGGAATGACATCGCCCAGCCCCTCGACCGCCGAGGCTACGGATATGGGGGGTGTGATAATTCCGTCTGCCAACAAAGTGGTAGCGCCCAGAATTGTAGGGATGACCAATCTCCCTTTGCCAAAACGTTTGACCAACGCATAGAGCGAAAACACGCCGCCTTCGCCGTGATTATCGGCGGAAAGCGTCAGGAAAATGTATTTGAAAGTCGTTTGAAATGTCAGTGTCCAAAACACACAGGAAACACCGCCGTAGACTAAGAGTTCGGAGATGGGTCTTTTTTCGCTGATGATGGCTTTCATCACATAAAGCGGACTGGTTCCGATGTCGCCATAAATGATACCCAGTGCTACTATCAAGGTTATCGCGGTTACTTTTTGAGGGGTGGAAAGATTCATATTCAAATGGTTAGATTGTTATACTTTATACATGAGAAGAAAAAATAAGGCATGCGTCGTCCTGTGTGGGTTCCTACAGGAGCTTCCACAAAGTGATTTGTATCGATAAATGAAAAAAATTAGCCGGAGTTAAAGCGGTAACCTACGCCCGATTCGGTGAGGATGTATTTCGGTCGATTGGGATCTTCTTCTATTTTTTTGCGAAGCTGGGCCACAAAAACCCTGAGATACTGTGTTTGCTCCGCATAGGCATTGCCCCAGATTTCTTTTAATATATATTGGTGTGTCAGCACGCGCCCGTCATTTTTTAACAACAAAGTCAACAGGTTGTATTCGGTAGCGGTCAGTTTTAAGATTTCGTCTTTGACTTTGATGATGCGGGAAGCAAAATCTACGGTAATCGAACCAAAGGCTATGACGGGTTCCTGACTTTGACTGAAAGTACCGCGCAACGCCGTTCTAATACGGGCCAAGAGTTCCTGAGTCCTGAATGGTTTGGTCAGGTAATCATTAGCACCACTGTCTAATGCTTTTACTATTTCTTCTTCGGTGCTTTTTACGGAAAGAATGATGACAGGGTTTTGATACCAATCGCGCAATTGCTTTAAGACAACCTGGCCGTCCTCATCGGGTAGTCCTAAGTCTAATAAAATTAAATCGGGTTGGTGACTGGCCGCCATAGCGATTCCTTCTCTGGCATTGACGGCAAAGAGTAACTTGTAGCCGTTTGCCTCGAGTGTTATCTCCAACAGCTTTCTGATTTGACTTTCGTCATCAATGACTAATATGGAAAACCCATTACTCATTTTCGACGGTATTAGTGAATAAACAATCAACGGCAAAACTCATTTCGAACACAGCACCTCCTTCTTCTGCATTACTGAGTTTGATGGTCCCATTTTGAGCTTCTACAAACCCTTTTACAATAGACAACCCCAAGCCGGTCCCTCCTGTTTTTGAATTTTGCAGGCGGTAGAATTTGTCAAAGGCTTTGCTGATTTCTTCTTCGGGAAATCCATAACCATCATCGGCTATTGTAATAATGCACTTTTTAATGAGGTCTATATGATTTTCATAATCGGCATCGACATCATAGCGTGCTTCAATCTTAATTTGCGCTCCTATGGGAGTGTATTGAGAAGCATTGTAAATCAGATTGTACAGAATTTGTTCCATCAAACCATAATCTAACTTAAACAGCGGTAGATTCTCTTCTACCGTAATCAGCAATTTATGATGTTGTAATTCATCTGTTAGTCGGTTACAGACGTTATAGATTAGTTCTTTGACATCACACCAATCCAGTTTGGGTTGGATATACCCTGATTCTAAGCGTGACATGTTAAGTAGATTCTCTACCTGATAATTGAGCTTCATGGAAGCCTTCTCTATTGCATCAAACAAATTGGCTTTGCTGTCATTGGACAAGGTTACGTTTTCCTGTTGGAGAGTATCAATAGAACCTATAATCGTAGCAATGGGTGTGCGTAACTCGTGTGACAGGGAATCCAATAACGTATTGTACAATTTCATAGTATTGGCACGGGCTTCTTTCATGTGAACAGCCTTTTGCATCCGCTTAATCTTATAGGTCAACACGGCATTAATCAAAGCTATGATAAAAAACAACAAGAGTAACAAAGCATCTTGCGCATTGTCGATGTGTAACGTGTAGTAGGGTTTTATAAAAATAAAATCCAACGCTAAGGCACTTAACAGTGCGGCGAGTAATACCGGTTTTATTTCTAAAAAAATGGCTAAAACGGACACCAAAAACAGCAACAGATACCCAATGATTTTGTAATCAATGACATCTCTGACTGTAAGTCCCAATAAGGAAATCAGAGTGACTGAAAGTACACTTATCAGGTATTGTCTGGTTTCATTTTTGGGAGCTACCATTTCTTTGTTTCTTATGATGGGACAAAGTTACGGCATTCGTTATAAGTAGAATATAAGGGAAGCAATCGAAAGTATAAAGATTTTATAAAGATTATACTTCATAAAACCTTTATATACTTTTCTTAATATTTCATCCACTTAATGAGTTCTCTCCAGGTTGGCTTTTTACCATACATTAAGATTCCTACGCGGTAGATTTTGGCGGCAAACCATACTACGCCCAGGAAGGTTCCAAAGAGCAAGAGCATAGAAACAATGATTTGCCATAGCGGTACCCCAAACGGAATACGCATCATCATTACTATAGGCGAGGTTAACGGTATCATGGAAAAGATGGTAGCTATGTTCCCGTGAGGATCGTTCATTACCGTAAAGAAGCCAATGTAAACACCTAAGATTAACGGCATAATGATAGGCAACAGGAATTGCTGGGAATCGGTTTCATTATCAACGGCCGCTCCGATAGAAGCGTAAAAAGAACTGTATAGAAAGTACCCTCCGATGAAGTAAATAATAAAGGAGATTAGTATCGTCGCAATCGGTAGGTTCCACAATTCTTTAATATACATCTGAATGTCACTGCCTGCGGCATGTTGTGCAGCCTGCATGGCCTGAGTTTGCGCTCCTGAAGTAGCTCCCATATGCACGCCAAACATGCTTGACATCACAAACATGGCGGTTAAACCCAACAAAGCCCAAATGAGGAATTGCAGAATTCCGGCCAGAGAGGTGCCTATAATTTTTCCCATCATCAGTTGGAACGGTTTTACCGAAGAGATAATCACTTCAATGATACGCGATGTTTTTTCTTCGATGACGCTGCGCATCACCATATTGCCGTATAAAATGATAAACATCATGATGAGATACCCAAAAGCCCCTCCGATGATGATTTTAATTTCGTTCAGTCCTTTCAGAGCTTGTTCGCCCGAAGCCTTTTCCAGATTGATGGACACATCTGCTTTAGCATTATTTATTTTAAGCGTATCCAAACCGGCTTGCTGAAAATTCTCTGCTGTAATTTTTTTGGCAATCACATCTTCGAGATCTGCAATAAAACCAACACTTGGGCTGTCATTGGAAATGAATTCTATTCCTTTTTGAAGTTGGGCATTATTACTCGTTTTCGGAATAATCAACAACCCTTCATAACTTTCTCTGACGATGCTGTCTTTCAGCACTTTTAAATCTACCTGAGACAAATCGAGGTATTTGTATTCTTCATCATTTTTGAATTCGTTTACAAAACGCCCGGTCTCATCATGAATGGCAATGGTTTTCAAATCGGCTTTCATCGTACTCAGATAACCTACAAAAACACCGATAGCCACAAACAGCAGCGGACTCAAAAAAGTCATGACGATAAACGATTTGTTGCGGACTTTAGCAACAAATTCTCTTCTGATAATAAGTAGTAGTTTATTCATTATTTCTCGCTTACGGTTTGGATAAAAATATCGTTCATGCTCGGAATCTTTTCGACAAAGTGGGTGACCTGACCACGTTGTACCAAGGTATTCAAAAGCTCGTTCGGAGTGGCTGTTCCCAGATTTATTTCCAGTTTCAACTCGTCATTCAGCGATTTGAAATCCGTAGGAGACAAGGTGAATTTTTGGGTCAAATCATACATCAAGCCTTCCACATTTTCCGTCAGAATCCCTACTTCATAGTTGTTGGTTCGGTATTGTCTTTTGACGTCAGACAGCTTGCCTTCGATAAGTTTATTGGATTTATGAATTAAGGCAATGTAATCGCACATTTCTTCTACACTTTCCATACGGTGTGTTGAAAAGATAATTGAAGTGCCCTGTTTGTTCAATTCTATAATCTCGTCTTTAATCAAATTGGCATTCACCGGGTCAAACCCTGAGAACGGTTCATCAAGAATAAGCAATTTAGGTTTGTGCAATACAGTCACCACAAATTGGATTTTCTGGGCCATTCCTTTGGAAAGTTCTTGGATTTTTTTGTTCCACCAGCCTTGAATCTCCAACCGATTAAACCAATAATCGAGTTCTCTTTTGGCTTCAGCTTTAGTCAATCCTTTTAATTGTGCCAAATACAAGCACTGCTCGCCTACTTTCATCGTTTTGTACAAACCGCGTTCTTCGGGCATATACCCAATCATGCTGACATGCTCGGGTTTAAGTTTTTCACCGTCCAGAATTATACCACCGCTGTCGGGCATGGTAATTTGGTTGATGATTCGGATAAGGGAAGTTTTTCCTGCACCATTGGGTCCTAACAATCCGTAAATACTGCCTTTGGGAACAGTTAGTGAAACCGAGTTGAGTGCGGTGTAATCCCCATACTGTTTTACAACTTGGTTTACCTCAAGAATATTGCTCATACCTGCTTTAGTTTATTTCATCTGTTCGGCCTTAATGGCCCCGAGTGTGTAAAAATAGGGATTTGAGTCAAAAATAATGTTAAGGAAAACAAAAAACCCACCCTTATTGTAACACAAGGATGGGAAAAATTGCTATGAAAAAGAAATTACCTGTTTCCAAGTAATACCCAAATATAAAACTATTTTTTATATTATGAAAACATATCTTTCACTTTTTCAAAAAAAGATTTGTCACTTTTTTCAGGTTTAGGGATAAAATTTTCATCTGTCAATGCTTTTTCAAAAAACTGACGCTGTTCTTTGGTCAACGATTTTGGAGTCCAAACATTAACATGTACCAGTAAATCTCCATTTCCGTAGTTGTTTAAGCTCGGAATTCCCTTTCCTTTTAATCTTAAAATCTTACCTGATTGAATCCCTTCCTCTAATTTGATTCTTACCTTTCCGTTAACCGCCTCAATCTCTTTGGAAGCACCCAAAGCAGCTTCAGCAACACTGATGTATAAATCATAATGAAGGTTTTCACCTTCACGCTTCAAGAATTCGTGTTCCAGTTCCTCTATGGCTACAATTAAATCACCGGGAATTCCATTACCCGGGGCATCGTTTCCTTTGCCTGAAACCTTCAACTGCATTCCATCTACCACGCCTGCCGGAATTTTGATAGAAACAGTTTCGTCTTCCAAAATCATTCCGTGCGCATCCGCATTATTAGGTTTGCTTTCGATGGTTTGACCGGTACCCCCGCAAACATGACAAGTTGTAGCGGATTGCATTCTGCCCAAAATGGTATTGGTTACACGCAATACCTGACCTTGTCCGTTACATGTGGAGCACGTTTTATATTTTACGCCGGGCGCCTGCACCTTACGTTTGACTTTCACTTTTTTCTCTACGCCATTGGCAATTTCTTCCAAGGTTAACTTTACCTTAATACGAAGGTTGCTTCCTTTCGCACGACGCTGACCTGATCCGCCGCCGAATCCGCCGAATCCGCCGCCGCCAAAAGCTCCTCCGAAGATGTCTCCAAACTGGCTGAAGATATCATCCATATTCATATGGTGTCCACCGCCAAATCCGCCTGCACCGTCAAAAGCAGCGTGACCGTACTGATCATACTTGGCTTTTTTATCAGGATCGCTCAGCACCTCATAAGCCTCAGCCGCGGTTTTAAAATTTTCTTCGGCCTCCTTATTCCCCGGATTTTTATCGGGATGAAATTCTATAGCTTTCTTACGGTATGCTTTTTTAATCTCCTCAGCAGAAGCATTTTTTGAAACCCCTAATATTTCGTAAAAATCTTTTTTGCTCATAATACTATCTTATTGACCAATTACCACTTTTGGGAAACGGATAATTTTGTCACCCAGTTTATATCCTTTTTCCACAACGTCAACAATTTTGCCTTTCAACTCATCCGAAGGTGCCGGAATTTGAGTGATTGCTTCGGCAAAATCGGCATTAAAATCATCACCCGCTTTGATTTCAACTTGTTCCAAGCCTTTTGACACTAAAGTTGTTTTTAGCTTCTCGTGAATCAACTCCACTCCTTTCAACAAAAGTTCGTCTTCTGATTTGGCAATTTGAACCATCGCTCTGTCAAAATCGTCCAAAACAGGCAACATGGCCTGTAATACTTCCTGATTGGCAGTTTTAAACAGGTCAATACGTTCTTTTGCCGTTCTTTTTTTAAAGTTTTCAAACTCAGCAAAAAGGCGGAGAAACTTATCTTTCTCTTTGGCTAAATCTTCTTCCAACTTAGCTTCAACGCTCAGTTCTTCAGCGGTTTCAACTTCATTCACCACGTTTTCAGTTTCGTTTTCAATAGGTTCTTTATCCGTGTTTTCCGTATTCATTTCTGTTTTATTTTTAAATATATTTTTAATTTTCATTTGCATTATTTGGATTGCAAAAGTACTGCCAATTCTTTTAAAATGTCAAATTGTCATTGTTTTTTATTAAACAATTTGCAAGAGCAGCGGTAATAGAACAACTCTTTCTTAATCAAAATTTAATATAATTTTAAGACTATTAGGTTTTCGTTTTCGGTAGATTTGTTCTCAACAAATAAGACAACTATCATTAACAGGTTAGCCCATAGCTGTAAAATTATTAATTCAACAATCTTTATAGTAAAAAAAAGTGCTGTCAATAACAGCACTTTTTTTTATGAATACAGGTCTCTGAGAGCCTCGTCAATATTCGTAAACCTAAACTGAAATCCGTCAGCCATTGCCTTTTCGGCACTCAGATTCTTGCTTGAAAAAAGCAAATAAGCCATTTCGCCCAACACTAATTTCATTACAAACTCAGGAACATTGGGGAGAAACAAAGGCTTTTTCAATACCTTGGCGATTGATTTAGTCATAACCGCATTACTTACCACTTGAGGAGAGACTGCGTTATAAACCCCTTCCCACTGTTGTTCCGCCGCTCGATAATACAAGCGAACCAAATCATCTATATGAATCCATGATTGCATTTGCCTACCCGAGCCCATGACAGCGCCCATTCCTAATATTATAGGTTTTGCCATTACGGGTAACGCGCCGCCATCTTTTGACAATACCAGTCCCGTACGGAGCTTACAGACTTTCAAACCTAATACATGAAAACGATTTATGCTCTCTTCCCATTTTTTTACTACCTGCGACAAGAAACTATCTTCTGTCTCGGTAGTATCTTCAGTGTAAACTTTATCAAAACTTTCCGGATAAATTGCGGTACCCGAAGCCGAAATAATTTGTTTGACCTGGTGAGGTGTCTTTCGTATCAAGTTATACAACAATTCGGCTGACAAGGTGCGGCTTTCTATGATTTCCTGCTTATAAGCAGGGGTCCAACGCTTGGCAATACTAGCACCGGCCAAATGAATAATAACGTCCACACCATAAATACAACTTTCGTCTATTTTGCCTTGTTGCGGATTCCAGTAAAAACCTGTGCTTCCCGGTAATTCTTCCGTTTTTGACTTAGAGGTCGTCAAATAATGAACCGAGTGTTTATTCTTTAAAAAAAGTTTGACTAACTCTTTCCCTATTAAACCTGTTGCTCCCGTAATTAAAACTCTCATAGTGCGTACATTTCTCCAAAGTTACAATCTAAAAGACACTAAAGGAAGATAATTATAATGGGTTTAACTTTTGTTACAGCTTGACTTTGATACTCCATTCAAAATTGAATTCCGAAACCAAATCTCCTGTTTCATCAGTTGCAACCGACTTTAGCCAAACCGTCTGCCCTTCTCCGGTAATTATGGCTTTTTGAATCACTTCTGCCACTAAATCTCCGTCATTACAGACAAAACTAATTCTGCCGGTCGCTTTTTTGGTATAATGTCCGTTATTATTAGTCACTAACATTGAGATTCGTTTTTCACTTTTTCTTATTTGCATCATCATCAGGGCTCCTGTAGTGAGTTCTGCCGCCATAGTTTGGACAGCAAAATAAATCGAATGAAAAGGATTTTGATTAAACCATTTATGCTTTATTGTAACCACACATTGTTGTTCAGAAATTAATTTCACCCGCACACCACACCAAAAAGCGGAAGGCAACTTGAAAAATAAAAAAGCGTGTATTCTGGCTGGAGAAAATTTCATAAAGGCTTGGTTTTGCTATAAAAGTAGTAAAATTTAAATGACTTCCAAGTATTCTTCAAATGTTAACATTTTGTTAAATTTAAGTACTTTGTATTGCATAATACCTTTTTTTGATTGTATCTTTGTATAAGAAATTAATAGGGTATCAATAGTATTATCGAAAAAAGTTTCAATCATTAATCAATAAACAATCAAAATCATGACAACAACAAATGAAAAAAACACTGCCACTTTACTCCATCTGAGTACTTTGACACAATATATTATCCCGTTGGGGAATTATATTTTTCCGGTACTTATTTGGAGTGCTAAAAAGAATGACTCTGAATATGTAGATCAAAACGGCAAAAATGTATTGAATTTTCAATTGAGCATTTTAATCTATTCTATAATATTATGTTTGATTGCTATTCCGATTCTTGTTTATACACTTTTCAAAAATGGTCCTTTTCATACTGAGATTCATAATGACGAATTACTGTTCAAAAGTTTTTGCAACGGAGAATTGAGTGGTGTAGCTGTTTTGGGAATCGTAGCCGTTTTGATTTTCTTTTTTATCAAGGTAATCGAATTTATATTAATCATACATGCCGCGGTCAAAGCCTCTAACGGCGAGAGTTACAAATATCCCTTAAGTATTCCGTTTTTTAAGTAATCAATAAAAAACAACATCATAAACAATCATCAATCATTAATTTAAATCAATCAAAAAATGAAACAGTTAATCTTAATCACAGCGTTTTTAATGGCCATGACTACCAAATTATTGGCACAGAACAAAAATGGTATTGAAGTTAAAAGCTTCACAAAACAAACAAACGAATTCAAAGCAGCCGAAAAAGAAAATCATCAGTTCGAAATTACGGCCCATGAAGATGTAGATGTTAATTTAAAATTCAGTTTAAAAACGGAAGGCAATGTTGACATTGTTGTAAAAGACACAAAAGACAAGGTGGTTTTTACAAAAAAAATTAAAAAATCAGGCGATAACAGACTGGCCTTTTCCATGGAAGAAAATGAAAAGTATGTTGTAACCTTGGACGGAGACAAACGCGCCAAACTGATTCTGCAGGTTTCTGAAAATCAATAATCATCAATCTCAATCAATCAATCAATCAATCATCAATCAAGAAACGAGTAGTTAATCCCAAAAAATTAAATCATGTATTATGAATATTGAAAACACAAAAGCTCAGATGCGTAAAGGTGTTTTAGAATTTTGTATCTTGTCTGTCTTAAAAGAAAAAGATGCGTACACCTCTGAAATATTAGACACTTTAAAAAACGCCAGATTGCTTGTAGTAGAAGGTACTGTTTATCCGCTACTGACAAGATTGAAAAACGATGGTTTACTCAACTACCGTTGGGAAGAATCCACTTCGGGGCCACCCAGAAAATACTATGGCTTAACCGAATTAGGAAAAACATTTTTAACCGAATTGAATGGTACCTGGACTGAATTGTCAGACGCCGTAAACATCATAACCAATCAAAAATAACAATCATGAACAAAACAGTAAATATTAATATAGGTGGTTTATTTTTTCATATAGATGAAGATGCATACCAAAAGTTATCTCGGTATTTCGAGGCTATAAAACGCTCTCTTTCCAATTCCTCCGGTAAAGATGAAATCATGAAAGACATTGAAATGCGTGTGGCCGAATTGCTTACAGAAAAACAAAAAAGCGACAAACACGTAATTAATATCAAAGATGTAGATGAAGTAATCGTAGTGATGGGGCAACCCGAAGATTACCGTATTGACGACGACGGTGCCGATGCGCCAACTGAAAACTACACTTCTAAAAGAAGAAAATTATACCGTGATAAAGACCGTGGTTTGATTGGAGGCGTTTGTACCGGTTTAGGACACTACTTCGGTGTGGATTCGGTTTGGATCAAAATCATTTTTATCCTTTTAATTTGGGCTGGCGGTACCGGTTTGATTGCGTATTTAATTTTCTGGATTGCTACTCCTGAAGCGGTAACCACTTCTGAAAAACTGGAGATGACCGGGGAGCCTGTCACCATTTCAAATATTGAAAAGAAAGTCCGTGAAGAATTTGAAAGCGTATCCAACAAATTCAAAAACGTGGATTATGACAAAATGGGCAACCAGGTAAAAACCGGTGCTGAAAGAGCTGCTGACAATTTTGGCGATGTCATGATTAAAATATTCGGGGTATTTGCCAAAGTCTTAGGATCTTTTATCATGATCTTCTCCGCTTTTGCTTTGTTGGGAATTTTAATTGCCGGTATCATTATGATGTTCTCATCTACCATGCCGTCTAATACCATTTTGAATCACATCAATACTCCTATCGGTTTAGAAACCCCTTTGTGGGCACAGGGAATTTTATTCATCTTTGCCTTTGGAATTCCGTTCTTTTTTATGCTGATTTTAGGATTAAAATTATTGGTTACTAACCTTCGTTCTATCGGAAATGTGGCTAAATATACATTGTTAGCCGTTTGGATTATTGCGGTGGGAATCCTAATATCATTAGGCATTAACGAAGCGACGCAACTTGCCTTCGATGGAAAAACAGTTAAGAAAGAAACCATCAATCTAACTCCGAAAGACACGTTACAGATTAAGTTTGTAAACAATGATTTCTTCTCTAAAAACGTTCGGAATCACGAAGATTTTATGTTCACTCAGGATTCAACGAAACACGAAGTGATTTATTCCAACAATGTAACTCTTGAAATAAAAGGAACCGACAAAGCTTTGCCGTATCTGCAAATTGAAAAATTGGCCAAAGGAAAATCATACAGCGAAGCCAATACTAGAGCAGAAAAAATAAAATACGGATACAAGATTATCGGAAATCAATTAATTTTGGATAATTATTTGCTGACTGAGATTGCCAGCAAATACAGAGACCAACATGTAGAATTGTTTTTATACCTGCCTAAAGGAACTTTATTCAAAGTAGACGAAAGCGTACAAGAATATGACGAGTCTGATAACGAGTACTTCAATTTGCACTTCAGCTCTGACGACTACGTTTACAGAGTAGACACCAATCAGGTAAAATGCTTGACCTGTCCACCAGAGGAAGATGATTACAACGATGTGGAAAACGGAAACATGATCAAAGCCGATTCAATACCTCCGGTGCCACCGGTACCTAACACACCCCCTACTGCGGGAAAATCAGGAGAGTTGACCGTTGGTCCCAATGGAGTAATCATTAAAACAAAATAATTATGGTAAAATTCGTTGTTCTTCGCTCCAATTTAATCGCTGCTGCCCTTGTTGCCCTAACTTGCACTGCTTGTCAAACACATATCAATCTGGGTAATGGTATTGACGGCAACGGCAATGTAACTTCTGAAACCCGCAATGTGGGAAACAATTTTACCAAAATTGATGTCAGCCGCGGTTTAACGGTAACCTTAGAACGTGATGACAACTATAAGGTAGAAGTGGAAGCCGATGAAAATTTGCAGAACCACATAACCACGCGAACAGAAAACGGAACATTGTTCATCTCAACCGATGAAAACATTGATGAAGCCAGCGCTAAAAATGTACATGTAAAAATGCCTACGCTCACCGCCATAGAGGCCAGTAGTGGTTCCTCCGTAAGTACCTATAACACTTTTAAAGGCACCGATTTATTTGTAAAATCCAGCAGTGGCAGCAATGCTGAGCTAACTATAGAATTTGACAACATCAAATGCGAAACCACCAGCGGCAGCAGTTTGACCGTAAAAGGAAAAGCATTGCAGTTAAAAACTGCCTCTTCCAGTGGCAGTACTATAGATGCCGGGCAGCTATTGGTAAATGATGTCATTGCAGAAGCTACCAGCGGCAGCAACATCAATGTTCATCCTATAGTAAGCTTGAACGGTAAAGCCTCCAGCGGAAGTTCTGTGGATTACAGGGGCAATCCTAAAACGGTAACCAAAGAAGAAACTTCGGGCGGAAGCGTTTCGAAAGAATAAGTTAATAAAAACATTCCAATGAAAATTGGGATGTTTTTTTTTTCTATTTTTGACGGAACTAACTTGCCGACCTACATGAAAAAAATTATTTTAGTCAGTTTCCTTTGTATCGCTGCTGCTTCTTTTGCCCAAAAAAAAGAAAAAGTAAAAGGTTCCAAAATTGTAAAACTGGAACAAAAACAAATTGACAGTTTCGAAAGCCTTGAGGTGGAAGATAATCTGGAAGTCTTTTTGGTTAAAGGTAATGAGTGCGCTCTGGAAATTGAGGCCGATGATAATTTAATTGAATTTGTAGACTATAAACTCGCCGGCAACAACCTCCGGATTTCTACTTCTAAAGATTTAACAAGTTACAAAAAACTCAGCGTGCGTGTAACCTATACAGACAAATTCAACATGGTTATCGCAAAAGACGAAACCAATGTTACAGCCTTGTCCGACGTCACTTTAGACGATATTACCTTTAAAAGTTTTGATTATGCCAAATTGTTTTTGAATGCCAAAACCAAAAACTTTACGCTGATGGCCAATGACAAATCAAAGGTAGAACTCAATTTAAAATCCCAAAAAACGGCCATCGATATCAGCAAAAGCGCTTATGTAAAAGCTTTAATTTCTTCGGGCGAAATGAAATTTGACATGTATCAAAAATCGTCAGCCGAAATAGAAGGTGATATTATCGACTTAAAACTCCGTTTAGACAACAATACCGATTTTACCGGTAAAAAACTAACAGCCAAAAACGCAACTTTAGAAACTGCAGGGTATAGTAAAAGCAGCATCAACATCAGTAACATAGCCACCATCGATGCTTCCGGCAATTGCGAAGTAGAAATTTACGGTGAACCGGTAAAATACGAAGTCAAACGTTTTGCGGACAATGCCCAACTCCAAAAGAAACCCACGACAAAATAAAAAACAAAAAATCCCCGTTTACCGGGGATTTTTTTTATCTGTAGAATTCTAAACTATTCTAATGATGCTAAGTAGCGTTCGGCATCCAAAGCAGCCATACAACCTGTTCCTGCTGCTGTAATCGCCTGGCGGTAAACATGATCAGCAGCATCTCCGGCTACAAACACGCCAGGCACATTGGTTTTTGAACTTCCGGGTACATTTACTATATAACCGGTTTCATCCAGCGTAATATAATCGGCAAAAATATCCGTATTCGGTTTGTGACCGATAGCCACAAAGAACCCAGTTGCCGGAATTTCTCTTTCCTCACCCGTTGCTGTATTTTTAACTTTAACCGAAGTAACCACCTGCCCGTCTCCAACCACCTCCACGGTAGAAGTATTGGTTAAGATTTCAATGTTCTCGGTTTTACGAACGCGCTCTTCCATAATTCGTGACGCTCTGAATTTGTCCGTACGCACCAACATCGTCACTTTTTTACACAATTTCGACAAGTAATGGGCTTCTTCACAAGCCGAATCCCCTGCTCCTACAATCACTACTTCCTGATTTCGGTAAAAGAATCCGTCACAAACAGCACAAGCAGAAACACCGCCACCCATTTGCAAATAATGTTGTTCTGAAGGTAATCCCAAATATTTGGCCGAAGCCCCGGTTGAAATAATCACCGTTTCAGCATGTATTTCGGTGGTTTCATTAACCCATACTTTGTGCGGCGCAGCCGAAAAATCTACTTTGGTAACCCAGCCATCACGAATATCAGTACCGAAACGTTTGGCTTGCTCCTGTAGCTGCACCATCATTTCAGGACCGGTAACTCCATCAGGATAGCCCGGAAAATTTTCTACTTCATTGGTGGTGGTCAATTGTCCACCGGGTTGCGTTCCTTGGTATAAAACCGGATTCATATTGGCTCTGGCGGCATAAATTGCGGCGGTATAACCAGCAGGTCCCGAACCTATAATAAGGCATTTAATTTTTTCTATAGTATCTGACATGATGTGAAGTTTAATTTGGTCGCAAAGGTAAACTTTTAAGTAAAATAGAGAATACAAAGTGGATTGCAATTGCCTATAAGTTTATAACAAAATGCAATAAAACTGTTGAAAACAGAAAAAGTGTTTGTTGTAGTACATTATGCTTTTATCGGGGTGGATGATTCCATAGCTGTTGCAAAATCTGAGCTGGAATGATTCCTTAAATATTTTATTCCTGTGGATTTCCTGTTTTTAAAAAACCGTAACAAGTTGATTTGGTTTTAAATGAAAAAATCCTTTCTGTTTTCACAGAAAGGATTTACTCGTCGGGGTGGCAGGATTCGAACCTGCGACCTCCTGGTCCCAAACCAGGCGCGATGACCGGGCTACGCTACACCCCGAAATTGTGGGGCAAATATACCAATATAAATCAGGAATCAAAATCTTTTTTTAAAGTTTTATTCTTTTTCAACATTTTGTCAAAAACCAAAGTCACTTTCGATATAATTTCTATTTTTGTTGGGTATAAAATTAACACAACTACTTATGCTTATTATTGGAATTGCCGGAGGAACAGGAAGTGGAAAAACGACTGTAGTTCACCAGATTATGAATGAATTACCCCAAACAGAAGTGGGTGTATTGTCTCAAGATTCCTATTACAAAGAAAATAATAATTTAAGCTTCGAAGAAAGAGCTTTAGTCAATTTTGACCATCCCCGAGCCATCGATTTTGAGCTTTTGGTGCAACACCTCAAAGATTTAAAGGAAGGAAAAACCATCGAACAGCCCGTTTATTCATTTATTACACACAACAGAACTGACGATACTATCGTTACCCATCCGCGAAAAGTTATGATTGTTGAAGGAATTTTAATCCTGACCAATCCGGAACTTCGTGAATTGTTTGATGTCAAAGTATTTGTACATGCTGATTCAGACGAACGTTTGATTCGCCGTTTGAAAAGGGATATCGCTGAGCGCGGCCGTGATATGGAAGAAGTGCTCAACCGTTATCAAACGACGCTCAAGCCCATGCACCAACAATTCATTGAGCCTACCAAAGCCTTTGCCGATATCATCATCCCGAACGACAAATACAATACTGTAGCCATCGACGTGGTGAGAGCCGTAATCAACCAGCGAATTACCTAATATTATATGAGTTTCTTTAAAAACCTTACCGACAACTACCCTATCCTCAAAATACTCGGGAACCGGTATGTTATTGTTTTGGTTTTTTTTACGGTATGGATGCTCTTTCTGGACAATACCTCCTATATGGAACACCGCATCCTCAACAAACAACTGGACGAACTCGAGGATAATAAAAAATACTATCAGGATGAGATTAAGAAGGATGAAGAAAATATCAAACTCCTTAAGAACCCGGACCAAATTGAAAAATACGCTCGCGAAAAATACTATATGAAACGCGACAGCGAAGACATCTACATTATCGAGTTTGAAGGCGATTCCCTCAAAGAAGAGCAATCAAAATCAAAATCTTTATAAAAACATCATGGCTGAAAAATTATTTGATGAGTTCGAATCGGTGAGTTCCAAACAATGGAAACAACAGATTCAATACGAACTCAAAGGCGCCGACTATAATGATACCCTCGTATGGGAAAGTCCCGAAGGGATTAAGGTAAAACCTTTTTACCACAACGATGAAGCTATTGCGTCATCGGGAGTCAGTACTCCTGAGCACCCTTTTGTCATTCTTCAGAACATTTATGTTCACGATGTGGCCCTGTCCAACAAAAGAGCGCTTGACACCCTAAACCGCGGTGCCGAAAGCATTCGATTTACTATAGAAAACGAAACCGTATCAGTCGAAGATTTGATGCAAAACCTGCCATTAGAAACGACTTCTTATTTTTTCCATTTGCCGTTTCTCTCGGTCGATTTCATCGCTAAAGTCAATGCCTTTGCTGCCAAGACCCAGGCCAATATTACGCTGCAAATTGACCCTGTCGGCCAATTGGCCAAAGACGGCAATTGGTTTGAAAATCTGGACAAAGACTTTGAAAAGCTTAACACTATTGCTACCCAAACTACGGTTCCTTTTCTGAGCATCAGCTCCGGAATTTACCAGAACGCCGGTGCCAACCTGGTACAACAGTTGGCTTATACTTTGGCGCACGCCAACGAGTATTTTAACCGAATCAACCGTATCAGCCAACCACTGACTATCGAGGTTTCGGTAGGCACCAACTATTTCTTTGAAATCGCAAAGCTGAGAGCGTTACGCTTACTGTTTACCACACTGGCTAAAGAATACAACCACAATGGAGATTGCCATATTATGGCGACACCAAGCAAACGCAACAAAACGTTGTACGATTACAACGTCAACATGCTGCGCACGACTACCGAATGCATGAGCGCTATTTTAGGCGGTGCCGATACCGTGGCCAATTTACCGTACGACGCTTTGTATCATAAAGACAATGAATTTGGAGACCGAATTGCACGGAACCAATTACTGGTGCTCAAACACGAAAGTTATTTTGACAAGGTAAACAACCCTGCCGATGGGGCTTACTATATCGAAACACTAACCCAACAATTAGCGGAAAAAGCCTTGGCGTTATTCAAAGAAATTGAAGCCAAAGGCGGATGGATTACGCAACTCATTGAAGGCAACATTCAAAAGAAAATCAGCGAAAGTGCTGCCAAAGAACAAGAGTTATTTGACAACGGAAAAGAAATTTTGTTGGGCACCAACAAGTACCCGAACAAAAATGACAAAATGAAGCACGACCTGGAACTGTACCCGTTTGTGAAACAAAATCCACGCAAAACATTAATCATCCCGATTATTGAAAAGCGTTTGTCCGAAAAAATGGAACAGGAACGATTAGCACAGGAGGAATAATCATGAGAAAAGACATCCAACATATCAACTTGGAAAAAACCAACTTGAAACCTCAAACCTCAAACTTGGAACAAAACTTCCTTACCGCCGAAGGTATCGAGGTTAAATCATCTTACTCCGAAGCCGATACCGAAAACCTGGAACATCTTGGTTTTGGTGCGGGCTTTGCCCCTAACCTACGTGGCCCATATGCGACCATGTACGTACGCCGCCCGTGGACCATTCGCCAGTATGCCGGTTTCTCTACCGCTGAGGAAAGTAATGCTTTTTACAGAAGAAATCTGGCGGCCGGACAAAAAGGACTCTCCGTAGCCTTTGACCTGGCCACCCACCGCGGTTATGACTCTGACCACGAACGCGTAGTAGGAGACGTAGGGAAAGCAGGTGTAGCCATCGACTCGGTGGAAGACATGAAGATTTTGTTTGACCAGATTCCGTTAAACGAAATGTCGGTTTCCATGACCATGAACGGCGCCGTGTTGCCCATCATGGCTTTTTACATTGTAGCGGCTGAAGAACAAGGCGTGGCTCCCGAATTGCTTTCGGGCACCATACAAAATGATATCCTGAAGGAGTTTATGGTGCGCAACACCTACATCTACCCGCCTACACCTTCCATGAAAATCATTGCCGATATCTTTGAATATACCAGCAAAAAAATGCCCAAATTCAACTCCATATCCATCTCGGGCTACCACATGCAGGAAGCCGGTGCCACGGCGGATATTGAGTTGGCCTACACCCTGGCTGACGGACTGGAATATATTCGGACCGGCTTAGCCGCCGATATGAAAATAGATGAGTTTGCTCCTCGCCTCTCGTTCTTTTGGGCCATCGGAATGAACCATTTTATGGAAATCGCCAAGATGCGTGCCGCAAGAATGCTTTGGGCAAAATTACTGAAACAGTTCGAACCGAAAGACGAAAAGTCGTTAGCCTTGCGAACCCATTGCCAAACTTCTGGTTGGAGTTTAACCGAACAAGACCCGTTTAATAACGTGGCCCGTACGGCTATTGAAGCGGCGGCTGCCGCCTTTGGCGGAACCCAGTCATTACACACCAATGCCTTAGACGAAGCGATTGCCCTGCCTACTGATTTCTCAGCACGTATTGCCCGTAATACCCAGATATTTTTACAGGAAGAAACCAAGATTTGTAAAACGGTCGACCCTTGGGCCGGCAGTTATTACGTTGAAAGTCTTACTGCCGAGATAGCCGAAAAAGCCTGGGCGTTGATTGAAGAAGTGGAAGCCTTGGGCGGTATGACCAAAGCCATCGAAGCCGGTATTCCGAAGCTCCGCATCGAAGAAGCAGCGGCTCGCAAACAAGCGCGTATTGACAGTGCTCAGGACATCATCGTGGGCGTGAACAAATACCGTTTGGAGAAAGAAGACCCCTTACACATTTTGGATGTCGACAACCAAATGGTGCGCAAACAACAAATTGAACGTCTGAACCACATCAAAGCCACCCGCGACAACGATAAAGTAAAAGCCTGCTTAGCCCAATTGACCGACAGTGCTCAAAACGGAACTGAAAATTTACTATCTTTAGCCGTAGAAGCGGCACGAAACCGAGCCACACTGGGAGAAATCAGTGAGGCCCTCGAAGCCGTTTTCGGAAGGTATAAAGCACAAATCAGAAGTTTCAGCGGCGTGTACAGTAAAGAAATCAAAAACGATCAGAGCTTTGAAAAAGCCAAACAATTGGCCGACGCTTTCGCGGCGAAAGAAGGTCGTCGTCCGCGTATCATGATTGCCAAAATGGGACAGGACGGACACGACCGCGGTGCCAAAGTAGTGGCCACCGGCTATGCCGATGTCGGTTTTGACGTGGACATTGGTCCGTTGTTTCAAACCCCGGCCGAAGCGGCCAAACAAGCGGTAGAAAACGATGTACATATCTTAGGCGTTTCTTCCCTGGCTGCCGGACACAAAACACTGGTACCACAGGTAATCGAAGAACTCAAAAAATACGGCCGTGAGGACATCATGGTTATAGTGGGCGGTGTTATCCCGGCACAGGATTACCAATTCTTATTTGATGCGGGAGCTGTAGCTGTGTTTGGTCCCGGAACCAAAATCAGTGATGCAGCCATCAGCATTTTAGAAGTACTGTTGGAGGATTAGTTTTTCAGTCACAGTTGACTCATAACAAATATCAGCACCCGCTCTTTAGCGGGTGTTTTTTTTGCTTAGGGCTGTCAAATTAAACCAAAAAAACCACTGTATAACCATTGATTTTTTGTAACTTTATAGTAGCAATCAGTGTATTGCCGGTCGCAGTAAACTGGTTTTGTAACCCTAAAAATCAAATGATATGAAAGCAACAAAAAGATTGGGTGTATGGCTTGACCACTCCGTAGCCCGTTTGATGGAATACAGCGTTGAAAATCATCAGGTAAAAACCCTGGAGTCCGATATCAAAGGATTGGACCATCAAGAAGGCGTTCAGCATAGTGAGAGCCTATTACACCACAAAGAAAACCAAAACATCAAAGCCTTTTACAAAGACATTATTGCGGTGCTCCAAAACTATGATGAAATCGTCCTCTTTGGCCCTACCAGCGCCAAGACCGAGTTGTACAACCTCATCCGCGAGGACCACAAATACGACCATCTGAAGATTGAAACCAAGCCGGCCGATAAAATGAGTCCGGCGGAAGAACACGCCTTTGTGGTGCACCATTTTAAAACCGTACTCAACTACGAAAGTCCGTATACGAAATAACAACACCACTGCAACGAAAAAGCACTCACTGTAAAGTGGGTGTTTTTTTTTGACTAAACTTAGCTGAAAACTTGTTGACAAGTAGCCCGCAATGCTTACAATCGTAGGCGGGCCAATTGTAGGCGTCATTTTAATTTTAAACACATGAATATTAAAGAAAAAATTGGACAAAAAGTGAAAGAACTAAGAGAAGAAAAAGGCTTCTCTATTGAGCAATTAGCGAATGTTTCAAATGTAGACCGCAACTATATCTCTGATATAGAAAAAGGCAAACGTAACGCTTCTATTGAAATAATTGAAAAAGTTATAAACGGATTGGAAACTGATTTTGCAACATTCTTCAGTGATAAAAGTTTTAAGAAATGAAACCTAAAAAAAATAAAATTGAAGAGCCTATCATTGAGAACTTAACTGTTAACGAACCTCAGTTTAATATTTTTTATGAGGTTGAAGATTGGACAACTAAAAAATTTAGTAATCCTAACGCAACAATAAGAGTTGCCACAATGTTTAGTGGAATTGGATCAATTGAACATGCTTTAAAGCGTTTAAATCTAAAAGAGGAAATTATTTTTGCATGTGACAATGACAAACATGTTAAAGACAGCTATTTTGCCAACTATGAAATTGCTGAAAGCAGTTGGTATGACGATGTGCATAGCATAGATGGTGTAAAATATAAAGACCGTATCGATTTGCTTGTTGGTGGAAGTCCTTGTCAATCCTTCTCTATGGTTGGCAAAAGAAAAGGATTTGATGATACACGTGGAACCCTATTCTATGAATTTGCTAGAGTTGTAAAAGAAAGTCAACCAAAAGTTTTCATTTTTGAAAATGTAAAAGGCCTAGTAAATCATGATAAGGGAAATACCTTTGAAGTAATAAAAGCAACATTTAAAGAATTAGGCTATAACTTCAAGTACCAATTATTAAATTCTAAAAATTTCGGAATTCCTCAACATAGAGAAAGGATATTTGTAGTTGGATTCAAGGATGAATCTATAAATTTTGATTTTCCTGAAGCCATTCCTTTGGAATATAAAATGCAGGACTTCCTAGAAGATTATATTGATAGTAAATACTATTTAAAGGAAAAAGGGATAAAGTTTGTTACCAGTACTAAAAACAGGAATAAAAGATATACACAAATAAACGGCGAGATTGCACTTTGTCAAAAGGCTAATCAACAATTTAATTGGCATGGAGATTTCATTTTTGAAGAAGCAGAAAGTGATTTTAATGACTTTGTTTTTGATGTAAACGAGGTAGAGGAAAAATATTATTTATCTGAAAAGGTGAAAAATTATGTCCTCTCATCAGGGACAAAAACTTTTAAAACTACCGTTGGTACTGATTTAGAAATAGCAAGACCCATCTTACAGTCTATGCATAAAATGCATCGTTCAGGGGTTGATAATTATGTAACTCATAACAAAGGAAAAATTAGAAAATTAACCCCTAGAGAGTGTTTAAGACTAATGGGCTTTAAAGATGATTTCAAACAGGTTGTTAGTGATACACAAATGTATCGTCAAGCTGGAAATAGTATTGTTGTTAACGTTTTTATTGCGTTAATGAAACAAATGGACATAACTAAATTTGCCGAATAATGAATATAGTTCTAGATAATTCTCAATATAAAGTAGTTGATACAAAAGAAAAAATAACTATTGCTGATAGCTTCGTAGTAAGACAAAATAAAATTGGTGGGGGAAATGGAGAAGCTAAACTTTATATAGGTAATGATAACCATGATATTAGAAGTTTCTTTGGCGGTTCAGGATTTTCTATAACATGTTTTTTAATAAAAGAAGACTTATTAAAATATCTAGAAGAAACAAAATCAGAATATTTAAAGCCGGAACAGCCATATGTAAATAAAGATATTTTGCCACAATTGTGGGAACAGAGAAAATCAAAAATAGAAAACCTTCCTGAAAAAATTGAATTTGAAGTTTTTGAACAAACCCAAATTACTGGCCCTCGAATTTATGTGAAATCGAATGATTTAGCATATAATTTAATCAGGGAGTTATCACTTCCAAATATCACATATATCTCTGTTATAAAACTTATTGATGATAGAGGTAAATTAAATTATTATTTTAGGCTATTTGCTGATTATTTTGGTGAAGTCGAACATCCGTATTTAATCGATAGAGAAATTGAAAAAATAGAAGAGAAAGAAGTTAATCTTATAGAAAAAACACAGTTAATTAAAGCACGAATTGGTCAAGGAGAATATAGAAAAAAACTCCTTGAATTTTGTCCATTCTGTCCTTTAACTTTAGTTTCTGATGATAGATTATTAATTGCAAGTCATATCAAACCATGGGCTCATTCTAATGATTTTGAAAAAACTGACCCTAAAAATGGATTTATGTTAACTCCAACATTTGATTATATGTTTGATAGAGGTTTTCTGTCTTTTACAGATGATAAAAAAACAATCTTATCGCCCTTTCTATCCAATATGACCTATTCAAAAATTGGCATTTCTGACAATAAGACAATACCACATCTACCGATAGAAGGTAGAGAAGAGTATTTAAATTATCATAGAAAAGAAATTTTAAAAAAATAAAATCTTTATTACATATTAGTCTTTAAAAAGTTCCATTAATACACATCAAAGTCTCTATTAAACCCCTAAATAGTTTCATGGAACTACTCAGAGAAGTACCAAATTTTGAAATTCCAAAGTTCAAATCCCAAATAAAATCCATAACCCTCCCTTATCTGCGGAACATTTCATACCTTTAGTACACCTAAAACACCCACCATGTTCCTCCAGAAAAATACCGCGCCGGTGCTACTCATTATTGTAACGAGTATCATGGTCTATTCCATCCTACGGGGTAAAAAGCTACGCTATTTGGGATTAAAGTGGCGGCATCACATCGTCACCCCAGCAATGAAAGCCGGTCGGGTGAAATCAAAAATGCAACGGGAATTAAAGAAAACCATGGCTCATTAAGCGTCTGGGCTGTCCCCCTAACGCACCCTTTTAAACACCACTTGCTTTAGTTTCTTTTTTATTTTGGCCGAGGGTTTGTAAACCACTTTAGCGCCTTTGATATTGCTTTTCCCTAAAGCCTCCGGACTTGTTGCTGCTGCACCCTGCAACGTTAACTGAAACGTCCCCAAGGCCTCCATCTTTATAATGCGTCCCTGCTTCAGCGCCTCGCCTATGGCATCTGTCAAAGCGATGATGACGCCATAACAATCCGCCGGAGTCAACGTAGAACTGGCGGAGATGACCTCAGCCAGTGCATTCAAATCCATTACCCCTTGATGAACGGCACAAGGGTAATATTGTATTTCGGGTGGGGAAGCCAAATTGTTTTGTTTGGCCACCATTTTAAAGTGTACTGCCATAAGAATCAAAAGATAAGGATTGTGTTATGCATACCTCAGGACAAAAATTGTGCCTAAACCGTATTATCCTTTTAATTCCCATAGGGCACTTCTACAATTCCCGTACGGAAATGGTTTGCTTTCCGTACAGGAATGAGGTCATTTCCGTACGGAAATTAAAACAACTTTCAGCAGCCTTTACAAACAACATCCGCAGGAACCATTCCATCAGTCCTTATGGTTCTAAAACAAACACCCTACTACTTTGGCGTTCCTTCATAGGATAAAAAACGAATAATCACTCCCGAAAACATAGGAGAAAGGCACTGGGTTTTAATTTATTTTAAAAAAATAGGCACGCATACTAACTGACTTTCAATAAATTGTCCTATCTTTATGATTCCCCAGCCTTGTTTGTTAACCTAAATTAGTAACTATTAAAGAACCAATTTATGAAGAACATTACATTAAAAGGATTTGCATTAGCTTTGATTCTTACCGCTGTTGTGGCTTGTAAACCCAAGAAATCCGACGAAGTAGCTGTAGACAAAGAACAGATTAAAAACGAAATTCAGGCCATGGAAAACAAGATGGCGGAAATGTACAACAACCGCGAACTTATTGGTGAGGACTACTACGCCACAGATGCCACCAGTTTTTCGCAAAACAAACCGCCATTGGTAGGCAAGCTCGAAATTGACAAATCCATCAAAGAAGATTTAGCCAAATTTCAAAAAGGCAATCAGATTGCGTTTGTAGCCAATGAGGTATTTCCTTCAGCTGACGGCAACCAGGTGGTGGAAATAGGCAGTTACCGGGTATCAGACTCTACCAGTACCGCGATTTACACCGGAAACTATATGGCATTGTTTGAAAAAAGAGACGGCACCTATGTGTGTATACGCGATATGGCCGCTTCTGACCGTCCTAAAATAGAAACACAAAAAGAAGAACCTAAAACAGACGAAAAGAAAAAATAATCCCCTCCTGATTCAGGCGGCACAAGCATCTCCACCGAGATGCTTTTTTTTTATCTTTATACTAAATACCAAAGAAAATGAAAAAAGAATATTGGGACGTCTCAGACGAACAAGTCATGGAAAAAACCGGCAAAAAGATTGACGATTGGATTGGTATACTGACCGCTTTTGAGGCCCAAAGCAAAAAATCGAATGAGGTGGTGGCCTATTTGCAAGACGAATACCAAGTGCCGCGGTATTGGGCCCGTACGCTTACGACCCTGTTCCTCAAATCAGACGGCCGAGCCCTATAGGACGGTTTCTATCACATACGGCTTTCCGTTGAGTTCAAAGCTAGAGCCCACGGCATTCCCCATGAGTTTACTCCCCAAAGGCGATTGGGGCGAGAGCGCGTAAACCGTTTTGTCTTCTACGGTAATTTTGGGCAAGGCTGCCGCTATAAAAAGCCACATTCCGTTAGCCTGAACCACGCTGCCCAGCGCCACTTTGTGGTGGGTGACCGCAGCATCAATACGGTCGAGTATGGCTTTCTGCTCCAGAATTTCACGGAGCTTGTGGTTGAGTTTTTCCTGTTCGAGATGCATCATCGACAAGGCCGTTTCGTGCTTATCGCCGGCCGAGCCCTTGGCATCATTCTGTGCGTCTTCCGTCAATCCCGAAATCATGTCCTGAAACACGTCGATACGGTCCTGGAGCATTTCTTTGTAACGATTTACGATGTGGTGTTTCATGTTATAGGTAGCAGATTATACAGATGAGAGATGAGAGACGGATAGATGAGAGACAAATAAGCAGAGATTTGAAAGTTACTACTCTTTGTCTATTATCTTAAAAAAAGACAGATAGATGAGAGACGGATAGATGAGAGACAAATAAACAGATACTACTTTGGTCTATTATCTCTTGGTCTATTATCTATTATCTCTTTGTCTATTATCTTAAAGAAAGACGGATAGATAAGAGACAGATAAGCAGAGATTTGAAAGTTACTACTTGTCTATTATCTCTTGGTCTATCAATCTATTATCTCTTCGTCTTTTATCTCTTCGTCTTTTATCTTTTTTTTAGAAATCAAATTTATAACTGGCGCCTCCCATAATCTGCAAGCCCTGCACCCGATAGTTCAACCAGCGTTGGTAATCCTGATTGGCCAGGTTGTTCCCTTTTAGGAAAAAGGTCATGCGGTCGCTGTATTTGTACCCCACATGTGCGTTCAAATCGAAATAGCTTTTCAGGGTCACCACTTCATCTGCAGCTACGGGGCTTAAAGAAGCCAGGTGCATAAAATCTTTTCGTTCGCCTACAAAGAACAAGCTTGTTCCGGCATACCATTTGGGAGTGATGGTCACATCCAGATTTGCCTTTAGTTGCAACGAGGGTAAATTCCAGGCTTCCTCCTGCACATCGGTGGTATAACTACTGAAAGTTCCGTTCACCCCAAAGGACACATTTTTAGAGAAATCGGCTTTTAATTCTCCAAAGAAACTGATGGTTTTGACAGCATCATAAACCACTTCAAAGGAGTTTCCGTAGTGGTAGCCTTCCGTTCCGGCCAATTGTTCGTAGCCGTTGTTTTTGAAAAGAGCTTTGTTGGCTTCGTTGCCATAAGAACCGCGAAGGTTGTAGCTCACACTGCTGGCCAGTTTTCCTTTGAGTCCGGCATAAATATCATATTTCTGATCGGTTGGAGCTACCCCCAACGTAGGCGATACAAAGAAGTTTTCCTGAACAAAATCATGGTAGGTATTCTGACGCAGCGTGCCTTCCAATCCGGCATAGAAAATCATCAAATCGCCCACCACTTTATAAGAACCCGTCACCTGAGGATAGATAAAGAATTTGCTTTCTCCGCTTTCCTGAGCTGCGCTGTAAAAGAAGCCGGCTCCTATGTTCATGGTCAAATCGTCTTTTTTGATTTTAATGCTGGGTTGAAATCCAAAGTTGGTATACCCATATTTATAGGAAGGTCCGCCTAAGTAAGTTTGGTCAAAAGAACCACCGAGGTAATCCACGACAAAGTCGGCTTTGATCTTTTGATCCACCAAATCAAACTGTAAGGAAGGCTTGGCTACGAAGCGGTTCTCGGCCGAACCGTAAGCGTCCCAAAAACGACTGAAGCGGACGCTGCTTTCTTTTAAAATGCTTTCGCCCAAGTTCAATCGGCCGCCAACATAGAGGGTGTGATAGGTTTGGCGCTCATTAATCCCGTCAATGGTAGCATCGTCCAAAGTCCCCGGGAAAACGCCATACCAGTTGTACACCTGATGCTGATAGCCTAAATCGGCATTCCAGGTCATGGCCTTGGTGCGGCTGCCATAGGTTAAATCCAATGACGTGTTAGAAAATTTATCGTCGAGTGCTACTTCTTTAATCCCGCCCTGAGAGGAAAGGTGACGCAACATACCGCCAAAATAATCAGTATTGCTCACGTTTTCGGTTACAAACAATTCCGCATTGACCGTACCGTAGTTTCCGGCGGCCAAGGTCATGTAGTTGCTGAAGATTTTCTCTGCCGGTTCTTTATCAACATTGGCAGCTTTTCCTTTGGCCGGAGTAAACGTTGACGCTACCGGAAAGGAAAAAATGTTATACTGAATGTTCTCTTTTTTGGAGGTATCATCATCGTCCAGTGAAGGTGTTTCTTTTACCTTAAACGCATCAGAAATAGTGGGTGTATAAGGTTTCACCACGTTTACCACCTCTGTCCCAATGTTGTCGTCTTTTTTTTGGGCAAGAGTAATGGAACTCATCAGTAAAAGACCAATAGATAATAGACGGATAGATGAGAGACGGATTAATGGCAGATTAAACTCTTTGAAATCTGAAGAGAATGGATTACTGCCTGATATATTCTTTTTATTATTCATATTTATTAGTTTAAAGTGTTTTGAAAAGACATGGTCGCCTTTTGAAATTCTTCTATTGTCTTTGAACTATTTCTCTATTGAGGAATTCGTTTTAGAAATTTCACCTTTAATCGCATTCAGCTCGGTTTGTGCTTCGGCGACTACATCAGTATACGTCGCAAAGTTTTTAATCACACTGTCCAAGATAGAAGTGGCACTAAAATTGTCTTTCATCTGGTAATAGTTTTTAGCCATCACAATTAAGCTTTTGGCACCAAAATATTTATACCCTGAATAGTCTTTGGCCAGTTTCTGAACGGTTTTGTTTGACTCTTCATACTTTCCGTCTTTATTTTTGAAATACGCATCATAATACAAGGCTTCAGCAGCCAACTCTCCTTTGGCAATGGTGAGCAACTTGGCATAAGCGGTACGGGCTTTGGCTTCATCATTCACCTGGATGGCTGCACGGGCTACTATGATTTGTGCATCACTTTTGATTTTGTTGTCGGTTTTCGGATTAGCCAATACCTTATCGGCATACACTACCGCATTGGCATAGTCTTTTTGGTCGTAATAGGCACGCATCAAATTGGCTTGGGCAAAGGTTACGTTTTGCGGAAACTCTGCTTCGGTTTCCAAGCGTTGCAATACCGGAATGGCTTTGGCATAATCGTCTTTTTTCAAATGGATTTCGCACAAGCGGGCCAACGACTGTTCGGTAAACTCATTGCGCGGCTTGCTGATGACATACTCATAATTGGCCACGGCATTGCTTTCCAAACCGTCAGCATAATACGATTGTGCCAAATAGAAGTTTGCCTTCAAAGCATGAATGCCGTTAGGGAATTTGGACACATAGCTGCTCAGTCCTGAAATGGCCTGTTTGGTATTGTTTTGCAGGTATTGCTTTTCAGCAGCTTCATAGGTATCGTTATCCAAATCGGCATCAGAAACCTCAACAAAGTCGAGTGTTCTGACCCAAGAAGCATATTCATCTACTTTCCCGTTGTCCATGTAAATCAGACGTGCGGTTGAAACTGCTTCCAAGGCTTCGGGCGTTCTCGGATATTCAGAAGCTACTTTTTTGAATTTGGCAATGGCCTGCTCGTCTTTTTGTGCATTGTAATACACCAATCCCTGACGCAACACAGCTTTGGCTGAGAAAGCTCCGTTTTTGAATTCACTCAATAACTGGTCGTATGTCTTTATAGCCAAATCGGTTTTGTTTTCCGTCACGTAGGTATTCCCCAATTCAAACAAAGCGTCATCGCGGTATTGTGATGTTTTAAAGTTGGTAAGGAACTTATTGAAATCATCAATCTTTTTGTCATTTCGGCTCACAAAACCATAGCTCAGTGCTTTTTGGAAGGCTGCATAATCGGCATCAATACCTTTCATTTCAATGGCTTTGTTGTAGGCATCCATCGCCGGCCAGTATTTTGACGAAACAAAACGGCTGTCTCCCAAACGCAAATACGCATCGTTCAAACGCACTTTGTCGTCTTTATTCCCTTCAATAAAACTTTGGAAATAATTGCCGGCCTGGTCGTACTCTTTTTGTTTGAAATAAGCGTAAGCAATGTTGTAGTTAATGTTTTTATATTCCGGAGTATTCTTTGCTTCAGCATAGCCTACAAACTGTTTGAAGCTCAACAAAGCCTCGTTGAAATTGTCCAGTCCGTACTCTGTTTCTCCTTTCCAGAAGGTAGCTCTGGCGGTGAACTTTTCGTTTCGCGGTGTGGCGATGGATTTCTTAAACATACTTAACGCCTCCTGATAACTGCCATCGGTATACAACTCGATACCGCGGTAGAAGGTCACTTTTTGATACGCTACTTTATTCTCCGCCGAATTGTTTTTTTCCAATAACGTCAGGGCGTCTTTATAGTTTTTAGACGTGATGTACGAATTGATGAGCAGGGTCTCAATTTCATTCTTGCTTGGAGAGTTCGGGTATTTATTCAAAAACGAAGCCAATACGTCCGGCACCGACTGATAGGAGTTCCCTATTTCGTAGCTGAGTTTGGCATAATTCAGATGCGCATCTTCCTGGATTTTTTTATCAAAATCCATTTCGGAAGCACTTTTGAACGCATTCAAAGCTTGTTGTTTTTTATCGGTTTTGAAATAGCATTCCCCTAAGTGGTAGTAGCCGTTTTGCGCCACAAAGTCGTTACCATCAATGATTTTATTGAACTGTAAAATGGCATTTTCATAGTCTTTTTGTTGGTAGTAAGCATACCCCAATTGGTAGAAATCGGTGTTGTTCCACTTCCCTTTTTTACCGCGATATTCTTTTAAATACGGTAGAGCCTTATCATATTGCTGCAGGTTGAAATAACTTTCTCCGATGATTTTGTTCAACTCTGACTTCTCAGCTGCCGTGGATTGTGGCATGGCCGCGACTCCTGAATCAATCGCTTTTTGGAATTCGCCCAGCTTGAAGTGCATATCCGCCTGAAAATAAGACAATTTATCTTTGTACTTCTCATCGTCAGAGATTTGTTCAAAATACTTATTGGCTTCCTGATAATTATCGCCTTCATACGACATCATCCCCAGATAGTACTTGGCCTGAGAACCGTATTCTTTGGAATTGGCCACTTTGTTGAAGTAGTTGGTTGCTTCCTTTTTGTTTCCGGCTGTATAGTAGGCATAGCCTTTTTGAAAAGTGAATTTTTCAGATTGCTCATAGGTCAGGGCGCTCTCGTCTACTTTGTCAAAGTACTGCATGGCCTGCGGGTATTTTCCCTGTTCAAAATAGTACTGTGCCACTTCAATGTAGGCCTGATTTTGTTTGGAACTGGTAGGATAGTCTGCCACAAATTGCTCCATCAGTTCATCGGCATTATTCTGATTGAGATGAATGGCGCAATTGGCAACATAGTATGCGCAATCCGCCTGAACATCCTGGTCTTTATTGTTTTGTTTAACTTTTTCAAAGAGAATTTGAGCCGATTGGTATTGTTTGTCCTTGTACAACAGCAGTGCGTTGTCAAAGTCGGATAAAGGGTTAGTGTAAATAGCCGACTGTTGTCCGTAAACCCTTGAAATTCCTGTTAGCAACAACAGAAATAATAACATTGAAACTCTACGCATAGTTTTTATCTTTTACTTTTTCAAAAATAGTATCCTAATACCTATAACGTGAAAACTGCCTCTTTTATTATAAACATTGTTGTAAACAATTTTTTTTGAGATGAGAGATAAAAAGATGAGAGACGAAAAGATGAGAGCTGATAGACGTCTTTCGCTCTTTCCTTTCAAGACTGAATTTTAAAAATATATTTTGAATACAAACCTTATCTTTATTACTTTTACCCAATAAACCCAACAACTCATGTCACAAACAGTTTTATCGCTAAAAAACGTAACGATTTATCAGGAAAACAGAGTGATTTTATCTCAGGTTAACCTTGAAGTTCAGGAAGGAGAATTCCTTTATATCATTGGTAAAACCGGTACCGGAAAAAGTAGTTTTATGAAAACACTTTACGCCGATTTGCCGCTGACGGTAGGCGAAGGAACCATCGTGGGCTATGATTTGGCTCATCTGAAGGAAAATGACATTCCGTTTTTGAGAAGAAAACTTGGTATTGTATTTCAGGATTTCCTTTTGTTACCCGACAGAAGTGTGAATGAAAACATGTTGTTTGTACTCAAAGCCACCGGCTGGACAGACATGGCCGAAATGCAAAACAAAATCATTGATGTTTTGGAAAAAGTGGGATTAAAAGGTATTGCGAACAAAATGCCGCACCAGCTTTCGGGTGGAGAGCAGCAGCGCGTGGCTATTGCCCGGGCTTTGTTGAACGACCCGGAACTGATTTTGGCCGATGAACCTACCGGAAACTTAGACCCGCAAACCAGTGCGGAAGTATTGGCTGTTTTGAAAAAAATCAACGAGAACGGGAAAACGGTAATTATGGCCACCCACGACTACGCCGTGATTATGAAATTCCCGGCCAAAACGCTGAAGTGCGAAGACAATACTATTTTTGAAGTGGTCCAAAAAACCGTTTAAGCTAACCATTTGCTATCAATTTGCTGAGTGTATCAGCGTTTTTAGCATCATTTAAAACTCTTGCCAAAACCATATTTCGTTTATCATTATCCTGATACGGACGGTTTTTCAGTTCGTTTATTTTGAAGATGAAATCAGCCTCTGTTGTCGCTTGTTCACAAAGAGTAAGAATGTCTTTGTCATCTACCATATTTTCGTTTACGAGACAAAACCGGCTTTTAAAAAGCGAGTTGACCAATTTCAGTTTGGTGCCCGATTGCTGAAAAGACAGCAACACATTGATGTGTGCATTAGCCAACATTGATTCGAGATGGTCTTCGTTTTTGAGGGTAACAAAAGTTATGTTTTGATCGTTTTTCAGTTGTTGTTCTACAAAATCTTTTCCGTTTGAAGAAGCAATAACCAATTGGTAATCGGGAATTTTTTGAAAAAGCCGAATCAAAAACTGCGCGGCTTTTTTATTGTCCGGCAATCGTAAATCGCCGTGATACAAGGCATAATCGCCTTTTTCCGAAAAGGATTTTACATGCACATTTCCGTGAAAAACAGGAATATAAACAACGTTATCCGCCCATTTTTTCACCTGTTCATTTTCATAAACCGAAAGCGTAAAAACCTGCTCAAAATGACTCAATTGTCTTTCGTACTTTCTGTATTTCCGCGATTCGAAATAATACATGATTTTCTTCAGCCAATTGGTTTCACTGCGCGACATACCCGCGTAAAAATTGGATTCCAGATTGTGCATCCGGAGGTACATGTTACAGTTAAGTTCCGTTTGATGCAACAGCATGGTTGACTGCAGGCCTTCGAATAAAACAGGCGCTTCAACAGCCTTGATATTCCGGACCAAACTTTGACAAAATCGGGATTTAACGCCAAACGGATAGGAGGAGAAAAGGAATAACGGGTTTCTGTTTTTTTTATACAAATGAACCGATTTGGTGATGGCTTTCAGTTCATCGGAAACGGTATTACGGTCCTGATAAAAACAGTGCAAATAAATATCAAACCCCAACTCATGTAAACTTTTAAGCTTGTAAAACACATCTATAACTCCACCGTAATTGGGCGGATACGGATTATCAAAGCTTATGATATGTAGCGGTTTGTTGGACATAAAAGGCTAACAAAAGTAACATATTTTTGATGTTCCGGCGAAATTAAATTACTTTTGAAATAAATAAATACACTATGCTTAAAAAAACAATAACCTATTTTCTGAAGAAATATTTTTATAAACTTAAGCTTAGTTCTCAACTATCATGTTCGACCCAAATTCAACAAGTGAAATTGTTTCATTATTACAAAGATTGCCAACGCAACTCTGTTTTACCTCAATTTAATGAAACCGGATTTAAAGTTTTTTCACAGTTTGAAGAAGATGGCAAGCTGCTATATATATTTTCACTTATCGGGATGGGAACCAAAACCTTTGTCGATTTGGGTTCGAATGATTGTGTAAACAGCAATTGTGCTAATTTGGCAGTACATTTTAACTGGAAAGGTCTGTTTGTGGACGGTGACAAAAAACTGTTGGAAATAGGACAACGCTTTTATAAAAAAACACCCGATACCTGGAGTTATAAACCCCAATTTGCGGCTTGTTTTTTGACCAAAGACAATGTGAACCAACTCTTGAAAAGTCACGGTTTTGAAGGGGAAATCGATTTTTTATCCATAGATATTGACGGCAACGATTACTGGATTTGGGAAGCGTTGGATGTTATTCAACCCAGAGTGGTCATGATTGAAAGTCAGGTCGTCTTTGGGGTACAAAATCTGGTGGTACCCTATCAGGCAGACTTTAAGGGAGATGTAACAAACAACTACTATTATGGTGCTTCCGGTTTGGCTTTGCAAAAATTAGGAAAGAAAAAAGGATATCGCTTGATTGGTGCTAACGAATACGGAAACAATTTATTTTTTATAAAAAACGGATTGGCAGAGAAAGACTTGCCTGAAATTAGTATAGAGACCACTTTACAGCACCCTTTTGCCACTGAAAAATTCGAATGTTTTGAAATGATAAAACACAAAGATTTCTTAGCATTCTAAATCATTTCAAAAATTGCTGAAAAAACTCATGCCATTGGTTCATCACAAAGTCCAAGGAATATTTAGCTTTCATCTTTAGGGCATTTGCTCCTACTTTCTGTCTCAACTCTAAACTATCCATAAGAAGTATTAGCTGATTAGCATAGGCAACGATGTTATCATCTTCAATCAGAAAGCCGTTTTCTTTATCTTTAATTAAAGCCCTTGGACCTACCGGGCAATCAAATGCAACAACCGGTAAGCCACAACACATCGCCTCTAAAACTACCATAGCAAAGGCCTCAGACCTGGAAGTCATTGCATAGATAGAAGCATCACTATATTTTTCTTCTATATTTTTTACCGGGGTTAAAAAGCGGACAGAATGTTCAATATTCAAATTTTCAGCTACTTTTTCCAGAGGTAAACCATCTGAAGTTTTACCGTAAATTTCCAATACCCAATCTGGGTGCTTTACAATTACCAATTGCCAAATACGCAACAATCGATCTAACCCTTTTTCATAGGAGTAGCGAGCGGCTGCTATCACTTTTTTTGATTCTAAATCAGGTAGCGAAATGTTGTTTACAACAATAGGATTAGGAATTACTATTCCTTTATCAGCATTCCATTCAGCCAAAGCATCTTGCGATAGTGTGACGAGAGCTTCAAATTTCCGAATACTGTAATTCCTGAAGAAGTATTTTGATTGGTGTAACAAACGGTTAAACCAATTATTTTTATATGCAACAGGCTCATTGAACTTTGACGCATGCACTTCAAACACAACCGGCTTTGCTGTTTTGATTACAAAAGGAAACAGAAAAGCTTTCCATCCGAAATCACAAAGTACAACAATTTCGGGATTAACCACCTTAATTAGGCGTTCTATTTGCTTTTTGTATTGGTATAAAAAAGCAACGGGATTGCCTTTTAAAACAATATTGTGGTGTTGAATATTGGGATGATAATCATAAAAAACATCTTTCCCTCCATCATTCTGTGTCACAATATGGATAGTGTAATTATGCTGCCGGATAAGATAATCCGTTTTTATTGACAATACTTTTGCTACACCTCCAGCATCGTTAATTTTTGGGGTTATATAAAGAATTTTCATTTTTTAGACGCCAAAAAATCGTCATAGTTTCTTATGTAATCTTCCTCTTTAAATACATCTGATGACAATACCAAACAAACCGCATTTGAGGAAAATTTTTGAAGTTCGCGCCAAATTCCGGTTTCAATCAACAAGCCTACATTCGGTTTGTCCAACACATAGGAAGATCTTTGAACTCCATCATCCAGAATCACTTCAAAACTTCCGCTTAATGGGATTAAAAATTCTTGTTGATGAATATGCGAATGACCTCCACGAAACGAATTAGAAGGTACATCATAAAGGTAATAAACCCGTTTAAATTCAAAAGGGACTGTGTCATTTTGAATAAATGCTAAATTTCCTGACACATCTTCAACTATAGGAATGTTAATTAATCTCATTTATAAATTGGATATTTTTTAGTGCGTAAAAATACTATATAGATTTCTATCTTTTCAAAAACTTAATCTTTTAATTTGAGTAAGAAAGGGTTGAATCCCTATTTTATGTTCATCAGATCCATCCATTGTTTTCCTATGGTTTCGATTAAAAACGGATTGCAACTTTCTCTGCTGTTTTGTTTACACAATTCATAAAAAGCCTCATCATTAATCATTCTGTTCATGGCATTAATCAGTTCAGTCCAGTTTTGATTTTCAACTAAAATACCATTTTTACCATTAAGCATTTCCTTTGGCCCCGAAGGGCAATCAAATGACACTACAGGTGTTTGAACAGCTAATGCTTCCATGATTACATTAGGGAAACCTTCGTTTTGGCTTGATAGGACCAAAAATTTTGCCTTAGCAAGATACTTAAACGGATTGTCTTGGTAACCCAATAAATGAACCCATTTTGAAGCCTTAGCTGCTGTGATTATACTCTCCAAATTTGCAACATTCCCATCACCTAAAATTACCAAATGAATATTCTTTTGGGGTAAATCGGACAGAGCATAATTGGTAATGAGTTTATCAAATTGCTTTAATGGGTTCTCAAACTGCCCGACGGCTATGATATACTCATAATCCAAATCAATAGATTCCTCTTTTTTGGCATCGATCTCAATAATATCAATTGGATTTAAAATTGTAACTACATTTTTAAGTTGATGCTTAGACTGTATTCGAGATTTTATTTGATTGCTTACCGCAACAATGCTGTAAGAATGATTGTATATCAGTCTGGTCAACCAAGACCAATTGGGCATATAATGGTCAATCAGATAACTATGAACTGTGAAGATTGTTTTGGTATTGTAAATACACCGAGCCAAAATAAGCTCCTGTAATGGTTTTATCCGGAAACGAAAATCAATGATATAATCAAATTGATTTTCGTTTAAATATCTTTTCAAAACCCGCATGCGGTTGACTCTATTGAATAAGCTGTTACCATATTTCTTGAGTAATCCTAAATTAACCAGTTTTCCTGCATAGGGATAAGTTACCTGATCGATAACAATAAGGTTATGCACCTCTATTCCTTGTTTTTCAAAAAAGAGGGAAAGCCTTGCCATCACCCTGTCACTACCTCCGGAACTTAGTCGATATCCTATTAAGGCAATTTTAAATTTTTTGTGTTGTTCAATCATTTTTGAATCCCTACTTTTATTGCCAAATATAAATCGTTTTGTTTCATTTATGGAAAAATTTCCACTAATTAGTGTTGTTTGTTTATGTTATAATCATGCTGAATTTATAGTAGAAAGTCTCGATTCAGTACTCTCACAACACTATAGTTCTATCGAAATCATTATAATTGATGATTGTAGTACGGACAATTCAGTTTCTGTAATTGAAACATGGCTGCTTGATAAACCAGAGATTACATTTATCAAAAATTCCCAAAACTTAGGAAATACTAAAGCCTTCAATCTGGGGTTGAAAATAGCCAAAGGAGACTACCTTATCGATTTTGCGACAGATGATATTTTACTGCCAAACTGTATTACAAAACAAGTTGAGAAATTTTTGAGCAGTACAAATAAAAATCTGGGGATTGTATATGCAAATGCTTCACTTATAGACGAAAAAGGGAATTTCATAGAACCTTTTTTTAAAGTAGACAGAAACGGAAAAGTATTGCATAAAAGAGAAAGCAGTGATGAGTATTTAAGAATCATCACCGGTGGTCACGAAGCTTTATGCTCAGTCACAGCCATGGTAAAAAAAGAAGTTTATGAAAAGCTAAATGGGTATGATGAAAATTTGGCTTATGAAGATCTTGATTTCTGGATCAGAGCCTCACGCATTTACCAGATTGATTTTATTGACGAGATTCTATTTCAAAAAAGAGTACTTCAGAATTCTCTAGGCACTAATTTTCACAGAAAGAAAAGTCCTTTATCCAGAAAAATAAACCTATCGACCTACCTCATCATTAAAAAGGTTTATTGTTTAAACAGAACCAGAGAAGAGGATAAAGCCATTTTAAAGCGGATTCACTACGAAATGATTTTAAATTTTAAAAATGCTTATTACTGGCTCGTTTTAAAACTTATAGTTATTGAATTAAAGATAAGACTGCGATTGCTTTATAAATATTGAACACTCTATACAATAAGCCACTGATTCAAATGAGGGATTTCTTCCTCCCAATCTCTGCAAATATTATTTTTCAACAATTTCGCCGGTACGCCTCCTATAAGAATATTTTTTCCTAGTGGTGTATAATCTTTATTACACAAACTACTTGAGGCAATTGAGCAATACATAGGAGTCACAGTATCTTTCATAATCGTAATTCTATTCCCAAAATAATTAAAGCTCCCTAAAACAATAGCTGATACCATTGGAAATTTGTCTTTTGATACTGTATCAATCATCTGATGTATTGTTGAATCAATCAACTGAGATTCAAAGCCTATCCGGCAATAATCTCCCAAAGTAATTTTATAATAACAAATAATTTTACCTGAGTTTCCTAATGAGGACATGTGTCCCATCTCTAAAACAGCGCTTTTAGCTACATAAACAAAGAAATCTTTACCAAACTGAATATGTCCCCTACAAACGAAAGTTCCTTCCAAAAACAGCTCAGCAGTTCTCTTAGATTGTGTAATAATCTCGTAGGGCTGGCCAAAACCAATCATTCCTGATTTAATTGGCGCTTCTATAATTATTGTACCGCTGATATTACTAAGTTTTACTTTCCCATAAAAATAGACCGGCATTTTTTTTGCTGTTGGAAAAGGAAACATTTTAAAATTAAAGTAAATGGTTTTAATCCAATTTATTTTGGTTAAAAATTTTACTCTTCGGTAACATTTGCCCAAATATCTGTATGTTTCTTTAAATATATTCATTCTCTTTAGTCTTTCTTTTGTTGTAAGACAGCAATAATATCAACTTTATTGTTGATTTTAATTATTGAAAACAAGCTTGAAATCAGAATCATTCCCACCGATAAAACTGTATTCCACATCTCATTTTCTATCATTCTAAATAAAAATGTGATTGCACAAAACAGTACACAAACTACAAAAATGCCTATAAATTCTTTATTAAAAGTAAAATTGTATTTTTTATAAACTATAGCTGCCAATACCATTAAATGCAGAAAATAATACCCTGTAAAAGCAATTCCTAACCCTGACAATCCATACCATTTATAGCCAAATATACTCAGGAAAAAATACAATGAATTAAATCCCACAGCAGTTTTCATGAAAAGCCTTGATTCAGCCTTAGCTAAAAGAACATATCCCATAGAAAACGAAACAACCCTGAATAACATTCCAAAAACACCAATAGAAACCATTGTAGCAATGACTTTAAACTTAGCAGAAAACAATACTTGCAGTATCATACCAGAGAACGAAAAAAACACTAATATTATGGGGGTTATAATCAAAACACCTATCAAAGCTTGTTGCAAAATGGCCTCTTTTACTTTTTTATTATCATGACTAATTGCAGCTAATCTCGGAAAATAATCTGTACTCATAGCAACAAACAATACACCCACATAAGAATTCAACAATGTAAAGCCTGCATTATAATAACCTACAACCTCTATTCCTGCGTTTTTAGCCAAGTATATTTGAATTAAATAAGAAGCCAAAAGAGTGAGTATCCCGGTAAAAGTAAGCGCCACTCCCAATTTCAAGATACTTTTCGCTTCTTTCATAAAACTATCATTCTTCAGACTTACTTTTTTGATTTTAATTTGTTTAGTATACACAAAGGCAAAAACCATTGAAAAGAAATAAGCGAGTATAATACCAGGTACTATAGCGTCTATTTTGAAGTAAAAGTAAAGCGGTACAGAAAACAACAAACCCACTAAACTACCATAAAAATTAGCATACGCTAATAATTTGAGTTTTCTCAATCCCTGAAGGACTACGATTTCAGCTGACATTAATTGTTTAAAAAATAATGTTATGGAAATAAAAGCAAAAGAGTACGTATAATTAGGATTTCCAAACGTGATTATACTCAACCACTTTGAGAATACAATTCCCAAAATCATTCCTAAAAGACCGGTTACTAATGCTAATTTCCTAATAATTGAAATTTGTCTATCGACGGTGGTACTGTCTTCATGTTCATAGTTTGATGAAACATGTTTTACACCACTCACTTCCAGTCCAAAGCCACTAATTCCTGAAATAACATTCAGTGTTGCATTTAACAATGATGCAACACCAAAACCAACCGGACCAATCAGCACCGATATTAGCTTTGATTTTATAACCGATATGATAATAGAAATCACCTGTATACTCCCAAATAGTGAAGTAGTTTTAAGGATTTGCTGATATGTTTTTTTACTTTCTGACAAACTTAATATTTATTTAAAGTTTCAATCACAAAGTCTACTTCCTCTTTACTCATAACGGAACTCATAGGAAGACTTACTACTTCCTCATGAATCGTTTCGGTAATGGGGAAAGAAAGCAAATTCCAATGAGGTAACGCCTGTTGCCGGTGAGGAGGAACAGGATAGTGAATCAACGTCTCCACTTGATTTCGTTTCATGTAATCCTCTAATTCGGCTCTGTTCTTGGTTTGAATTACAAACAAATGGAACACATGATCTTCCGAATGAGACCAATACGGTAACTTAATTTTAGGGTTTTTAACTTCACTCGTATAGCGTGCCGCAATGGCTTTACGTGCCGCATTTTCCGAATCCAAATGAGGTAATTTGACATTCAAGAAAGCGGCCTGCATCTCATCCAGACGAGAATTCACTCCGATGTATTTGTTGTGATACTTCTTATCCGAACCGTAATTTCTGAGTGAAAAAATCATTTGGGCCAAGTCGGCATCACTGGTTGTGACAGCACCGGCATCACCCAAAGCTCCCAGGTTTTTTCCGGGATAAAAACTAAAGCCTGCGGCATTGCCCCAGTTTCCGGCTTTTTTATTTCCTATGGCAGCACCATGCGCCTGCGCGGCATCTTCTATCACCAGCAAATTGTGTTCTCCCGCTATGCTGTTTATGGCTTCCATTTCGGCCAGTTGTCCGTATAAATGCACGGCTAAGATGGCTTTGGTTTTGGAGGTTATTTTTTCTGAAATCAAATTGGGATTAATGTTGTACGTTTCCGCTTTGGGTTCCACCAAGACCGGAACAAGATCAGCCTGTAAAACCGCCAATATACTGGCAATATAGGTATTGGCCGGCACGATAACCTCATCCCCTTTTTGAAGCTTTCCAAGTTCGATATAAGCCTTAAAAATCAACACTAAAGCATCCAAACCATTTCCCACTCCGATACAGTGTTTGGTTCCGCAGTATTTGGCAAAGTCCCTCTCAAAGGTTTTGACCTCATCGCCTAAAACAAACCATCCCTTTTCCAAAATCAACTGCAGCTTTTTTTGAAACTGGTCCTGATACTGAATGTTTATCTTTTGTAAATCTAAAAACTTTATCATATCAAAACGTTTTCTAAAAGTGTATGCTTGGCGGTTTTAATGTTGTAAAAATCCTGAACTGTAGTTTTAGCACCAAAACTCTCTTTCCAATATAGTATTCCTTTATTGATATTTTTTCCTTTGTTCTCGTGTGACGGGCCAAAATCAAAATAATCTTTGTCCTGATACACTTCGGTAATCAAATAATGGTACAGAAAATCTAAACTACCCAATTCATTATCTTTATCTGTACCCGAAACATATTGGAGATGAGCCACATTTTTATTGATGAAGACCGTTACCCCCCCTACAATTTCATCCTGATGAAGAACATTGAACTGTTTGATATTATCCGGAAATTTTTCTTTCAGGTAACAAATTTCCTCAAGACTATGAACCGGAGCGGCATTGTACTTATTCTTAAGATTCGGAATCAACAAATCATTCCAAAAAACTTCAAAATCATTTGCTTCCCGAACCTTTAAATCATTGCTTTTGGCTCTTGCAATGCCTCTTTTTCGTATTCTGGAAATCGAATGCTTTTTGGTTAATTCTATAACCGACAGGCAATCTCTACGGATTAATTCCGCATTAACCAAAAACAAAGCATATTCTATTTCTTCGGCAAAACAACTGTTATAAAAGCCGGGAATCAATTTTAACCGCAGGGTCTCAATTTCATTTACATGCAAAAAACGTAATGTCTGCCTAACCACCTCCAAAGCCTCTCCTAACCTTACATCCTCATTAAGAACAAACCCACCGTACGTTAGTCCCCAATGTGAAAAAACAGTCCCGTTCTCGATGTGAGCGGGAAGAACGGCAATTAGTTGTTCTTCTTCAAAAACAAGTAGGGAGAAATCCTGAAATCGATCAGCATGGTAGTCCATAAAATCGCGGTGAAACAGGAAGGTAGCGTTTTTAGCCTGGCCAATAAAAGCATTCCAAAGCGCGGTATCACGAGACTCGAAACGTCTGACAGTATAGTTTTTCACGGGTTTTGTTTAAACATTGGAAAATTAAACATTTATTTTTAAATACCTTAATGATTGTTAAAAATTAGATTTTCAGGAATAAATGAGTAATTTTAAACACCTTAAACCAATTAACAGTGAAGTTAAAACGTTATTTGTTGGTGTTTATTACAGTCTTAAGCTGTTTTTTTTCAGCTTATGGGCAAGATGTAAACTTATTTCAACAATTTAACGGACGCTATGATTTCACGTTTATCGGCAATACGATGAATAGTGCCGAAAACAATTCCATATTTGCCTATGTAACCGGCACCTCATCAACGGCTACGTTGAACATGAATCCTACCGATGAGATTGAAAAAGCCTACCTCTACTGGGCCGGAAGCGGAGACGGTGATTTTGAAGTTACCCTGAATGCGGAGACTATTACCCCCGACCGAACATTTTCTTTACTCAAAACCTTTAACGGTGTTGATTTTACTTATTTCAGTGCTTTTAAAGACATTACCAATCAGGTGTTAGCCACCGGAAACGGGGATTATACCCTGTCTGATTTGGACATTTCCGCGTTTGAAGAGCTTCATTTGCAACGAAGAACCAATTTTGCCGGCTGGGCCATTGTCATCGTTTATAAAAACCCGTCACTGCCGTTGAATCAAATTAACGTTTATGATGGGTTGCAGGGTGTTCCGGATGATTTAGTCATCAATCTGAACAGTTTGAATGTATTGGATAACAACAATTCGAAAATTGGTTTTTTAGCTTGGGAAGGAGATGCCTTATTGGCGACTGAACATTTTCAATTCAACAACAACGTCCTTAGTAATGCTTTGAATCCCACCAATAATGTGTTCAACGGAACGAATTCGGTGACGGGGAGCAATACCCTTTACAATATGGATTTGGATATATACGATATTCAGAATTACATACAGGTGGGTGATGCTACTGCTCAAATCAAACTGAGCTCTACTCAGGATTTTATCATGATTAATACGGTAGTTACCAAACTCAACAACCAATTGCCCGATGCCACGGTGACGATTGACAGTGTGGACAAAGTCTGTGATTCGAATACTATTGACGTTCATTATACTGTGGGGAATTTTAACTGTACCAATTCGCTGCCGGCTCAAACTCCCATCGCTATTTATGTGAATGGACAATGGCTGCAAACTACTTATACCGCTACGGTGATTCCGGTGGACGGTTCTTTGTCCTCCCAAATCACACTACACTTGCCTGAAGGCACTCCAACCGATTTTGAAATACAGTTTGTGGTGGATGACACCGGAAATGGCACCGGTATCGTGAATGAACTGAATGAAAACAATAATGGGTACTCCATTACTGAAAGTCTGTGGCATTCTCCGGGCTTTGCTGCTTTGGACCCTTTGATATCCTGCAACGAAGGGTTTACCAAGGGGACTTTTGACTTTGCGGCCTATGAAGATGCTGTGAAACTAAATCCCGATGATGTGGTGCATTTTTATGAATCGGCAGAGGATGCCATTCATGAAGTGAGTCCCATTTTAAATCTTTCTAATTATCAGGCGACCACTACGCCGAAGGAAATTTTTGTTCGGATTGACAATGCGCATTGCTACAGTCTGACCTCTTTTGAGCTGAAAACCCGAAACTGTCCGCCTATTGTTTACAATTATATTTCGGCCAATAATGACGGTAAAAATGATGAGTTTTATATAGGCGGTTTGAAGAATATTTTTCTGGATTACAGAATTGAAATCTACAACCGTTGGGGTCGTTTGATATGGACCGGTGATCCAAACAGCGGCAACTGGAATGGCTATGTCAGAGACGGTTTTGAACTGAAAAAATCGACTGACGGCACTTTCTATTACTTGCTTTTTCTGAATGACCCTGACTATCCGAATCCCTTAAACGGCTTTATTTACATAGTGCATTAACAGGCTGTCTTTTGGTTTGCCTTGCACGCTACCCATTCATTTACTTAAAACGAAACAAGAGCGACCTCTTAGGGTTAGCCGTGGTATGCACATGGGTTTTTGAGGTGGGAAAACTATCAATGCAGGTGGCAAAACTAACAAGCAAGTTGCGAAAACTACCAAGCAAGTTGGTAAAACTAACAAGCAAATTGCAAAAACTAACAAGCGAGTTGGTAAAACTAACAAGCAAGTTGCTATAACTAACAAGTAAGTTGCTAAAACTACCAAGCAAGTTACAAAAACTACCAAGCAAGTTGTAAAAACTAACAAGCAAGTTGGTAAAACCGGGAAGTAAGTTGGCAAAACCAGGAAGTAAGTTGGTAAAACCGGGAAGTAATTTGGCAAAACTACCAAGTGAGTTGGTAAAACTGTTGAAGTTGGTTTTTGGAGCGTTTTAAATTGTTGGTGGAGCGGAGTACAAATCCGCGCTATCGGAGGTTGTCGTTGTTACTGACAGTAAGCCTTGATACAATATTTTTTTGAACAGAAATCTTTTTCAAAAATTCTGCTATGGCTTCTACTTCGTTAGGTTTGAAACAAGGTTCAAAGTAATTTATATAGCTAAGCAATTGGTTCAATCCTAAAATTTTGACAAATTGAAATTCTTCTGTTGGCTTTTCATTAGTGAATACAATAATATTTCTAATTGGAATTTTTCTGTCACCCCACTGATGTTTTGCGAAATTCCCGTTTATTTTTTTTATACTGTCAGCCAGTAATCTATATAGTGCATAGTTGGTTCTTTTAACTTGCTGAACAGGGGAAAATAAATTTAGCTTTTCTTGAGAATGTTTACTCCAGTTTTTGGTTTCGATTATGAAGATTCCAGAAGGTGAAATCAATAAATGATCAATTTGGATTGACTTTATAAAATCGTTCTCGTTTCTATTTTTTATTGGGTTTTGAAAGCAACAACTGAAGTCATTAATTAAAATAAACTCGTCAGATAATTTTTCTAATGTATTTACAACTTTTTGTTCACCAATGGCACCATAAATCGAATTGTTTATTTCTTTAACTATTTTGCTTTGTCTTTGAAGTAATTGTAAATCTATGGAACTACTTTCCTTTACTGCTTCTTGGAAGTTATTTTCTATAAAATTAAACCGTGTGATTTTATCGTAAAGTGATTTTTTAGACTTTCGTTTTAGATTGATAATTTTTATACGAAATACAATTGGTGTTAACCAAATTTTTGTCCAAATAAGAGTGTTATTATAGTAATCTGAGATAATTGAAATAAAATTAGAATTAGGCGCTGGTAGATTTTCAATTTGTTTATTCAAATTAAAAAGCCTTTGTTTTAATTCATCTTCAAGTTTATTGGAACTCTCCAAAATGATTTTGTTTAATTCTGCAATATTCTCTTCAAGATTCTCTTTCTCTTTTTGAATTACTGAAGTATGTTCTGAAATAACTTTTTGTTCTGTAAAGTGATAATTTTTCTGAAAATTAATCAATTCGTCTAACGAATGGAATTCGTCAAAATCATTTCTTATTAAATGAGATTGTATGAAACTTAGCGATCCAATTGTGTTATAAATTCGACACATATTCTCTTTAGATTATCGTCATTAGATGTAGTTGCATGCTTGTTGTCGCTAACTTGTAAACATCTGCAAAACATACGCTTTTCCTTTGCCTACACTTACTGACTCAAACTTACCAATTATTTCTTACCCGGCAAAAAACAATAACGTTCAAGTACTTTCTGTTAGCATCCATGTGGAAGATGGACCTTGTTGAACCCTTGGTTTCAGTAACAACCAAGCGAAAGATTGACTTCGTCGAACCTTCGGTTTCGCGCGGTAGCGGGGGAAAGCTCTGTTAGCATTAGTTTTTTTAGTCTGACGTGTCGTTCCAACTTTTGAGAAACCATTTACCATTTAGTTTTTCAAAAAAGAAATCTGTGCATATTCCGTTGTCATAACCTCTAATTTCAATAATTGCTTTGTTTCCGTTTGTTTTTATTTTTTGGGTGTATTTATCATATTCTCTTGTCAAAGCGTCTTTTGGATATTCAAAGTCAAGTGTTGTATATTCTGTTTTCGATATAGTCTTTTCAATTGACTCAAGCGTATTATTCTCGTCAACTTCCATCACCTTTAGCGGAAAGTTAACTCGGCTAATCTGAAAAATGGAATCTTTACTAAAATAGTTAAGGAAAACCTTGAAATCACTATCAACATTTTTTGGAATCTTAATTTCAACGTTTTCTTTTTTACTTTCTGTTGGCTTTGCTATTTCCGCTTTTTGAGTTTTAGGTTTACATCCTAAAAAAGCCAAAACAAGAATTAAACATAGATATTTCCTTGATGTTTTCATGTGGTGAAAAATTACTACTAACTACATACTTTGCGTGTAGTAATTATAATCTTTGAGAATGGTTTGGATAAATTCTTTGGTGCTGCCCAACTCGTTTTTAATGCCGGTTACCTGTTCGATTTTGGACGTTAATTTGTTTAGCACCACATAATCGGCATTTTTTAAAGCCACGTGAAATGTTTCCTTGATGATGCGGGCATCGTTGTCTGACAGTTTGATGACTAAAGGGTATTTAGGTTGGTAATTGTCTCCGATTTCTTCGAGTATGGTATGGTTTATTGAAATGTTACTTTTCAAGGTAATGACAGCAGTCCCGGCTGAGATATCGCCTAAACGCTGTGTTTTTTTGTTGACCACCATGGCAATCAAACCAATGATGCCCATGCCGATGGAAATATCGATGAGTCGGAACATCCAACGGATGATATAATCGCCGACGGATGCCTGATAGCCGTCGATTTTTACGACTTTGATTTTTACCATTCTTTTTCCTAAGGTTTGCCCTTCGAGCCAAATTTCGAAGAATAAAGAATAGAAAATGACGGGTAACGAAATGACGGTAATGATGGCCATAATCGTCCAGGGATCCATACCTGAAAATATTTTATCCATGTGAAAAACATAGTTCATGAGCACTATTATCACTATGAAATAGGCTATTTTTATCAGTAAATCAAGCAGATAAGCCCCTATTCGTTCTCCCACTGAAGCGGCGGAAAAATTTATCACAACATTTTGTGTTGTATTTATAGAAAGTTGTGTCATAATTCCTATTTTAGCATTCGATGAGGGAAGTTGCATTCATAAAACAAAACAAACAAAAATGGCTTGACTTTGAACAGGCAATTTTTGGTAAATCTAAAAAAAATCCTGATGAAATGGCAAATTTGTACATTCATTTGGTTAATGATTTATCGTATGCACAAACGTACTATCCCAAAAGTAAAACCACGGTTTACTTAAACTATTTAGCTTCACAAATTTACCAGAAAATTTATAAAACCAAACGAGAAGAGAAAAACCGATTCATCGAATTTTTCAAAACCGAGGTGCCGTTGACTGTTTATCAGTACCGGAGGTATTTGCTATATGCGTTTCTTATTTTTTTTGCCGCGGTAGCCATAGGGGTCGTATCGGCCCGTTATGACGAGAATTTTGTCCGCTTGATTTTAGGCGATGGCTATGTGAATATGACTTTGGAGAACATCAAAAAAGGAAACCCGGTAGCGGTGTATAAATCGAGTGGCAGTGTGCAGAGTTTTATCGGGATTACTGCCAACAATTTAGGCGTTGGAGCCCGAAGTTATCTGTATGGTATTTTTGGCGGCATCGGTACTTTTCTTTTTCTGATTTACAACTGTATTATGTTGGGTTCCTTTCAGTACTTCTTTTACCAACACGGTGTTTTTGGTGCCAGTGTTCGCGGTATTTGGATTCATGGTTGTATGGAAATATTTGGCATGGTGGTGGAAGCCGCCTGTGGTTTTATCCTCGGCGCTTCATTGCTGTTTCCCCGAACTTTTTCGCGTCTGAACTCATTTAAAATAGGGATACGCGACAGTTTGAAAATATTTGTCAGCACCATTCCGTTTACCATTGCGGCCGGTTTTATGGAAGGTTTTATCACCCGTTATGCCCTTGAAATGCCTCAGTGGCTTAATACCATTATCATCCTGGGGACCTTAACTGTTATCTCTTTTTATTATTTGATTTATCCCACTTTAGTCCATAAAAAACTCAATTCCTGAAACTATGTTTGAACTATTTAAAAGAAGAGAATTCGGCGACTACATCAGTGACACTTTTCAGTTTTTCAGACAAACCGGAAAGCACTATTTGAAAACGTATTTCACCATAAGCGGCGCGATGTTGCTTTTACTGGTGGTGGCTTCTTATTTTCTTTTTCAGGTTTATTTTGATTTCACACTCAATACCGGCCGAGACGGAAACGCAAATGCCGATTACCTGCAAGGGTATCTTTTAGATAATATTGCTGTTATCATTCTGGTCGCGGTATTTCTGTTTTTATTTATCATCCTGCTGAGTATGCTGAATTATTCTATACCGGTACTTTACATGGATTTGTATGACCAAAACAAAGGCAGCGGTTTTGAAGTAAGGGAGGTATTGCAAAACTTCAGGAAAAAGTTCGGGAAGATTCTCCTTTTTTTCCTCGGAACCGTATTCCTTATTACGCCCATCCTGTTCGTCGTGTTTGCCTTGCTGGTTTTGCTTTGCTTTATTCTTATCGGAATTCCGATGCTTTTACTGGCGATACCTACGGCTTTCAGTTGGATTATCCTGAGTTTCTTTGAGTACCTCAACAATGACAAAGGGCTGTTTGAAGCCTATGGAGACGGATTTTACCATATCAAAAATCAATATTTCCCTATTGTCGGGTCGGCCATGGTGATGTATATTATGATTCAGGTTTCGATGACGGTTTTCACTTTTATTCCTTATATGTTTGGAGTGGCTTCGGTTTTCACGACTATAGAAAATCCGCAGGCTAATGCTGACGGTTTATCCACGATGAAAATCATGATGACTGTTGTTATGGTGATTTCCATGTTGGCCAGTTTTATTTTGAACAATTTATTAATGGTCAATCAAGGCTTAGTCTACTACAGCCGAAGAGAATTTGACGAAAACATCAGCTCTAACGACTCTATAGATTCTATTGGCCTTGAATAAACTCTTTTTCTTTTTCTGGCTTTTACTGGCTGTCCCTTCATGGTCGCAGGATTCTTTGGCAACAGCCCAAAAGGCTGCTGTAACCTATACGGAAAAAGATATCAAAACGGATCAGGGTGCCGTGGCTGACAAACCCAAGCTCCCACCCCATTTTAAAGAGAAATACCAATCGGATGACTTTAAATACGAAGTAAAACTGGGCGATCAAAAAAGCATATGGGAACGCTTTAAAGAATGGCTGGCCCATTGGTTCAGGGAATATTTCGGTTTCAACGATAATAAATCAAAGGATTATGTTGACATCGCCCTGAAAATTATTGCCGTACTGATTGTGGTGTATGTTATTTATCTGATTGTAAAAATCATACTCAACAAGGAAGGAGAATGGGTTTTTGGCAAATCAACCACCAAGAAAATCATTCATGATGATGATATTGAAAAGAATCTTATTCATGTTGATTTTGAGAAATTGATTAAAGAGACGCTGAAATCAGGCGATAGTCGTCTGGTTATCCGCTATTATTATTTGTGGACCCTGAAACAACTTTCAGAACGCAGCCTGATTGAATGGCATGCCGACAAAACCAACTCCGACTATTTATACGAAATTCAATCGGCCGATTTAAAGACCGATTTCCAATACCTTTCCTATTTGTACAATTACATTTGGTATGGTGAATTTGAAATAAACGAGCAGATGTTTTTACAGGCACAAAAGGCATTTGAAAACACTTTGAAATCCATCCGATAATGAACCGAACACTCAAAATATATATTTTCATTTTGGTTGTGCTGGTGGCGGGAGCCATTTGGATTGATGCTGTGCGCCCTAAACCGGTGGATTGGTCACCGAGTTATGACTTGAGGGATAAGATACCCTACGGATTGTATGTTTTTGACCATGAGACCGGCTCTCTTTTACCGCACAATAAAGTTAAAAAAGTCAGTCAAACAGTCTATGAGTTTTTAGTCCCTGTAGCCGATTACGACGAATACGATTATGCCAACGAAGATACCTTAGCTAAAAGTTACCCCGTCAGCGGAACCGTATTGCACATTTGCGATAATTACCTCATTGATGACCAATCCACCAAAGAACTGTTTTCTTTTGTAAGCCAAGGGAATACTGCTTTTTTGAGCGTTGAGAATCTGCCGAAGATTTTCACTGATTCGCTAAAAATTAAAATTGGCGCTCAATTTGAATTGAATACCAAAATGGATTGCTGGATGGCCAATACCCACTTGGGCGTTCAAAAATACGATATGAACAAGGGCGGCGGCGGTTACTTTTTTTCCAGTATTGACACGCTTCACACTACTGTTTTGGGGTATCTGGGCAGTGACAAAAAGAAACATGTCAACTTCATAGAGACTACATTCGGCAAAGGGCATTTCTTTATTCATTTAGAACCGACTGCGTTTACCAATTATCATTTACTCAAAGACAATCACGCCGAATATGCTGAAAAAATCCTGACCTACATGCCTCACGGCAACTTGTTTTGGTTGATTAAAGATCAAAATGGTTTAATTGAATCGGGTTCTCCTTTTCAATATATTTTGAGTCAGCCCGCACTGAAATGGGCATGGTATTTATTCCTGCTGGGCATGGTGGTCTTTATCATTTTTAATGCCAAAAGAAGGCAGCGCATCATTCCGATTTTAAAACCGTTGCCCAATACAACCGTTGATTTCACGAAGACCATTGGAAATTTATACTATCAGGAAGGCAATCATCAGAACCTGATTGACAAAAAAATTATTTACTTTTTGGAACGCATCCGAAACGAATATTTGATTGACACTACCCTGTTGGATGAAAATTTCATCAAAAAATTACAGGCAAAAACCGGAAAAGAGTTAAAAGATATAGAACACTTGGTATATTTGATTAATTATCAACGTAAGAGTTACCATCAAAGCATCGAGAGTGATTTAATCGAAATCAATAATGCAATAGACAAAATTATCAACTAATGGAACATACAGAAAACTTTGAAAGCAATGAAAATGTAAATTTTCAGTCGAGAATCAACCTGGAACCGCTTCGCGCAAGCATCGATAAAATCAAAGCGGAAATGGAAACAGTAATCGTGGGGCAACACAAGATGATTGACCAGTTGCTGGTTTCCATCTTAGCCAACGGTCACGTGCTGATTGAAGGTGTGCCGGGAGTAGCAAAAACGATGACTGCCAAAATCATTGCCAAAACCCTTTCGGTAGATTTCAGCCGCATTCAGTTCACTCCTGATTTGATGCCTTCCGACATTCTCGGGACTTCTGTTTTTGATTTAAAAAAATCGGAATTCGAATTCAAAAAAGGACCTGTTTTTTCCAATCTGATTTTGATTGACGAGATCAACCGCGCTCCGGCCAAAACCCAGGCAGCCTTGTTTGAAGTAATGGAAGAACGCCAGATTACCATTGACGGACATTGTTATCCGTTGGATCCGCCTTTTATAGTATTGGCCACTCAAAATCCTATTGAGCAGGAAGGAACCTATCGTTTGCCTGAAGCCCAGTTAGACCGTTTTCTGTTCAAGATCAATGTGGATTATCCTAAATTAAACGAGGAAATCGACATCATTCAACGCGAACACTCGCTGCAAAATACCGGTAAGCTGGAAAACATCAAAGCCGTACTGACTGCGCAGGACATCATGAATTACCAAACGTTGGTCAAACAAATACTTGTGGAACCCAATCTTTTGGAGTACATCGCCAAATTGGTGGTCAACACCCGTGAAAATGCTTTCTTGTATTTGGGGGCTTCCCCAAGGGCTTCCATCGCGATTTTGAACGCGGCCAAAGGCTTTGCTGCTATTCGCGGTCGTGATTTTGTGACTCCGGAAGACATCAAAGATGCGGCTATTCCGGTACTGCAACACCGTGTAATTGTGACTCCCGAGCGTGAAATGGAAGGCTTAACCAGCGTGGAAATCATCAAGCAAATCATTGAAAGCATTGAAATCCCAAGATAGTCGTGAACTTTTTTAAACAACTCTATATTACCAATTTCTTTTTCTATTGCCTTATCGGTATCATAATGTTGTTTTGTTGCGCCTTTATGTTTCCGGTACTGTACAACGCTACCTGGTATATCCTGCTGATGCTGTTGTCCTTTTTTACCATTGATATTTTAATTTTGTTCAGCAACAAAAAAGGAATCGATGCCCAAAGAACGGCTCCTGAAAAGCTCTCCAACGGCGATGAAAACCCGATTGTAGTCAGTCTTAAAAACTTCTATACCTTCACTATTCACATCAAGGTTATAGATGAAATTCCGGTTCAGTTTCAGGTGCGCAATTTCGAAATCAACCGCAAAGTAAAAAATGCTTCCACGGATGAATTTCAATACACTTTGCGTCCCACAGAGCGTGGTGAGTATTCTTTCGGGAACCTCAACATCTATGTCTCTTCCCCGTTGCAACTGGTTTCAAAAAGATACCGGTTTGACAACAACCAAATGGTTCCTACCTACCCTTCCTACATTCAGTTGCGCAAATACGATTTGATTGCCTTTTCCCATAATTTGTTTCAATATGGCGTTAAAAAAATTCGCCGCATTGGCCATACCATGGAATTTGAGCAAATCAAAGAATACGTTCCGGGAGATGACATCCGAACGCTGAACTGGAAAGCCACCGCTAAGAAAAACAGCCTGATGGTAAATCAGTTTCAGGACGAAAAATCACAGAACATTTACATGGCGATTGACAAAGGCCGCACCATGAAAATGCCTTTTAACGGAATGAGCTTGCTGGATTATGCCATCAATGCCTCTTTGGTATTGTCCAATGTGATTCTGAAAAAACAGGACAAAGCCGGGATGTTTTCGTTTTCCAAAAAAATCGAAAACCGTGTGGTGGCAGAAAAACGCACCTCGCAAATGCAAAAAATCCTGGAGAACCTTTACAATGTAAAAACGGATTTCTTTGAAAGCGATTATTCCCGTTTGTATGCCGATATCAAAAAAAATATCAACCAACGCAGTTTGATTATTTTGTATACCAATTTTGAAACCATGGACGGCTTACACCGTCAACTCCCCTATTTAAAAGGAATTGCCAAAAGTCATCTCCTCGTGGTGGTCTTTTTCCAGAATACCGAACTGTATCAGATTACCAACAAAAAATCGGAAACCATTCAGGAGGTGTATGACAAAGTAATCGCTGAAAAATTCATTTTTGAAAAGAAACTCATCGTGACCGAACTCAAGAAATACGGTATTCATTCGGTACTGACCCAACCCGAAAACCTGACCTTAGACACTATCAATAAATATCTCGAAATCAAAGCAAGAGGGATTTTGTAATAAAAAGTACTTAACTTTGGAGCTTTTGAGCAGTTTATGAAACAAATCACCTCTTCACAAAACCCTTATATCAAATCCCTGGTACAGCTTCAGGAAAAGGCCAAAACCCGCAAACAGACCGGTACTTTCCTGATTGAAGGCCAACGTGAAATTGAATTGGCGATTAAGGGAAACTATGAATTGGAAGTGATTCTTTTTCTCCCTGAGCTCATTACGGAACAACAAATACACAAAATAACGCGCAAGCCAATTCCCTTAATAGAAATCTCTCGGGAAGTCTATCAAAAACTAGCCTATCGCGATACTACAGAAGGCCTCCTGGCAGTGGCCAAAACCAAAGCTTTATTGCTGTCTGATTTAAAGCTTCCCGAAAATCCATTAATCGTGGTGATGGAAGCCATCGAAAAGCCGGGAAATATTGGAGCCATACTCCGTACATGCGATGCCGCCCATGTGGATGCCGTGATTATTGCAGAACCCAAAACCGATTTATACAATCCTAATATTGTACGTTCGAGCGTGGGTTGCTTGTTTACGAATCAAATTGCCATGGCCTCTTCGGAAGATGTAATCCGCTTTTTAGTTGAAAACAAGATTAACTTCTACAGTGCAACGCTGCAGAACTCAACCGCATACCATACCCAAAACTACACCACACCTACCGCCTTGGTCGTTGGCACAGAAGCCACCGGATTGTCCCAAATTTGGCGAGACAAAGCCACACAAAATATCATCATCCCAATGCAGGGCGAAATTGACAGCATGAACGTGTCGGTTGCCGCTGCGATTTTGATTTTTGAGGCCAAACGCCAAAGAGGATTTTAATTGTAAATTGTAAATTATGACACGAATGAATGTGAACTGGCGAAACAAATTTAAATTAACTGTGTTGCTGGTGTTGACCAATTTGTCGTTATCGGCACAAATCACGGAACAAGAAGTAGATGTTTTAGCGGAGCGAACCCTCAAAGCCTTTAATGTGCCCGGGATTGCTGTGGGCATCATCAAAGACGGAAAACTGGTTTTGGCCAAAGGATATGGCGTAACCAACATCAAAACGCAACAAAAGGTTGATGCCAACACCCTCTTCGGTATTGCTTCCAACAGCAAATCGTTTACCACTGCCGCTTTAGCTATTTTGGTAGACGAAGGGAAAATCAACTGGGACGATAAGGTAATTAAATACCTGCCGGAGTTTAAAATGTACAATGAGTATGTAACAAATGAATTCACCATCCGCGATTTATTGACCCACCGCAGCGGGCTTGGTTTGGGTGCCGGTGATTTGATGATTTGGCCTGACGGACATGACTTTACCCCCAAAGACATTGTCAGAAACATACAATACCTAAAACCGGTTTCAGGATTCAGAACCAAATACGATTACGACAATCTTTTGTATGTGATTGCCGGAGAACTCATAGAAAGAGTTTCGGGGAAATCCTGGTGTGATTTTGTAGAAACCCGCTTGATGAAACCCATCGGCATGACCAACAGTGCCGCATCGTGGTCGCGATTGAAAGACACGACCAATACCATTGTTCCCCATGTGCCTACCAACGGAAAGCTTGAAGTTGTGCCGCGCTATACCAACCACATTTTTGATGCGGCTGCCGGTTTGTATGCGTCCGTAAACGATTTGAGCAAATGGCTGATTGTGCAAATGAACAACGGAAAATATGGTGATAACCAGCAATTATTCAGCAAAAAACAACATGACGAAATGTGGTCTCCACAAACCCTCATGCCCACACCTTATGCTGCCCCGTACACCACTTTGTTTCGAACGTATGGCTTGGGTTGGCGCCTGGAAGACATCAATGGTCACCTGCAGGTGTCCCATACTGGTGGTTTAGACGGGATTGTTACCCAAACTTTGATGATCCCCGATATCAAATTAGGCATCATTGTGCTGACCAATCAACAAAACGGTCCTGCCTTTATGGCCATCTCCAACACCATCAAAGACCGTTACCTGGGTATTCAAAATCCCGATCACGTTATTGCTTTGAGCGACGAAAGAAAACAGCGTGAAAACAATGCAGACAAGGTAACTGATGAAGTTTGGATGACCGTTGACAAAAATTTAAAAGACAAATCCATTACAATCGATACCCACAAGTACACCGGAACCTTTAAAGACAATTGGTTTGGAGAAGTGACCCTTTTTGAGAAAAAAGGAAAACTGTACTTTGCCTCCAAACGCTCTAAACGTCTGACCGGAGAAGTTTTCTTTTACAAAGACAACACTTTTGCCGTGAAATGGAATGTGCGCAGTTTCCACGCTGATGCTTTTATTTATTTTGATTTAGATACCAACGGAAATCCCAATCACTTCAAAATGAAAGCCATTTCACCCATGACGGATTTCAGTTATGACTTCCATGATTTGGATTTTAATCGTATAAATTAAAGCGGAAAATCTGCCCCTTTATCATTTGCACATCTCGTTTGTAATGCTTATTTTTAGGGGATTGAAGAAATGATATGACTGAAATTGATTTAGAAGAAGAAAAAAAAGCGATTGCCAGAGAATACAAAGAATTGCTCCGCATAAGCTATCAAACGCTAACCGATGCTGATAAAAAGCTCATCCGTAAAGCCTTTGATGTAGCCGTTGACGCGCACAAAGACCAACGAAGAAAATCGGGAGAGGCGTATATTTTCCACCCTATCGGCGTGGCCAAGATTGTGGCTTCCGAAATTGGTTTGGGCGCCACCAGTATTGCTGCCGCTTTGATGCACGACGTGGTAGAAGATACCGATATTACCATCGAAGATATTGAACGCATGTTCAATCCCAAAATTGCGCATTTGGTGGAAGGGCTGACCAAAATTGCCCAGGTCAAAAAAGACATGAACATCTCCATGCAGGCGGAAAATTTCCGGAAAATGCTCCTGACCTTGAACGATGATGTTCGGGTAATCCTTATCAAAATTGCCGACCGCTTGCACAACATGCAAACCATGGATTCCATGCCCGATTACAAACAGGTCAAAATCGCATCGGAGACCCTTTACATTTATGCCCCTTTGGCCCATCGCTTAGGGCTATACAACATCAAAACCAAACTCGAAGATTTAGGATTAAAATACACCGAACCCGAAATCTACAAAGATATTGTCAGCAAAATCAAAGAGACCAAGGAAGAACAGGACGAATACATCAAAACCATATCCGATGTTTTGAAAAAGTCGCTGGATGATGAAGGCGTGGAATATGTGATGAAAGGTCGCCCGAAATCCATTTACTCTATCCGCCGAAAAATGGCGGCACAGAACGTAACCTTTGATGAAGTATACGACAAGTTTGCGTTGCGCATCATCTACAAATCCAACTTACACGACGAGAAATTCCTGGCCTGGAAAATCTATTCCATCGTGACCGACCATTACCGTCCAAGTCCAAGTCGTTTGCGCGATTGGATTTCTTCGCCAAAATCAACCGGTTACGAAGCCTTGCACATCACCGTGATGGGACCCAAAGGCCGCTGGGTAGAAATTCAGGTGCGCAGTGAGCGCATGGACGAAATAGCCGAAAAAGGCTATGCTGCCCATTACAAATACAAACAAGGCGCTACCGAAGAAAGCGGATTAGACACCTGGCTCAACTTACTGAAAGAAGCTCTGGAAAGTTCGGAGACCAATGCCGTAGATTTTGTAGAAGATTTCAAAATGAATCTCTACGCCAAAGAAATCTTCGTCTTTACCCCTAAGGGAGAAATCAAATCACTCCCAAAAGGCGCTACTTCGCTCGACTTTGCTTTCAGCATTCACTCCGAAATCGGTATCAAAACCCGGGGAACACGTGTCAACGGAAAATTAGTACCGCTCAACCACGAACTGAAAAGCGGGGATCAAATCGAAGTGATTACCTCCGTGCATCAAAAACCAACCATCAACTGGTTAGACTATGTTACCACCTCACGGGCCAAGAATAAAATCAGAAACGTACTCAACGAAAACACCAAGAAAATTGCCGAGGACGGAAAAGAGTTGCTGACCCGTAAACTGAAACACCTGAAAATCACACTCAACGAAGGAGTGGTCAACGAGTTGGTGAATTTCTTCAAACTCAAAACCAGCTTAGACCTGTTCTACCGTGTGGGTATCGGTTCTATCGAGAATCAACAACTGAAAGATTTTGCCGCTCAGAAAAGCAATACCCTGATGAATTTCTTCAAGAACCGCATCAAGCGTTCGCCAAGTGCCAATCAGGAAGAGATCAACAAACCCGAATTGAGCAACAACTACGACTTGCTTGTTTTCGGTGCGGAGCAGGACAAACTCGATTACAAATTATCCTCCTGCTGTAACCCCATACCGGGTGACGATGTGTTTGGTTTTATCACCATCAACGAAGGCATCAAAGTCCACAAAAAAGACTGCCCGAATGCCATCACCCTACAATCTAACTACGCCTACCGCATCATGCAGGCCAAATGGATTGACTCCTCGCAACAGGAATTCAAAGCCACATTAAAAATTACCGGAATGGACAGCTTGGGATTAACCAACGAATTGACCAAAGTCATCTCCAACAACATGCACGTAAACATTCAAAGCATCTCCCTCAGCGGTGAGGCCGGAATTTTCAACGGGCAGGTATCTGTAATTGTACAGAATAATGCCATCCTGAAAAAATTGATAGACAACATCAAAAAGATTGACGGTATTGATAAAGTGACCCGAGTGTACACCAATTAAGCGATGGGTTATAAATTATATGTTACGAGTTATTTAAACTTTGAAACCTTAAACAAAAAAAGTACCTTTGTCCCATGACATTAATTGCTAACGATAACACCCAAAATCAAGAGACCGTAAAGAACGTTTTTACGCTGTATCTTGAGAACAAAGGACACCGCAAAACTCCGGAACGTTATGCTATTCTTCAGGAGATTTACGACAGCGAAGAGCATTTTGACATCGAGAATCTGTATCTCAAAATGAAAAACAAAAACTACCGCGTGTCCAGAGCGACGTTGTACAATACCATCGAACTTTTACTCGATTGCGGTTTGGTCCGCAAACACCAGTTCGGGCAAAATCAGGCGCATTATGAAAAGTCGTATTTCGACAAGCAACACGACCACATCATCATGACCGATACCGGCGAAGTGATTGAGTTCTGCGACCCGCGCATCCAAACCATCAAACAAACCATCGAAGAAATTTTCGGGATTGAAATTCACAACCACTCGTTGTATTTCTACGCCACTAAAAAACAATAATCTTCTTATGCAACCTAAAGACTATTTCAAAAAAACGTTTGTATCTGTTTTCATTTTTTACATCGTATTCAAAATAGTCGGCTTGCTGATGAATCCTGCTGACTTTAGTTTGATTTTTTTCGTCAAAACAATAGTCGTAGGATTGGTAACCGCTTTACTACTCGGAGGTCTGAACTATTTTGTCAAATTTGATTTTTTGGCACCAAAAAACAAACCGTCCAATAAAAATTAGAAACACACGATAACAACACACAACAACACAACAACAATGACTGTAGACTTACTACTCGGATTACAATGGGGCGACGAAGGCAAAGGAAAAATTGTAGACGTACTCACCTCAAAGTACGACATTATTGCCCGTTTCCAGGGCGGCCCCAATGCCGGACACACGTTAGAATTTGACGGAATCAAGCACGTTTTAAGAACCATTCCTTCGGGAATTTTTCACGACAACAACATCAACATCATCGGAAACGGTGTGGTGATTGACCCCGTAGTTTTTAAAAGCGAAATTGACGGCCTCGCCAAGTTCAACCTCGATCTGAAATCCAAACTGATTATTTCGCGCAAAGCGCATTTGATTTTACCCACACACCGTTTGCTTGACGCCGCTTCAGAAGCGGCTAAAGGCAAAGCGAAAATCGGCTCAACCCTCAAAGGGATTGGCCCAACGTACATGGACAAAACCGGACGAAACGGCATCCGTGTGGGCGATATTGAAATGGCTGACTTTACCGAAAAATACCGTGCCTTGGCCAACAAGCACGAAGAAATGATAGCGTTTTACGACGTCAACATTCAATACAACCTGCCCGAATTGGAAAAAGAGTTCTTCGCCGCTATCGAAGATTTGAAAAAACTCACCTTTATCGACAGCGAAGAATATCTGGCCAAAGCCCAAAGAGAAGGCAAATCCATCCTGTGCGAAGGTGCTCAGGGTTCATTGTTAGACGTCGATTTCGGGACCTATCCTTTTGTGACATCCTCTAACACTACTGCGGCCGGAGCCTGTACCGGACTGGGCATTGCTCCTAATAAAATCAAAGAAGTCTACGGCATTTTCAAGGCCTACACCACCCGTGTCGGCAGCGGCCCGTTCCCTACTGAAGATTTTGGCGAAGCCGGCGACATCATGGCCAAAGTAGGCAACGAGTTTGGCTCAGTAACCGGAAGAAAACGCCGTTGCGGCTGGCTCGATTTGGTAGCCCTCAAATACGCCGTGCAAATCAACGGAGTCACCCAACTGATGATGATGAAAGGCGATGTACTTTCGGGCTTTGAAACCCTGAAAGTATGTACGGGCTACACTTATAAAGGCGAAGTGATACACCACTTGCCGTTCAACATCGAAGAAGAAAACGTAACACCTATTTACGCTGAGTTCAAAGGCTGGCACGCCGATTTAACCGGACTCACCACCTACGACAGTTTACCCAAAGAACTCAAAGACTATATCGAATTCATAGAACGCGAAGTCGAAGTCCCTATCAGCATCGTCTCGGTAGGCCCCGACCGAAAGCAAACCATTATGAAATAACAAACAAAAACCCTCTCCCTACTGAGAGGGTTTTTTCTTATAAGTCAAACTATTTTTATATATTAGCCTTACAAACCTCAAGCCGTATGGCGCTTAGCAACTCAATCAAAAACGGCTGCGTTGTGAGGATATAAACAAGTTATAAGCAAGCTTAACAAACTCCGCTTAAAGCTAGTGGTTTGAAACTTAAATAATCAAAATAATTTATTATGAAAAATCAAATATTACAAAAAATGCAACAACTTCTTTCATCAGAATCGCAAGAAGAAAGAATGCAATTGCAAATTGAACTTAATAACCTAATTGCAGCATACAGATTTGAAGGTTTTAGTATTGAAACAGAATTGAAAACAAAAAATCTTTTAATTCAAACTGTAGTTGATTATGTTGCTAATCAAAATCCACTTACAACTGATAATCTAAAAATTCAATTGTTTTTCCTTCGTGACTTATAAAATATAGCGAAATGTTGACTATTAATTTAAAGCCTGCTTATAACAGCGGTTTCGCGCAATAGCTGGTCTTTATTATTACGTGTTCACGAAAAACTTTTATCTTTAACAGAAAATAATCAGTTCGCTGGAATCGCAACAGACGCGAAGCCGCGAAACGTTACCAGCCATAGTTGACCACATGACATTAATCGTAGGAAGAGTTCACGACGAGAATATTAAAATATATTCTGATTCGAAAATAACAGACATAAACTCTGTTAGAAATAATGCTCTCACGGCTAACTTAAAATGTTTCATTCTGCATCCACACATTTGCCTTTCATTTTCTGGAAATGTTCATTACGCAGAAAAATTCTTAGAAAAATTTTATAGCAATACTCCTTTTTCATTTTCTAATATTCTACAATATTGTTTGATATTAAATAATGAATCTAATAACTCAACTCACTTTGCTGTTTCATTAATTGACAACAAAATTATGCGGTTATTCAAAATTGCTCACGGCAAAATAGAATCCGAAATTCAAAGTTTTTGGCTTGGAGATATAGATGCATATAATGTATATCAAAAAACTTTCCTAGAAAGTGATTCAGAGAAAACGCCTTTTGAAAAAATGGGAAAGGCATTTGAAAAAGTTATTAAAGACGAAAAACTAGAAACTGTTGGTTTTTTTGAAATTAGTGTTTCAACGGTTTTTATTCCTGAAATATCATCAAAAATATTCCGATACAATTTAAAATCTTCTGCTCAAATTGCTCCACATACTTTTCAACTTACTAGTGAAAACCCAGTTCATTTAATGACTTATGGAACTGCTGAAGATGGTAGTTATAGTGAAGTCTTCTTAACTTCTATCACAATTGAATATCCTGCTGTCGCAATTCATTTTTTTCAAGGAAAGTTTGGAATATTATTTTGTCCAGCGCTGAATCATAATAAACCATTAATATTTAATAATCAACCTGATGGTCAAGAATTTGCCAACCATATAAAAAGAGAATATAATATAACACTTAGTGGACTAGTTCTCAAAAATGGAAATTCGTTTATGAATATTCTTGGGAGAGTTTAATACCCCCGCTACCGCGCAAAACCAAAGGTTCAACGAAGTCCTTCTTTTGTATATTATCTCAAAACCCTTCCCAAAACCAACTTTCGAGCATTTCCAAGGCCTCGCAGCCTAAGAACGGGCTTCGTAATGCTAAAAACAAGCTTCGTAATGCTAAAAACAAGCTTCGCAATGTTAGGAATAGACTTCGGAGGCTTTTCTTTGAGCTTCTCATAGCTATGCATCGGTTACGGAGACCTAAAAAGGAAGTACGAAGACATAAAAACGGTTTTCGGAACACTAGTATCCGTTTGCGAAACCCCAAAAACCGGCATCTGAACGCTAATCATTTGATTTTTAGGATAATTTTAACTTTTCTGTAGTCTTTTTTGGCATCTTTCTTGGTTAAAGCTTTGTACTAATAACCTTTAAAAATTATTTTGTATGAAAAAACAAGAAGTAGTCCGAGAGTATCACTTTTCGGACGCAACCCTCGTAACGAAAGGGTTAGAAAAAGTAGCTTTCATGGAAAGAGACAAACCGGAATTTGAGCCTTATGGCATCACTACTGAACTCGTAGCGGTATTGAAGGACAACCTAAATGCCTTCGCCGCCAGAATCACCGACATTGAAGCTTTGGGCGACCAGTCTCAGGCAGCGCTCTTAAAAGACCTGAAAGCCGAGGAACTCCGAACCGCACTCAGAACCATCATGGCCCGTGTAGAATTAAAGTATGGTGTCAACAGTCCGAAGTATAAAAAATTTGGCACCGACACCCTTTCGCTGCAATCGGATGCAGAGTTAAACATTACCGCTAAACGAGTGGTGCGTGTAGGGACTGAATTCCTTCCTGAACTCACCGATACCGGGCTGACTGCAACACTATTAGAAGGCATCACTACTTTGAACGATGCATTCACGACGCTGTTGATTAATTTAAAAATAGAAATCGGTGACCGCGACATTGAGCAGGAAGACCGAGTAGAAGCCGGGAATGCCGTGTATGCTACGCTGATGAAATACACTAAAATCGGGCAATCCATTTGGGAAAGCACCGATGTCTCTAAGTTCAATGATTACATTATTTACAACACCATCAGCGGTGAGCCCGAAGAAGCTCCTCCCCCAACGCCTTGATTACCGTTCATTGCTGAAAAGAAAACCCCTCTCGTTACGGAGAGGGGTTTTCTGTTTTATGGCCTTTTGTTGGCTTGGTTATAGTACAGTCGGTGTTTGTGTTGTCCAAAAAGACAAGTCCTTTTATTTTATCGTGAATTGTTGTCATGTTATTAAATTTTGTTAAATTTAAAGACTATCCCACAAAACTGCTTGACTATTGCTGCTTCCCAACAATAAAAAAAATAACAAAACCATTTATGACCCACTTTTTTTCAGTACCTGACAAAGACAAAAACTACCAAAGTTATATGGTATATATGCTGGCTATGATATGGGCTGTTGTAACCAGCAGCATCGTTTCGGTAGGGTTTTATTATTTTCCTCATCTCTGGTCCAGATGGCTCATATTGCTCTGTTTCTCTTTAGGAATAGCCCTTTTTAACCTTACCTTAAACCGGCTAGGATATACACGCCAAGCCAGTTTAACCCTCACCATCATGCTGTGGTTCTATATTACCATTCCATGTTATAGTGCCGGAGGTATTATGGCTCCCGGTATTTTATCTCAAATGAGTGTTATCCTGACCGCCGGCTTTTTGTTAGGCTGGCGGGGTGGACTAGCCATTGGTTTACTCACTATTGGTATCGACTTTGCGTTTGCCTATCTGGAAATAATAGGGCGTTTGCCCCAACCTTCAGTAGTGCATAATCCAATAACCCGTTGGATTGGGGCTGTCATTCCTTTCGGAACCATCTTAGCCTTGCAGTACTATGCGACCAATCATTTGCGTACCGGTTTGATTGCGCTGCAACGCGAAATCGCAAAGCGGGAAGAAGCGGAAGCTATCAAAGACGAAACCTTATATAACCTGAAAGAGCGTGTCAAAGAGTTAAAAACACTCTACGCTGTCAGCAACATCTTGCAACAAGAGGACACTGTACCGGAAAAATTATTTGGTGCCATAGCCGAAACGTTACCCGCCGGATGGCAATATCCCACTATTACCGCTGCCCGAGTGTGTATTGCTGAAAAAGAGTATACAAGTCACAACTACAAGCCTTCAGCATACCGTCAAGAAGCTACCATGAAAACTACTAAAGGTACCCTGATTACCATTGAGGTGGTCTATCTTGAAGCGATGCCACAAGCGGATGAAGGCCCATTCTTAAAAGAAGAACGCAGCCTTATCAACATGTTAGTGGAAATGCTTAAGACCAATTTAGAACGTTTGGAGCGCCAGGCTGAACTTAAAGATTATAAATACGCTCTGGATATTGCTTCTATAGTCGCCATTTCAAATGTTGACGGTGCTTTTACCTTTGTCAATGACAATTTTTGCAAATCCAGTAAATACCAACCTGATGAATTAATCGGGAAAGAACATGACATTATTTGGTCGGGAGTTCACTCTGCCGACTATTTTGCCAACTTAAAAACGGCCTTACAAGAAGGTAACTCCTATCGGGGAGAATTTTGCAATAAAGCAAAAGACGGTACTTTGTACTGGGTTGATACCGCTATTGTCCCTTTTTTGGATGAAGACGGGAAAGTATACCAATATCTGTCAATCAACAACGACATTACCAATCGCAAGGAAGCCGAAGAAAAAATTAAACAAAACGAACAATTACTCAGAAAAATTACGAGCCAGGTTCCCGGCAATACTTATATGTTTGAAATTAACAAAAACGGGGAAACCAATATGTTGTTTATGAATCGTGGTACTGAAACATTCAATCACAACTATAAAATAGATGATCTTTCAAATGATTCGGGGAAAATTCGGGAAATAATACATGTGGATGATAAGGTCAAATTCAATGATATGATGAAAGAGGCATACAAAACAGAATCTCCCATTAGCTTTCAATACCGGGTAGTTATCAACGGACAAGAGCGTTGGCGATGGATGCAGGCAATTCCCGAGAAAGATAAAAACGGAAAAACTATTTGGTATGCTGCCACCAGTGACATCAGCCCACTGGTAGATTATATTGCTTCCATTGAGCAATTCATTTTTGATATTTCCCATGTCATCCGCAGACCCACCTCAACCATGCTAGGTATGACTCAACTCATTAGGGACAGCCAGTTGAGTGAAAACGAAATAAAAGACATTTCGATAAAACTGTTTCAAATTTCAGAAGAAATGGATAAATTTATTTGTGAGCTTATCTTGGCATACCATGAAAAAAGACAAAACACTCAACTAAACATTGATATTTCTTCATTGATTGACAAAAGAAAATCCTTGTTTCTTTGAGCATGTCTTGGGTTTGCTGTTTTGTTAAAAGTTAAGGCAACTTAAAAATAAACGACTCGTTGGGCGACAGTGTCAACGGAATGCTGCCTTCCCCATGCGCTACAGTCAAAACCGCTTTGCTGCCATAGAGCTGGTCGGTAACGGTATAAGTTCCGTCTTGAAGATGCCATTGAGCGATAACGGTGGCGGGTACGTTCAAGTTGCACTTGGCGGTATGCTGCCCGTCAAAATTAAGTACCGTAATCAGTTTTTCGTGAGCTGACCAGCGCACATAAGAATACAACGCATCGGTATATCCTTCAGTCGTTTTATTGGCCCGGTGAATCCCCTGAAAATTACCGGTAAGCGCACTGCTGTGCTGGGTAAAATTCAACAAGCGAGAATAAAAATCACGGAGTTTCTTTTCCGCCTCGGTCAATTGGCCTCCGTCAAACTTCCCTCCGTTCATCCAGCGTTGGTGATGGGGCACGCCCACATAATCAAAAATACTGGTGCGCGTTGGCTTACCGAAACCGCCGTCCTGCTGACCGTCCTCACCTACTTCCTGACCGAAGTACACCATAGTGGGTGACGAACCCACCGTAGCCGAGTACACCATCATGGGCATGCCTCTCTCCGGCGCACCGGCAAAAGCGGCACTGGCCAAACGTTGTTCGTCGTGGTTATCTAAAAAGTGAATCATATGGTGTTCAATATCGTGCATGCCGTGTTCAATATCGACCAGTTTATCCGTAGTGGCTTTCCCCTGAATAATGGCTTTCAAATGGTCATAGGTATCCACCTTGTCGTATAGGTAGTCCATTTTGCCCAACTGTATGTAATTGCGGTATTCCTTAGGATTGTAGACTTCAGCCATTAAAAAAGCCTTAGGATTTTTCATTTTGATGGAAGAGTTCATATAACTCCAAAACTCCACCGGAACCATTTCGGCCATGTCATACCGAAAACCGTCTACTCCTTTAGCCACCCAATACAAGGCGATGTCGCGGAATTTTTTCCACGAATCAGGCACGTCTTTTCCCTGCCAAAAAGCATAATGCTTTTGGTAATCTTTTTGGGCAAAACCATCCGGCAGTTCCGGAAAATCTTTTGAGCCGTCCGGCTTGATACCGTAATTTACTTTTACGGTTTCGTACCAATCGTTGATGTCCGGATTGGCTTTTCGCACGTTATTTCCGGTCCATTTGGCCGGATATTCACTGAACTTCCCGTCAATCAACGGATTGATTTCACCGCCCAGGGGTTTGTAGCTGTCGGAAACCGGAACTTCAAAAGCCTGCCCAGGAAGGTAATAAAAGTTATTGTTGCGGGCGTACTCCACAGTCGTATTGTCATCGGCGCCAAAATCACGCACCCCCGCCGGATTGGACAATCCTTTATAGTTTCGGGCAATGTGGTTCGGAACAATATCGATAATGACTTTTAACCCATTTTTGTGGGTACGGGCAATCAGGGCTTCAAACTCCTGTAACCGTTTGGCCGGATCTACGGCCAAGTCAGGGTTGACGTTGTAATAATCTTTGACGGCATAGGGCGAACCGGCACGGCCTTTCACCACATCGGGGTCGTCGTTGGAAATGCCATAGGCGGTATAATCCCGAATCACATCATGGTGCGGCACTCCGGTGTACCAAATATAGGTAACACCCAGTTTTTTAATTTCCTGCAGGGCTTTATCGGTAAAATCATTGAACTTCCCTACTCCGTTTTCTTCTATAGTTCCCCAAGGTTTGTTGGTGGTATTTTTATTTCCGAACAAGCGGGTAAACACCTGATAGACGACTTCTTTCTTCGGTTGCGGAGCAACTTCAGTGGTATGCTTCATAGGGGCCGATGGTTTTTTTTGGGCAAAGGTCAGGCTCACCGCACTGCTCATTACCGCTACTAAAATGATTCTTTTCATAGGTTAGCACTCATTCGTTTAGCGCAACAAGTGGTACCGACAAATATAGAGAAATCGAGGAGAAAATCAGTCAAAAAAGTTGCGACAAACCGGCGGAAACTATTTTTTTATTCTGTTGTTTATGTGTTGTATGTCTATGGGTAATCCGTTATATTTGCATTCGATAAATTTTTTAGGAATGATAAAGATTACGTTACCGGATGGTTCAGTTAGAGAAGTTGCCTCAGGGTCAACTCCGATGGATGTTGCAAAAAGTATTAGCGAAGGGTTAGCCCGAAATGTGATTTCGGCAGCTTACAACGGCACTACTGTAGAAACGGAAACCCCACTGACGACCGACGGTTCATTAGTACTATATACCTGGAATGACGCAGAAGGTAAAAAAGCTTTTTGGCATTCTACCTCACACGTGATGGCACAAGCTCTGGAAGAACTCTTCCCGGGCATCAAATTGACCTTGGGACCTGCCATTGACAATGGGTTCTACTACGATGTGGATTTTGGGGACCAAAAAATCACCGATGCCGATTTCAAAAAAGTGGAAGACCGCGTATTGGAAATTGCCAGAGAAAAACACGAATTCAAAATGCGTTCGGTGTCTAAAGCCGAAGCCTTGGAAATCTATAAAAACAACGAGTACAAAACCGAATTGATTTCGAATTTGGAAGACGGAACGATTACGTTCTGTGACCATTCGAACTTCTTCGATTTGTGTCGTGGGGGTCACATTCCGAATACCGGAATCATCAAAGCCATGAAAATCATGAGCGTTGCCGGAGCGTACTGGCGCGGGGACGAAAAAAACAAACAGTTAACCCGCGTGTACGGGGTATCGTTCCCGAAACAAAAAGATTTGACTGACTATTTGGAATTGTTGGAAGAAGCCAAACGCCGTGACCACAGAAAACTGGGTAAAGAATTGGAATTGTTTGCTTTTTCAACCAAAGTAGGCCAAGGATTGCCGTTGTGGTTGCCGAAAGGCGCTGCTTTGCGCGACCGTTTGGAGCAATTCTTAAAAAGAGCACAGAAAAAAGCCGGTTACGAGCAAGTGGTTACGCCACACATCGGGCAAAAAGAATTGTACGTGACTTCGGGACACTATGCCAAATACGGTGCTGACAGTTTCCAACCGATTCACACACCGGCGGAAGGCGAAGAGTTTTTATTGAAACCCATGAACTGTCCGCACCACTGTGAGATTTATAATAACAAACCTTGGTCCTACAAGGATTTGCCAAAACGTTATGCAGAATTCGGTACGGTTTACCGTTACGAGCAATCAGGAGAATTACACGGTTTGACTCGTGTAAGAGGATTTACTCAGGATGACGCCCACATTTTCTGTACTCCGGATCAATTGGATTCCGAGTTCAAAAAAGTAATTGACTTGGTATTGTATGTGTTCGGTTCGTTAGGATTTGAAAACTTCACCGCTCAGGTTTCGGTTCGCGACTTAGACAATCCCGACAAATACATCGGAAGTGTGGAAAACTGGGAGAAAGCCGAGCAAGCGATTATCAATGCGGCCCGAGACAAAGGCCTGAATTATGTAATTGAAAGTGGCGAAGCAGCCTTCTACGGTCCGAAGTTGGATTTCATGGTAAAAGACGCTTTGGGCAGACAATGGCAATTAGGAACCATTCAGGTGGATTACAACCTGCCGGAACGTTTCGAATTAACTTACAAAGGTTCTGATAACGAATTACATAGACCGGTGATGATACACCGTGCCCCATTCGGTTCGATGGAGCGTTTTATCGCTATTTTACTGGAACACACGGCCGGAAACTTCCCGTTATGGCTGATGCCGGAACAAGCTATTATCTTGTCTTTGAGCGAGAAATATGAAAATTATGCGAAAAAAGTTTTAGAATTGCTAGAAAATCACGAAATTCGCGCCCTAATTGACAACCGCAACGAGACGATTGGTAAAAAAATCAGAGAAGCGGAGGTTCAAAAAATGCCGTTCATGTTGATTGTGGGTGAGGAAGAAGAGAAAAACGGAACCATTTCAGTTCGTCGTCACGGACAGGAAGGTAAGGGCAATATCACGGTGAGCATTGAAGAATTTGTCAACATTGTGAATGAAGAAGTTGCCAAAACATTAAAAACATTTGAAGTTTAACTAAAATTATAAAGCCATAGCAATAAGAAATAACAGAGGGTATCAACCTCGAGTGGAAAAAACAGCAGCCCATAGAATTAATGAGTTAATTCGTGGCGTTTCTGAGGTTCGTTTAGTTGGAGAAAACATTGAGCCCGGAGTATTTAAACTTTCTGAAGCCTTACGACTCGCCAATGAGTTGGAAGTAGACTTGGTAGAAATTTCTCCAAATGCTGATCCGCCGGTTTGTAAGTTAATGGATTATGGAAAATTCATTTATCAGCAGAAAAAACGTGAGAAAGAGTTAAAAGCCAAATCGACTCAAATCACGGTGAAAGAGATCCGTTTCGGACCTCAGACTGATGAGCATGATTATGAATTTAAAAGAAAGAATGCCGAGAAATTCCTAAAAGAAGGTTCGAAACTAAAAGCTTTCGTATTCTTTAAAGGACGTTCAATCATTTATAAAGAACAAGGTCAAATCTTATTGTTGCGTTTAGCACAGGATTTGGAAGAATTCGGTAAAGTGGAAGCTATGCCGGTATTAGAAGGAAAGCGTATGATTATGTTTATTGCGCCGAAGAAAAAAAAGTAAGTAAGTTGAATCACAAATAAATTTGGGAAATTATGCCTAAAATGAAAACAAAATCCAGTGCTAAGAAACGCTTTAAAGTGACTGGCTCTGGTAAAATCAAAAGAAAACACGCTTTCAAAAGCCACATCTTGACTAAAAAGTCTAAGAAGCGTAAATTAGCGTTGACGCATGCTGCTTTGGTTCACCCAACAGACATGAAGAGCGTAAAAGAACAATTAAGAATTATTTAATAATCGGCAATTTCCAATTGTCAATTATTAAAGAATAAGTTCTTTAGGTTTAAAAATTATTTAATAACCTTGGAGTACGGCCTTAAGTTCCCTTGATTCAATTCGGGACGCCTGCTACAAAAACACAGAAAAATTATGCCAAGATCAGTAAATTCAGTTGCTAAAAGAGCAAGAAGAAAAAAGATAATGAAGCAAGCCAAAGGTTTCTTTGGTCGTCGTAAAAACGTTTGGACAGTTGCTAAAAACGCAGTAGAAAAAGCAATGCTTTATGCTTACCGCGACAGAAAGCAAAACAAAAGAAATTTCCGTTCGTTATGGATTCAGCGTATCAACGCCGGAGCCCGTTTGGAAGGAATGTCTTATTCACAATTCATGGGATTAGTTAAGAAAAACGGTATCGAATTGAACCGTAAAGTATTAGCTGATTTAGCTATGAACCACCCGGAAGCTTTCAAAGCTATTGTGAAAAAAGTAAAATAAACGTTTGTACAACCTGATTTAACTTACTTATAGATAGAAAATCCCAGTTTAACGACTGGGATTTTTTATTCGTCTAATTTAAATTAACACCTGCCTGTTGAAATATAAAACTGATTAAAGTTGGATTTATATTACATTTTGTTTAGCTTTGAATAGCAGAGTGCCACCTAAGACATTCTTCCGTACATTTACAATGTTTCCTTAAAGAATGAGAAATACGATTAGTTTACCCCAAATCAATTATCAGGCTATTTTCAACAATGTCCCCGGGCTTTATCTTGTTCTGCAACCCGATTACACTATCGTAGAGGTAAGTGCAGCTTATGCTGAAGCAACTCTGGTGAAGCGAGAAAATGTTATTGGCCGTAATTTATTTGATGTTTTTCCTGATAATCCGGGAGACAAAACAGCGGACGGGGTTGCCAATCTGAGAAACTCTTTGGACTTTGTTGTACGAAACAAAGAATCGCACACCATGCCGGTTCAAAAGTATGACATCCGAAAACCCAATGGTAAATTTGAAGAACGCTTTTGGAGTCCGCTGAACAAGCCCGTTTTTGATGCCGAAAACAATATTCAGTATATCATTCATCGCGCCGTAGACGTAACTGACTTTGTGAATCTGGAAAAAGATAAAGCGCAAAAAGAAATACTCTCCAATCAATTGGAATCAAGGGTAAAAGAAATGAATATCGAAATCATCAAACGTTCTAAAGAAATAGAACAATTGAATAAGGAACTTGATTTAAAAGTAATAGAACGCACAAAACACCTGAACGAAGCCAATAAAACCATTCAAAAAAACATCATTACCCTTACCACTCAAAAAAAACAACTGGAAGATTTTTGTAATATCATTTCACACAACCTTCGGGCTCCCCTTTTGAACATTTCCATGCTAATTGAAATGTTATCTGACAACACCAACAATTTAGAGAAAGAAGTTTTATTAGAAAAACTGAATTCAACGACTAAAAATCTGAGCGCTATTTTTAATGAGTTGGTAGAATCTCTGCAAATCTATCAGGATCATGAAATTCCTTCCGAAAAACTAGACCTGGAGACCTATGTACTAAAAACCACTGAAACTCTTCAAGCTGAAATAGACAAATCAGAAGCCGTCATTGAAACGCAATTCGATGCTGCTCCGTTTGTTTGTTTTCCTGTGGCTTACCTTAAGAGCATCTTGCACAATTTGATTAGTAATTCACTGAAGTATCAATCTCCTGACAGAAAGCCTCACATTAAAATTGCTTCTGAAAACCATGGGGATTCCATAGTTCTTTCGATTACTGATAACGGATTAGGCATCGATTTGGAAAAACATCTGGAGAATATGTTTAAAATTAGAAAAGTTTTTCACAATCACCCTGACGCAAAAGGATTTGGCTTATACTTGACAAAATCTCAAGTGGAAGCCATGGGAGGTAAAATTTGGGTTGAAAGCACCCCAAATGAAGGAACAACCTTTTATGTAGAATTAATCAAACAAGCAATATGACAGCCCCAAACAACATTATGCTCATTGATGATGATGAAATTTTCACTTTCATTATAAAGAAAATCATTGACGAAACAAAACTATCCGGACAAATCAACATTTTCAATAACGGTCAGGCCGCTATTGATTTTCTGAAAGAGGCTGCCGAGAAAACCAGTCTACTGCCGGAAATAATTTTTTTGGATTTATCGATGCCGGTACTTGACGGATGGGGATTCTTAGATGAATACATACACCTGAAGTCTAAATTCGCAAAAAAAATGACCCTGTATATCATCTCCACTTCGGTTTCTCCGATGGATTTTGAAAAGGCCAAAAACTACAGTGATGTCACCGATTTTATTGTAAAACCGATGGCCAAAGAGCGGTTTATTGAAATCATCAAAGAATTATCAAAAGCAGAAAGCTAGTCTGTCTAAATGTTGTATTTAGTTGGTTTTTCTAATTTAGTATCATGGAGGCGTTACTGGAACACATAGCTAAATCAATTTCATTAGACGCTACCGAAAGCGACTTCATATTATCTTGTTTCAAACCAATCCAAGTTAAAAAGAAAACTATTTTACTGGAAGAAGGACAAATATGCAATACCCAATATTTTATTGTGAAAGGATGTCTGCGTCTTTATATTATTAACGATAAAGGCGCTGAACAAACCCTGCAATTTGGTATCGAAAACTGGTGGATTACTGACCATATGAGCCTGCAAACACAAAACCCGACCCACTTTTACATCCAAGCGGTAGAGCATTCCGAAGTTTTAGCTATCGACCAAAAAACTTTCGATGATTTGTTACGCAAACTACCTAAAATGGAGCGCTATTTTCGATTGATGTTGCAAAAATCCTATGCCGCTTCGCAAATGCGCATCAAATACCTTTATACGCAATCGGCTGAGGAGCGTTATCGTCATTTTAACCATTTGCAACCTGAATTCGTTCAGCGGGTTACTCAATACATGTTGGCTTCCTATCTCGATTTTAGTGCCGAATTTATGAGTAAAATAAGAGCCGGACTCGAACGAAAGTGACAGGCGAAGCAAAAGTGTAAGTTGATTTCTTGAAGTAGTTCAAGTTTTTGGAATAACAAAGAACGGAACTTTGTATCACCCAAGGCTGAGAGGCCAAACGGAACGAAGTTTAACTTTAAAAGAAATCAAAATGAACACAAGAGTAAACATTTTAGAGACACAACCGGAAGCGTATAAAGCCATGATGGGATTAGAAAAATACCTTGCTTCTACTCCATTGGATCCTATTCACAAAGAACTTATCAAAATCAGGGCCTCCCAAATTAACGGTTGTGCATTTTGCATCGACATGCATACAAAAGATGCGAGGAAACTCGGTTTAGCAGAACAACGTATTTACCTTTTAAATGCTTGGCGTGAAGCCGATTTTTATACTGATGAGGAAAAAGCAATCTTAGCTCTAACTGAAGAAGTAACATTGATAAACCAGCATGTTTCTGATGCCACCTATCAAAATGCCGTCCGATTCTTTGATGAAAAATATTTAGCCGAAATTATCATGATGATTGTCACTATCAATGCCTGGAACCGCATAGCCATTACAACCGGAATGCGAGCTTCATAATTTAAAAAATCCCAGCCAAGTGGTTGGGATTTTTTTATAAAGCTAAATAAAAGAAAAAGTTTATTCTTATTTTTGGATAAACTATTAACTTATGAAAAAAACACTGCTGCTTTGTTGTGCGTTGCTGTCTATGACATTACTCACAGCACAAAACTACTCGACCGAAAAAATAAAAGATGCTAACGGCTACACCTACGAAGCGGTAAAAAACGACAAGACCGGAACCCGTATTTATACTTTAAAAAACGGACTGAAAGTATATTTGGCTCAAAATACTGACGAACCCCGAATTCAAACTTATATTCCCGTAAGAACCGGCTCTAACAATGATCCGGCTGACAATACCGGTTTAGCACACTATCTGGAACATATGGTTTTTAAAGGAACCAGCAAAATCGGAACCCAAAATTGGGTCAAAGAAAAAGAGTTGATTCAGCAAATTTCCGATTTATACGAAAAGCACAAAGCCGAAACCGACCCTGAAAAAAAGAAGGCCATTTACAAGCAAATTGACTCCGTTTCACAGGAAGCTTCAAAATATTCGGTTGCCAATGAATACGACAAACTTATTTCATCGTTAGGAGCCAAAGGTACTAATGCACATACCAATCTAAACGAAACCGTTTACAAAAACAACATTCCTTCCAATGAATTGGAAAAATGGCTGATGATTGAAAAGGAGCGCTTTTCAGAATTAGTTCTTCGCCTTTTCCATACTGAATTGGAAGCTGTTTACGAAGAATTTAATCGTTCTCAGGATAATGACGGCCGATTGGTAAATTACGAATTGATGAATGCTTTGTTTCCGCTGACTCCAAACGGGACACAAACCACCATCGGAAGGCCGGAACATTTGAAAAATCCCTCTATGGTTGCCATTCACAACTATTTCAACACCTACTATGTTCCTAACAATATGGCTGTTGTTTTAGTTGGTGATTTGGATTTTGACAAAACAATAAAATTGGTAGACCAGTATTTCGGTTCTTTTCAATACAAAGAATTACCAATGAAAAAGAAATTGACTGAAGAACCAATGACTTCAATAGTTACCCGAGAAGTGAAAAGCCCAACTGCCGAACGATTGACCATTGCCTGGAGAACTTCGGGACCGGGAAGTAAAGAAGCCTTATTGGCTGATATGACCTCCGAAATTCTCTCTAATGCCGGTGATGTGGGGCTAATTGATCTTAACATTAATCAAAAACAATTGGCTCTGAGTGCTCAGGGTTTTTCAACTACAATTAATGATTACGGTTATTTCGGATTAAGCTTGTCTACTAAAGAAGGACAGACATTAGAGCAAGGAAGAGATTTATTATTTACCCAAATAGATAAAATCAAAAAAGGAGAGTTTGACGAATGGATGTTGCAGGCGATTGTCAACAACCGAAAACTGGATTTGATGAAAACCTACGAATCCGGCGACGGCTTGGCGACAACATTCTATCGAAACTTCATTGAAGGCAGAACCTGGCAGGAAACCCTTTCAGAAGTTGATGAGTTGTCCAAAATCACTAAGGCGGACGTCATTAAATTTGCCAATGACTTTTTCAAAGATAATTATGTGATTGTTTATAAAAGAAAAGGTGTAAACGATAAATTGGTTCGGGTTTCCAATCCGGGAATTACACCTGTACAACTTAATCGTGAAGCACAATCGGAGTTTTATAAAAACTTTGCCGCATTAAAATCAAGTGATTTACAGCCTGTTTTTGTAGATTTCAAAAAAGAGATTCAAACCAAAAAAGTTCAGAACACCACCGTAAGTTTTGTTAAAAACATTACAAATTCAATTGCACGTCTAAGCTACGTGATCAAAATAGGCACTGATCATAACAAAAAATTATCATTGGCCACAGACCTTTTAGAGTTTTTGGGAACAGATAAAATGAGTGCGGAAGACATCAAAAAAGAATTCTATAAGATTGGTATTTCCTACAGTGCTAACATCGGAAACGATATGAGTATCATCACTCTTTCTGGTTTGGAAAACAACCTTCCCAAAGGAGTGGAACTGTTGGAAAATTTTATAAAAAATGTAAAACCGGATCAGGAAGTATACAATGTTCAGGTAGCAAGCATTTTGAATAACAGAGCCAATGCCAAAAAACGCAAAGAAAGCATCATCAATGCCTTGGTTAACTACGCTAAATACGGGAAAGATTCCCGTTTCAGAGACATACTTTCGGAAAAAGAACTAAAAGAGATGAATGTGGCGGAACTCACCGGTATCGTTAAAGGGATAACCGATTATGAACATGAGATTTTCTTTTACGGCAGTGACTTAAACAGCATTCTAAAGGCGTTGGAAAAGTATCACAATCTGAAAGCCAACAAACCAATACCGGCAGCCAAAATCTATAATGAACCGGTTACCTCCAATAAAGTCTATTTTGCCAATTACGACATGGTTCAGGCCGAATTAACTCGTATCGCGAGAGGAGAAAAATACAATCCAAAAGTAGCCGGAACTGTATCGGTATTTAACAGCTATTTCGGTTCAGGATTGTCTTCGATTGTTTTTCAGGAAATCAGAGAATCCAAGTCATTGGCTTATTCAGCTCGTGCCACCTATACTATGGCTTCAGATAAAAATTTAGATGATTATATGTCGGTTAATATCGGTACACAAGCCAATAAATTACCGCAAGCCGTAGATGCTATCTCAGTATTATTGAATGAAATGCCTCGAATTGATAAGCAATTTAATAATGCCAAAAATTCGAGCCTGAAGCAAATTGCCTCAAGCCGAATTATAAAATCGAATATCTATTTCAATCAGTTGAATCTAAAAAAATTAGGTTTTGATTACGATATCCGTAAAGACATTTACAATGACATTCAAAATCTTACGTTAGAAGCCACGAACGATTTCTTCAACAAAGAAGTAAAAACCAAACAATACAACACCGCCATCATCGGGAAAAAAGAGAGTTTGGACTTTGAAGCGCTGAAAAAACTTGGCTCTATTGAAGAAGTAACCTTGGAAGAAATTTTCAATTACTAACTGAGTTTCCTTTAACTGAAAAATCCCAATCTTGCGATTGGGATTTTTTTATGTATATGGATGATTATTTTTTTTAGGTAAAAACTTCCTCCTTCTCACCATCAAAGCTGGCAAACACCATACTCGGATGAGAATCCTGATGAAAAATATGTCCGTACTTATCTATAGCAATAGCTCCGGCAAACCCGTCAAAAGGTTTGAGTTCATTAAATGTTTTCTCAAAGGCCTGCGCCAAGGTAAATCCGTCAGTAACCCGGGTGACAATTTTAGCTGCTACTGCGCCGCTCACAATATCTTCCCCAACACCGGTTAAACTCACCCCGCAAAATTCATTGGCATAATTTCCGGCTACCGTAGCTGAATCCGATATTCTTCCCGGAATTTCAAAACCCTTTCCACCGGTAGAAGTCGCCGCTGCAATTTTCCCTTGGGCATCAATCGCTACACAACCTACAGTTCCTGTTCCGCTGGCTGCCAGTTTAGCTTCATACTCTGCTCTGCGTTGTGGAATTTCGGTGGAAAATTTTTCAAAACCGTGTTGACGGGCAAAATTTGTGGCTCCGCTTCCTCCCAATACTTTATCATCATAATCCAATAAAACTTGAGCAACCTGAATTGGGTTCTTTACTTCTTCTATATTAATTACACCACTCATTTTCAACTTCGAACCGTCCATCAGTGAAGCACTCATTCTGATTTTGCCGTCGCTTTGAATTTGAGAACCAATTCCGGCATTGAACAACGGATCATCTTCCAGAAGTGATACGGCAAAAACCACCGTTTCCAAGGCAGAATGAGTTTGCAAATAAAGATGTGCTTCCTTAGCAATACGCAGTAAGGCTTGCTGTTTGGCCATTTTGGTCTCCTGACTGGTGGATGATTCCGAAAAAAAACCTCCATGAATGATGACTTTCATACAGTTTAAACGTATTGTGACGACTTAATAGTCATTTTAAAAGTATCTAAATCGAAGGTATCACTTTTACTCATGACATGAGTAACCAAATGATTGATGGAAATAGGTTGTCCTAATTCTACTTGAGTCAAATTAGTATCTTTGATTTCTCTTCCGTCTACTAAAATAACCAAGCCCGAACCCAAAGCTTCCATTTGACGGCCATTGGTAATCAACAAACCGGTATCTTCCCCCAGTCCGATTCCCAACACCTTAGGATTTCCAACAACGGCTTGAAACAGTCTCCCTATTCTGCCTCGTTGCACAAAATGGGTATCAATAATAACATCGTCAATAAGTCCTAATCCGGAAGTAATCTTAACTTCTCCCTTGAGCAAAGCTTCCTGACTGCTCCCTTGATAAATCATGTTATTGGAAGCGGCTGCCGCTCCGGCAGAAGTACCGGCATAAACGAAATCCTCATTTCGGTATTTGTTTATCAAAATATCATCAAAAGGAGTTCCTCCTAAAATTGAAGTCAACCGCAACTGATCTCCTCCAGTAAACATTACCACATCAGCATTTCTCAAACGATTTAAAACTTCCTCATCAGAAGCCTGTTCTCTACGCTCAATGTGAAGTACATCTACATTGTTAGCCCCTAAATAATTAAACGCTTTTACGTACTCAGGACCAATTTCTCTGGGAATTTTAGAAGCCGTGGTAATCACTTCTATCCTGGAAAGTTCTTTGTTTTTAGATTCTTTGATGATACGTTTTAAAATCCCCTCCTCAAAGAAATTTAAATTTTGTGGAGCATTCTTGTCCAAATCTGTTTCAGTGAAACTGCCTTTATCAACAGCACCGCCAATTATAATAAGTTTTCCTTGTAAATTCATGCGGGTAAAAGTAACAAAAACTTAAAACTTACCTAACTTTTTTAACTCTTTTTGCCACCAACTTTTAAACATCTTGTCAAGAAAATCGATTCGCAAATTGTACTATATTTGCGGTATGGAAAGCAATCAGACCCGTATCAATAAATTCCTTTCGGAATCAGGATTTTGTTCTCGTAGAGAAGCAGACAAATTACTGGAAGAAGGCCGAATCACTATTAACGGTGTCATCCCTGAGATGGGTACTAAAGTTTCTGCGGATGATGAAGTGCGTGTAGACGGAAAACTGGTCAGAGAAAAAACCGAAAAACCAATTTATCTGGCCTTTTACAAACCCGTTGGAATTGAATGCACCACCAATCAAAATGTGCGCGATAACATCGTGGATTATATCAATTATCCGAAGCGTATTTTCCCTATTGGACGATTGGATAAAGCCAGTGAAGGATTGATTTTCATGACCAATGACGGCGATATCGTCAACAAAATACTGCGTGCCCGTAACAATCATGAAAAAGAATACATTGTAACGGTTAACCGACCAATTACCGATCGATTTATCGAAAGAATGAGCAATGGTATTCCCATTTTAGATACCATAACCCGCAAATGCAAAGTGGAACAAATCAGCAAATATGTCTTTCGAATTATTCTGACTCAGGGATTAAACCGACAAATTAGAAGAATGTGTGAATATTTAGGCTATGAAGTCACTGCCCTGAAAAGAATTCGGATTATTAACATTTCACTCGATGTACACGTGGGTCGTTATCGAAATTTAACCGATGACGAAATTCAGCAACTAAACAAACTGATTGAACCTTCAAGCAAAACGGAGGAAGCAAGTTTGCCTAAAGCAACCAAAGCTGAATTTGGGGTTTCTAAAAAAGCAGTCACCAAGTTCCAAAACCCAGCTCACCGAGGCCGAAAAAAACCTAATTCCTAATCTCAATTTGACTATGCTGAAAACGATTTTATACATTGCATTAGGAGGGGCTATCGGGAGCGTTTTACGATTTTTAACTACAATTATAGTTTCAAAATTTTGGTCCAATCATTTTCCGATGGCCACGTTCATAGCAAACGTTGCCGGTTGTTTTTTGATTGGATTGTTTATCGGACTATTAGAAAAAAATCAGTTAGCCGACAGCAATTTGAAATGGTTTTTGATTACCGGGTTCTGCGGAGGTTATACGACTTTCTCTACTTTTAGCATGGAAAATTTCTCTCTCATGCAAAACAATCAGATGCTACTGGCTTTCGGATATATGGCAATTAGCTTACTTCTCGGACTTTTTGCGGTTTGGCTCGGACTTTTTATTGCCAAATAAACGCCTATATCTGAAAAAAATGTAACTTCGCAACCAATGAAAAAAGAAGCTGTTATTGCCATAAAAGAGTTATTGGCAACACCCAAAAAGATTGCGATAGTTCCTCACAGAAGTCCTGATGGCGACGCCATGGGCTCCACTTTGGCACTATATCATTTTTTGTTAAAAGAAAACCATACACCGGTAGTTATATCCCCTAATGATTTTCCTAATTTCTTGGCCTGGTTGCCGGGCGCAGAAAATGTTTTGATTTATGAAAATGACAAAGAACATTGCAGTGCAAAATTGCAGGAAGCAGAATTGGTTTTCCTGCTAGACTTTAATGCATTGCATCGAACCGGTGAGATGGAACAGGTACTTAACAAACTTAATGCCCCGATGGTCATGATTGATCATCATCAAAAACCGGACGGCTTTGCTACCTACACTTATTCTGACACTGCTTTTGGTTCAACTTGTGAAATGCTCTATAATTTTATTTCTTTTTTAGACAAAACCGCATTAATTGACAAAACAATTGCCAGCTGCATTTACACCGGAATTGTAACTGACTCCGGTTCATTTCGCTTTCCATCTACCACGGGGACTACCCATCGAGTTGTAGCGGATTTGATTGACAAAGGGATTAATAACAGTGAAATTCACAATTTGCTATTTGACAACAATTCTTATAACCGACTGCAATTATTGGGGCGGGCGTTACAGAGCATGAAAGTATTGCCCGAATACAAAACGTCGTATATTGTGCTTTCACAGAAAGACCTGGATGAATTTCATTATGAAAAGGGAGATACCGAAGGAATAGTTAATTATGGACTGACCATCAAAGGCATTCATTTTGCTGCTATTTTTATCGAACATCGTGAAGAAAATATCATCAAAATTTCGTTCCGCTCTCAAGGAACCTTTGATGTGAATCAATTTGCCCGGGATCATTTTAACGGGGGTGGCCACATTAATGCTGCAGGAGGAAAATCATATGACAACATGAAAGATACGCTTAAAAAATTTGAAAATCTAATTTCGAAAATATCCATTTAAAATGAAAAACAGTATAATCTTTATGCTACTGTCAGTACTGTTCGTAACTCTAATCAGTTGCAAACAGCAACAAGCCAGAATGCCAATTTCACGTTCTTCCGGAACGTTTATGAAGGAATCAGTGGCCCGAAACAAAAAATTGATTGCAGGGGAAGAAGGAAAAATCGATTCGATTATAAAGAGTAATCCAAAGATACAGTACATTGCTTCCAAAAAAGGGTACTGGTATCATTATGATGTCAAAAATGACAAAGATACCTTACGACCAAAAAAAGGAGACATTGCCGAATTTGAATATGAAATTAAAGATTTTAAAGGTAATGTCGTTTACTCTGCAGTAGAATTGCGCCCGCAAACCTACAAGGTAGATAAGCAAAACATCATGATGGGCTTACGAGACGGAATTAAGCTGATGCGCAAAAATGAAACTATTACGTTTCTTTTCCCCTCACATATGGCCTATGGCTATCATGGTGACAACAAACGGATTGGCACAAATCAACCGTTGATTTGTACCGTAACCCTCAACGATTTTAAACCCGAAACTGTAGTAAAACCAGAGAATTAATCCTGTTATAATGAATAAAAAGATTGCACTTTTTTTTGCCTTAGTGGCTTTCGCTTTAACTTCCTGTAAAGACGAACACAAAAACCTGAAAGATGGTTTGTACGCCGAAATTGAAACTCCGAAAGGGAATATACTATTAGAATTAAAATACCAACAAGCTCCTGTTACCGTAGCGAATTTTGTGACTCTGGCCGAAGGCAAGAACCCTTTTGTTATGGAAGACTTAAAAGGAAAACCTTTTTATGACGGAATTGTTTTTCACCGTGTAGAGAAAGGTTTTGTCATTCAAGGAGGCGATCCTCTGGGAAATGGTTCCGGAGATCCCGGTTATACTTTTGCCGATGAATTTACCGAATTAAAACATAACCGTCCCGGAACATTGTCAATGGCCAATTCGGGACCAAATACAAACGGTTCTCAATTCTTTATTACATTTGAAGCCACCCCTAATCTCGACGGAAGACATGCGGTATTTGGTTATGTAGTTGAAGGCATGGATGTTGTCAACTCCATTGAAGTCAATGATCCTATGACCAAAGTGACCATCATTCGAAAAGGAGAAGCGGTTAAGAAGTTTGACGCTGTGAAAATTTTTACAGATGCTTTCAAAACCAATCAGGAAAAAATAAAACTTCAGGCTGGTCTTGAAGCTGAAAATAATAAAAAATTACAAGAACTTGAAGCAAAAAAAGCAGAGGAATACAAAGCCAAATACGGAAACGTTATCGCTGCTAAATTAAAATATTTCAACTCATTAAAAGCCACTGCTACCAAATCGACTACAGGTTTAGCCTATAAAACAATCCGGAAATCGACAGGTGAAAAACCCAAAGACGGTACCACTTTTTTCATTAATTATGCCGGATTTTTAGAAGACGGTACACTTTTTGACACCAGTGACATCGCAGTAGCCAAGCAATTTGGTACATTTGACACTCAAAGAGCCATGCAGAACGGATACACCTTACTACCTTTCAAAGTAGGCGGATACAATCAGTTAATTCCGGGATTTGTGGAGGCTATCGGAAAAATGAAAGTGGGTGATAAAGCAGTACTTTTCATTCCAGCAGCTTTAGGTTACGGAGAACAAGGGGCCGGCGGAGTAATTCCTCCCAATGCAAATTTGATTTTTGAAGTAGAAATAAGAGATAAAAAATAATTACTAACAATTAAAAACTATAAATCATGAAGATAAAATTTAGTATGCTTCTTTTGCTTTGCTTAGGAATCATGGGAGTTTCAGCTCAAACTAAGAAAACGGTAGCGAAACCAGCTGCGAAGGCAGCTGTTAAAACTCCAAAGACTGCAGCCAACATCAAGCCTGTTGCTGCTGACCAGGGTATCTTTGCCGAGTTTGATACCGACAAAGGGACTATATTGGTACAATTAGAATACCAAAAAACACCTATCACGGTAGCTAACTTTGTGTCCTTAGCCGAAGGAACCAACGCTTCTGTAACAGATCCGAATTTGAAGGGCAAACCTTTTTACAACGGATTGAAATTTCACAGAGTGATTGCAGATTTTATGATTCAAGGTGGTGATCCTGCCGGAAATGGTTCAGGTGGACCTGGCTATGCTTTTAAAGATGAATTTACAGATGCTCAGTTCAACAGAGCCGGTATATTGGCTATGGCCAATTCAGGACCGAAAACCAACGGCTCTCAATTCTTCATCACCCATAAAGATACTCCTTGGTTAACCGGGAAACACACTATTTTTGGTTATGTCGTAAAAGGTCAGGACGTGGTAAATGCCATCAAACAAGACGACATTATCAAGAAAATTACAATTACTCGTAAAGGAGAAGCTGCAAAGAAATTTGATGCCGCTAAAATATTTGCTGATTATATGGCCAGCAAATCAGAAGAAGACAAAAAAGATGCTGCTGCAGAAGCGGAAATGAGAAAAAAACAAATGGAAGACATGGCTGCTAAGGCAGCTCAATACAAAGCACAATATGGTAGTGTTATGTCAGCTAAAGCTGAATATTTAAATACCACTAAAGCCACTGCTACTGAAACAGCCAGCGGATTAAAATACAAAATTCTAAAAACCGGAACAGGAAAAAAACCAACAGAAGGTTCTACTGTATACATCAATTATGCAGGATATTTAGAAGACGGAAGCTTGTTTGACAGTAGCTATGAGGATGTTTGCAAATCGTATGGAAAATACGATGAAAACAGAGGAAAACAAGGAGGTTACCAAGCTTTCCCATTCCAGTATGGTAAAAAAGACGGTTTAATACCAGGCTTTTTGGAAGGGTTAAACCTAATGAACTTAGGAGATAAAGCCTTGTTGTATATCCCTTCAAAATTAGGTTACGGAGAAAGAGGTGCCGGTGGAGTTATTCCTCCTAATGCTAATATTATTTTTGAATTGGAGTTAACTGAAGCACCAGCTGCTCAAGCTCCTGCTGCTATTCCTGCCAAATAAAAACAGTAGAAATCATAAAAAAAGCCTTTAGGAAATCCTAAAGGCTTTTTTATTACGGCTTACTTTACTCTTTTTTATGCATTGCTATATAGTACACCGGTATTCCTAAGGCAACAATCGCTAATCCTAAACCAGTATTTCGAGTATCGTAAATCACCAAGTCAATACAAATTAAACTTGTAATGATAATGTATAAAACAGGGATGATTGGATATCCAAAGGCTCTGTAAGGTCGTTCCGCATCGGGCTCTTTTTTACGAAGAATAAACAAACCTCCTATAGTTAAAATATAAAACAGCAATGAAGCAAAGGTCGCATAGGTTAGTAGGTCCCCGTAACGCCCGGTAAGACAGAGAAAACAAGCCCATATACATTGAAACCAAAGAGCTCTTGAAGGCACATCATAATCGTTAATATCTCCGGCTTTTTTAAAAAACAAACCATCTTTTGCCATGGCATAAAACAATCGCCCTCCTGATAAAATCAGTCCGCTGTTACAGCCGAAAGTGGAAACCATAATCAATCCGGCCATCATAAACACACCCAAATTTCCCATGATTGCACTGGCTGCTGCTGCTCCTACCCTATCCTGACTGGCAAACATAATACCATGTTGAGCTACCCCTACGTCATCGCCAGGAATTCCGTTTAAAGGCAATAAAGCCAGATAGGCAATATTGGCTAAAATATAAATAACGGTTACTATCAGAGTTCCTAGAAACAAACTGCGTGGAATATTTTTTTTGGGGTCTTTAATCTCCCCGGCAATGAAGGTTACATTGTTCCAGGCATCACTCGAAAACAGCGAATTGATAATGGTAGCGCCCATCGCTCCGAGCAAGGCCACCCCCGATAATTTCGTGATGGTCAAGGTTCCGTTAGCTTCCAAAACTGTTTTTTTGGCGTCCCACATATCTTTGAAATTAGCCGCAAAAGTATCTGTGTGGAAGCCAATATAAATCCCCAAAACAATTAAAGCAAAAAGTGCTATCAGTTTGGCCGAGGTAAATACCAACTGAATTATTTTACCGCTTTTGATGCCCTTGGTGTTGATAAATGTTAGCAAAACAATGACCCCCATGGCCAGAACCTGCTTATTGGTAAATGCAAAACTTTCGCCCAGACTGAGTATTTTATTTTCTAGAAAAGGAAAAAAAACAGCCGTATAATTAGAGAAAGCAACCGCCACAGCCGCAATGGTTCCTGTTTGAATAACGGTAAAAACCGTCCATCCGTAAAGGAATGAAATCAATTTTCCGTAGGCTCTCTGGATATAAACATATTGACCTCCGGCATTGGGCATCATTCCGGCCAACTCACCATAACTCAAGGCTGCCGACATGGTTAGTAATCCAGTTACCAACCAAATTACGAGTATCCAGGCGGCCGAACCGACATCTCTGGCCATAGCGGCAGTTACTAAAAAGATTCCGGAACCAATCATGGAACCAGCGACCAGGCTTGTGGCATCAATTAAACCTAACGAGCGGTGAAAATGGTGTTTTTCGTTTGACATATATAGTTTTTTGGTTGGTTTATTTTATAGTTTTTTATCTCTAAAAGAAGACTGTGCTTTGTGTCAAATATAGTCAAATAGCTATTTAATTGCCTCAGAAGGTTGTTTCCTATCCTTATTCGATACGTTTACTATCCTCATAATTACTTCTAATCACCCCGAATTTACTTCTAATCACCTACTATTTACTTTTACTGCTTCGGAAGATACTTCTAACTATCTCGACTATACTTCTACCAACCTAATCGATACTTTTAATAACCTATAAGGTACTTTTATTAACCAAGAGTATACTTTTACTATCACTTTCTATACTTCTAATAACGTTTTTGGGCTTTTTGACAGAGTTTATAGCTTTTTTGCTTCGTTCCAAAAGACGTCCATTTCTGCTAACGTCATATCCATTAAGGGTTTGCCGAGTTCAGTGGCTTTATTTTCAAGGTACATAAAGCGCTTCATAAATTTTTTATTGGTACGTTCCAAAGCATCTTCGGGGTTGACTTTAAGAAATCGGGCATAATTAATCATCGAAAACATAACATCACCAAATTCAGCTTCTATTTTGTCCTGATTGCCGGCATTGACCTCAATTTGCAGTTCTTGTAATTCTTCCTGTACCTTGTCCCAAACCTGGTGGGGTTCTTCCCAATCAAAACCTACTCCTTTTACTTTATCTTGTATCCGACTGGCTTTGACCAAGGCGGGCAAACTTTTGGGAACTCCTTCAAGTACCGATTTTTTGCCCTCTTTAAGTTTGAGCTTTTCCCAATTTTGTTTTACCTCTTCTTCATCAGCGACAACGACATCGCCATAGATGTGCGGATGGCGGTCAATTAATTTATCACAAATACTATTGGCCACATCGGCTATATCGAAATGATGGGTTTCACTCCCTATTTTGGCATAAAAAACAATATGCAGCAACAAGTCGCCTAACTCTTTTTTGATTTCCTGCAAATCATTATCTAAAATAGCATCGCCCAATTCATAGGTTTCTTCAATAGTGAGATGACGCAAACTTTCCAAGGTTTGTTTTTTGTCCCAAGGACATTTTTCGCGCAAATCATCCATGATATCGAGTAAACGATTGAAAGCTTCAAGCTGTTGCTGACGTGTATTCATTTCTTTATTTTTTAGAGGTTGTTTAGGAATGAGCGTATCGTAAAGTAAAAATAAAAAATCCTGTCACGAGATAACCGCGACAGGATTTGTATTTATAAAAAAGTAATTAACTATTTTTTAGATTTGGCCGGAGCTTTTTCGGTTTTGGCTTCTTTTTTCACCTTTTCCACCACTTCTTCTTTTACTGCTTCAGCGTTTTCTACTTTTGGTTCTTCTTTAGAAACCATTCCTTTAGCTTGTAAAATATTATACCAATTCAATAATTTTTTGATATCCGAAGCATACACTCTGTCTTCATCATAATCGGGTAAAATTTCTTTGAAATAGGCAATCAATTTGGTATTATCATCTTTAGGAGAAACCGAAGTTGGTCCTTCATTCTCTCTTATTGCAATGGTTCTCATAATTTCAACCAAGGGTTTCTCTTCGCTATAGGTATACATTGAGATTTCAGACAACAAGCTCACATTACTGCGCATTCCAACGGTAATTTTTTTTCCGTCTAATAAGGATTCCGCCAAAAAACCTGAGCGGGTTTGTAATTTTAATTCAAATAAACCCGGTTTACCGGCAATGGCTAAAATTTTTTCTACGTTCATTTCTTAATTTAGTTAATGGGACAAATATATTTAAATGTTGGGTTGATAATTGTTAAATTATCTTCCTTTTTTATTGGCAAATTTCATTCGGTAATCCGGAAAAGATTTACCGTCCATGATGTTTTGTAATTTCTTTTTGATGAGTGTTCTTTTGAGCATCGAAATTTTGTCGGTAAACAATATTCCTTCAATGTGATCATATTCATGCTGAATTACACGTGCAATCAGCCCGTCAAAGACTTCTGTCTTTTTATTAAAATCTTCATCACAATATTCAATTGTGATTCTTTCACGGCGGTAGACATCTTCACGCACATCAGGAATACTTAAGCAACCTTCGTTGAAACCCCATTCTTCACCTTCTTCTTTGAGCATTTTAGCGTTGATAAAGGTTCTTTTGAATCCTTTTAACTGAGCTTGTTCATCTTTGGATAAATCCTCACTGTCGCTGAACGGTTCAGTATCAATGACAAACAATCGAATGGCCAAACCTACCTGAGGGGCAGCCAAACCCACGCCATATGCGTTATACATAGTGTCATACATATTGGCAATAACCTCTTTTAAATTAGGATATTCGGGAGTAATTTCCTCTCCGACTTTTCGCAACACCGGCTCACCATATCCGTAAATAGGAATAATCATTTTGTTATTTTTTTATTTCATACAATTCGACCTTTCGGTCTCTCGGGTGGCAAAAATAAGGAAATTAAATCATTTTTCGTGTCAGATAATCTTGAAGTAAGATAGTAGCGGCAATTTCGTCGACCAAGCCTTTGTTCTGACGTTGCTTCTTTTTGAGTCCACTGTCAATCATGGTTTGAAAAGCCATCTTTGATGTAAACCGCTCATCCACCCGATCCAGTTTCATTTCAGGAAAGGCAATTTTAAAATCAGCTACAAATTTTTCGATTACCGGTGTACTTTCGGAAGGTTGACCGTTCATCTGTCTAGGCTCACCAATCAAGACTTTGATTACATTTTCTTTAGCAAAATAATCTTTCAAAAAAGCAATTGCTGTTTCCGAAGGAATGGTCGTAAGTCCCGAGGCTATAATCTGTAATTCATCGGTCACGGCAATTCCGGTGCGTTTTATTCCGTAATCTATAGCAAGAATTCTTGGCATTGGTTTTTAATTTGCAGCTTCAAATTTAGCTAAAGTTTGCTTTTCTTCGTTCTTTAATTGGAGAACATTTTCCTGAATCACATAATAGGCAACACTACCGCTGCCTAACATTTTGGAAAAAGCTCTCTCCAAATCCATGTGGTCACAAATCATCATGGTAGCTATCGTGTTAGAAAAAGAAACCGTAGCAGATGTTTTCATAAAATAATTCCCCGAAAAAGTATTGCATCCCATGTATGCGCTAAACTTACCGTCTTTGGAATTAAGTTTAAGGATGAACTTTTTGCTGCCTTTTTGTTTGATGTGTTTACCGTATAACTCAATCAGTCGCCATTGCGTTTCGGCTAAGGTGAATTTTCCAACAGCCGGATTAACTTTTTTAATGATGGTTTGCGCTTCCATTTTATTATTCAGATTGACTATAGGCTTAGCAATTTCTGGACTTTTAGCAGTTTCTATTAAATCTGCCTGCTTGGTAAGTATGTAGTTACGGGCTAAATTACCGGTAATTTTTTTTCCTTCCATATCGAGTTGGGTGAGCGTGTTTTTACCCACTGCATATTGATTAGGAGCATTTTCAATATTCTCAAAAGTGACCACACTGCCCTCTTTGTTCCAGATGAAAGTACCGTGTTGTTCAAAGATCTTGTCCCCTTTACCCAAATACCTTGATTGAATCGCATAGGTAGCATTTTCATTTAAACTGATAACCATTTCCAAACCTTCACAATCAGCGCAAGGCAATACTCCTTTGTATATCCCTTCAAATTTGATGGTGTTTTTAGCATTTTTGACGCCTAAAACTGCAACAGAGCCTTTGCTGTTATCCTCCTTTTTGGCTTGTTTTTGACAACTCGTGAACAAAACGAACATTGTCGCTGTAAACAGGATGCATTTTTTTATCATTATATGGGTTTTAGAGAGTAAAGAGTACTCACAAACTTACTTATTCTACAGCTTAAACAAAAGGTTTTAACAATTTTTTGAGAATGTAAACCTCCCGAAATAAATGCTTTGTTACTTTCTAAAAATGAAACTATCTTTGCCTTCAATTCGAACCTTAGGCTCGAACTGAACGCAGTTAAATTCAAAAATCATGGTAACACTACAAAACATCATAGAAACAGCTTGGGAAAACCGAGCTTTGTTGCAAGAAGAAATCACAACTAATGCCATTAAAGAGGTTATTGCCTTATTAGATGCCGGAACTTTACGCGTTGCAGAACCAACAGCTCATGGCTGGCAGGTAAACGAATGGGTTAAGAAAGCAGTAGTAATGTATTTCCCTATCCAAAAAATGGAAACCTGGGAAGCCGGAATTTTTGAATACCACGACAAAATGGTATTGAAAAACGGTTATGCCGAAAAAGGAATTCGTGTGGTACCGCCGGCAACAGCCCGTTATGGTGCTTACATTTCTAAAGGTGTGATTTTGATGCCAAGTTACGTCAATATAGGTGCTTATGTAGATGAAGGAACCATGGTAGATACATGGGCAACGGTTGGAAGTTGTGCCCAAATCGGGAAAGACGTACACCTTTCGGGAGGCGTTGGAATTGGTGGTGTTTTAGAACCTTTACAAGCCGCTCCGGTTATTATTGAAGATGGTGCTTTTATTGGCTCACGTTGTATAGTTGTTGAAGGAGTGCGTGTAGAAAAAGAAGCCGTTTTGGGTGCTAATGTATGCTTGACTGCTTCTACAAAAATTATTGATGTTACAGGCCCTGAGCCCAAAGAATACAAAGGATTTGTTCCGGCTCGTTCGGTGGTAATCCCGGGAAGTTATACCAAATCGTTTGCTGCCGGAGATTATCAGGTTCCTTGTGCCCTGATTATCGGAACCCGTAAGCCTTCCACCGATTTAAAAACATCACTCAACAATGCGTTGAGAGAATACGACGTAGCGGTTTAATTTCAATTGTAAAATCTGTCTATGCACAATCACCGTCTATTGCTGAAATTACTGGTTCGCCGAATATTTATTGTATTTGTCGTTTATCAAATCAGCAGGGTTTTATTTCTGCTTTTCAATCGTGCTAACTTTAGCAATTTAGATGTCAAAACATTTCTTGGCGGTGCTTTGTTTGATTTGTCGGCCATAGGTTTTATCAATTTACTGTTCATTCTTTTACATTTATTTCCGGGGAATTTTAAATACCGAAACGGCTATCAAAAAGGCCTGAAGATTGGCTTTTTTGTGGCCAACCTCATCTTTATCGCTACCAATTTTGTGGATTTGGAATACTACAAATTCACCGGAAGACGCAGTTCTTTTGGTTTGATTACTGCCAAAGGAATGGAACACGAAATCGGTGGCTTGATTATTTCCTTTCTTCAGGAATTTTGGTACATTCTATTAGGATTCATCCTATTGGCCATTTTACTTTGGCGAGTTTTATCAAAACCAAACTTTATTTTGCCAATTGAAAAACTAACAGTAAAAGTTATTTTTAAACAAATTGGGATTCTGATTCTATCCCTTGGTGTTGGCTTGCTGATGGCTCGAGGCGGTTGGGGAGAAAAACCGTTGCGCATCGTTGATGCCATCAATTATTCGTCGTTGGGGAATTCGGCTTTGGTATTGAATACGCCTTTCAGCATCATGAAAACGGCAGGTAAAAAAGAAACCTTAGTCGACCCTAAATTTTACTCGGAAACGGAATTGAATCAAATCTTCAATCCGGTTTTTGTTTCAAATCCATCTGAAAATCCGATTAAGAAAAACGTCGTGATTTTTATTCTGGAAAGTTTCGGCGATGAGAATTTGCACAGAGGCTTTACGCCTTTTGTTGACTCACTGGCCACACAATCCTGTTATTTTAAAAATGGTTTTGCCAACGGAAAAGTGTCCATTGATGCGGTGCCTTCTACCCTTTCAAGCATCCCAAGTTTAATGAATACACCGGTAATTTCTTCGGGCTATTCGTTGAATAAAGTATACAGCTTGCCGAAAATCATGAAGAAACAAGGGTACAACACTTCGTTTTTCCACGGAGCTTTTAACGGAAGTCAGAACTTTGACCAATACTGTAAAGTAGCCGGATTTGATCATTATTTTGGCAAAAATGAATACACAGGTCCTGAAGCTTTTGACGGCAGTTGGGGTATTTTTGATGAAGAATTCATGCAGTTTTTCAATAAAAAATTGACAAGCTTCGAGCAGCCTTTCTTCAGTACGCTTTTCACTATTTCCTCTCACAATCCGTATAAAGTACCTGATAAATACAAAGGAAGATTCATCAAAGGCAATCGAAAAATTCAGGAAAGCATTGGATATACCGATTATTCGTTGCGACAATTTTTCAAGGCTGCGGCAAAAGAACCTTGGTATAACAATACTCTATTTATTATTGTTGCCGACCATACGAGTTCGGAACCAACAGAAAAAAAATACACCACCAATGTGGGGAAATTCAGAATTCCGATTTTGTTTTTTGACCCTTCTAATCCAAACTTAAAAGGAGTACAAGAGAAAAACTTTCAGCAGATTGATGTGTTGCCAAGCATCTTAGATTACCTCCACATCAATGATAAAGTGGTGAGTTACGGCAAGCCGTTTACATCTGATAAAAATTATGTGGTTTATTACTTAGACAATATTTACCATCTGATTCAAGATGATTATTATTTGGCGTTTGACGGACAAAAAGCAATTGGATTATACAACTTCAAAACTGATGAACTGCTCAAAAACAATTTATTAGACAAAGATAAAAAGCGTGCTGCCGAGATGAGCCAGTTTATCAAAGCCTATATGCAGTCCTTCAACGAAAGAATGATTTCGGATAAGTTGACGGTGCAATAATTACTTATTGGCTTTCTGAATTTTAATCAGTTTGGCATATTTCATATACGAAAAGAAGGCTTGTATCATCGAAATGCTCAACCCATCAATGCCGTTTAAAAAGCCTTTTTTGAAGAAATAGCACCGAACAAAAGCTACCGTTCCATTGAGAATCGGTTTGAAGGCATTGACCCGCTTGCCCTGATTGTAAAGTTGCTGGGCATGCCAGCCTGAATATTGATTTTTCTTGGTAATAATCTGTTCCAAAGAATCCCAACCATAGTGAAGAATGTGAACGGGAACTTTCTTTTCGTTTTGTGCAATAATTTTTTGATGTACTATCGATGGTGAAGGACCAGCTGTTTTTTTGTTGAAGAATCTAACTTTATGATCAGGATACCAACCGGCAAAATCAATCAGTTTGTCGGCCAAAAAGTTTTTGATTCGGAAACTGAACGCATCATAATTTCCAATCAAATATTTTTCTTTTAAGATAAATTCTTCCGCATCTTCGTCCAGAAATTCATCTGCATCCAAATTCAAAATCCAATCGTTTTTACAAAAAGGCAAACCATGTGTGCGTTGCGGGCCATCGCCTAAAAAAGCCTGAGAAATAACCGTAGCCCCTTTTGCTGTAGCAATTTCAACCGTTTTATCTTTACTTAAAGAATCCACGACAATCACTTCGTCACACACTCTGAAAAGTGCATCGATGCATTTGCCGATATTTTTTTCTTCATTAAAGGTGATAACCAAACCGCTGATTGCCATAGTACGTTGCATTTTGTTGGAAGCAAAAATATAACTTTTGGAACTAATTTCCGCACAACGCTTAGGGCTTCTTCAAATACTTTGTATTTTAGCCCAATCAATTTGGTCATAGTTTATGAAAATACTTGTCATTCAGCAAAAAAGAATCGGAGACGTGCTCACCAGCACCATTATATCTAACAATCTGAAAAAGTTTTACCCTGATGCCACGGTTGATTACATGTGTTATCCTAACTGTGTGGATGTGTTGAAAGAAAACCCTAATATTGATAACATTATTGTTTTGACCAATGAGGTTCGGAAATCATATCCCAAATTATTCAAGTTCATTTTTCAAATCAGAAGCCAAAAATACGATGTGGTAGTGGATGCTTACAGCAAATTGGAAACCAATTTAATCACTTTGTTTTCGGGAGCCAAATACAAAATCTCATACGATAAAGGCTATTCCAAAATCTTCTATAATTATAACATGAAGCGCATTCCGAATGGTACCAAATCGGAATTAGGCTTGGCAATTGACAATCGTTTGTTGTTACTTAAACCATTAATCAAAGACCCCATTACCGACTATAAACCCAAGATTTTCCTAACAGCAACCGAAATTCAGGAAGCCAGAGATTTACTGGGTAAATTCGGAATTACTGCAGGCAAAAGACCTTTACTCATGTTTGGGATTTTAGGCAGCGAATGGTACAAAACCTATCCACTGGAAAACATGGCCAAGATTATTGATTTTGCTGTTGAAAAATTGGATGCCGATATTTTATTCAACTACATTCCATCACAAACGGAAGAGGCACAGAAAGTATATGATTATTGCACTGAAAAAGCCAAACAGAATATTCACTTCGATTTATATGCCAAAGGATTGCGTCCGTTTTTAGGATTGCTTTCGCAATGCGATATGTTGATTGGCAATGAAGGCGGTTCGGTTAATATGGCCAAAGCTCTGAACGTGCCCACCTTCTCGTTATTCTCACCGTCAGTTGACAAAGAAACCTGGCAGATTTTTGAAAATGAAAAAGGCAATGTATCTATTCATTTAAAAGATTTGAAGCCCGAAATCTACGAACAACATGATGAGAAGTACATCAAAGAGCACACCTTTAAGTATTTTGACGAGTATCCGTTGGAGTTAATTTTAGAAAAATTGGACGCCTATTTTAAAGACTTGGGGTTTCCGAAAAACTAAAGAGAAGAAATCCCGTTTTCAATTTGAATGACTTTGTGCTTACGGTTATAGGTTCGTATCGCATTGTTTTTCTCCCAAATTTCCGGACTCGAATACCCACGAGCGTGGTCTAAATGCAAACAAATAGCACTGTATCGAATCTGCTTTGAAAACAATCCCAGGTTAAATAATCGTTCGCCCAATTCCCTGTCGAGGCCGCCATATTTCATATCGTGATTGAAACCGTTTACTGCCAGAATATCACTTTTAAATCCGGAGGAATTGTGTCCGTTCCAGGAACGTTTGGTGGGCGTAACCCAATTCATAAAATCGGCAAAAAGTTTGGTATGCGTGAGTTTGGTGATTTTAAAATTCATCTTCAATCCTTGCCTTCTCAACCATGAAATGCGGAAACAGTTTTGAGAAATAATATCCTCATCAGTAATAGCCTGAGAAATCGTCATCGGCAACTTAAAGTAACCTCCCGAAAGGAAATAGCCTTCTTCTTTGTATTTCAAATGCACTGCCACAAAATCTTTTCTCGGGATACAATCGCCATCGGTAAACAATAAATAATCGGAATTGGTTTTTAAGATGGCTTTATTGAGGATTTTTGATTTCTGAAATCCGTCGTCTTCGTGCCACACGTGAACTATAGGATGTTTAAATTGAGAAGAGAACGCATCCAGCACTTCTTTGGTCTTGGGAGTAGAACCGTCGTCGGCAATAACCAATTCAAAGTCGGTTTCAGTTTGAACGCTAAAGCCAACAAGAACTTTTCGCAACCAATCTTCGGCATTGTAAGTGGTAATGATAACGGAAACTTTCATCCAACGGTTTAAGAAGTGAAAAATACTATTTTTTCAGAAATTTTACTTCCAAAACTTTAAATTCTTTTTGATTCTTTTCTTGCGGTAGTAGCGGTATTGAAAATCGGCGGTCATTTTCCAAAGTGTGGTAAAGATTTTTTCTTCTGATTCGCCGGAAACTTTGGCATATTCATTACTCATCACCGCCACCATTTCTTTGTGTGGCGTTAAGCGACAAAGGTTTTTCATGCGCAATTCAAACGGCATTTCACGGTGGAATTCCATACGATTCAAATCGACTAAAAAGAAATCATAAGTACCCTGTTCATTCTTTTTTATCAGTGTGTTTCCGGGTGAATGGTCTTTGAATTCAATTCCTTTTTGATGTAACAAATACGAAAATCGGGTAAACTGGCGCAAAATGTTATCGCCATCAGGGTAATTCGGAATTTCAACCAATTCGCGGTAGGTCAAATCGGCTACCAAATGCTCGCTGACGTAATAACTGTCTTTCAATCCAATCCAATCCGTATGTTCTAAATAGGCTATGGGCTCAGGGGTTCCGATGCCGTTTTCAATTAATTTGTTGGCAAATTCAAAAGAGCGCCTCGCCTTCGATTTTCGGAAATACCGGTAAATAATCCGGTTGATGAGATGCGGAACTTTGAAGGATTTCACATTTAATGTTCTGCCGTTTAATTCGAAGAGTTTTATCTTGTTTCTTTTTCCGTCGATGAACATTTTACCGGTCGCAGAAAACTGCTCAAGCATAGAAATAACGTCGGATTGTGGTAAATTACTGTTCGGATTTAGGCGGAATTCCATCAACTATTTTTTTACAAATTTAATTAGATAATTTTCAAAATAACTAATTAGATTTGCAAATTAAGTTTAAAGTTTTCATTACATACAAGTTACATGGACATTACCAAAAGCAACCTGAAAAAACAACTCTATATTGTTTTTATTTTTAACGTTATTGTCCTGCTGATTATCTCTAAAAAGTACAGCGCTTTTTTTGAAAATGCCGATACTTTATTCACTAAGTTTTACTTAACGGTTACCACATTCAGTCACTTTTTTTTATTAGGAACTTTACCTATTTTACTGAGTTTAATAACCTTACTGCTCACTAAATCGAGACGATTGACCAAAGTCATTCACATTTTGTTTTCGGTTTTGGTAATTTTGATTATACAAATTGATTCTACCATTTTCGGGCAATTCCGCTATCATATTTCACCCATCGTGTTGAAACTGGTTTTCGGAAAACGCTCCGGAGATATCTTTCAGTTTTCGGCCATCAACATTATCATTTCCGTTTTATTTGTAGCCGGTTTAGTAGCATTACAGTTTTTCTTCTTCTTTTTAGCCAAAAAACTAGTAGCGAGAGATGTTAAACTGCGTATCAAAGCTACTATGGCTTTCTTTGTTTTTGCTACGCTTTTCAGCCATTTTGTTTATGCCTGGTCGGATGCCAATTACTATCGACCGGTGACTCAGGTGAAAAATGTTTTCCCAGTTTTTTATCCATTGACGGCTGACGATTTATTGGATTCGATGGGACTTGTTGACCAAGCCAAAGCCAAACGAAACAAAGAAATAGCCAGTACTGATTTCAGTAATAAAACGGTGAATTATCCTTTGCATCCGATTATTTCCGAGACTTCTCCAAACAGAAAAAACATTCTATACTTAATTATAGACACTTGGCGTTACAATTGTATGACGGAAGCGATTACACCGAATATTTATGCGTTTTCCAAAAAATGTCAGGTATTTGACAATCACATCAGCGGTTCAAACATGACTACCGGAGGTGTTTTTTCTCTGTTTTACGGGATTCCGGCCACCTATTTTGATACGTTTACCGGTCAGGAAATTGCGCCGGTTTTTATGAATGAATTACAGAAACAACAATACGATTTATTGATTTACGGCAGTTCCGGATTAGAGAATCCGCCATTCAACCGTAATGTTTTTGCCAAGGTTCCGAATCTGAGAGTTTTTTCAAAAGGAGAAACGCCATCTGAACGAGATTTGACCATCAACAACGAATGGATGACGGCTATTGAAAAGCGTAATACCAAGCAACCGTTCTTTGGGTATCTGTTTTATGATTCCGCTCACGGTTTTGATATCCCGAAAAATTATAATCTGAAATTCAAACCGTCCTTGGCTGAAGTCAATTATCTGGAAATGGATGATGATTACGACCCAACATTGCTATACAATCGCTATTTAAACTCGCTGCATTATATTGATGAATTAGTGGGTAAAGTACTGAAGCAACTGAAGCAAAAAGGCTTGTTGGAAAACACTTTGATTGTAATCACAGGTGACCACGGACAGGAATTTAACGATTGTAAAAAAGGATATTGGCAACACGGCGGAAACTTCTCCAAATATCAAATCAGAACACCTATGATGGTTTTTGATGCTTCAAAAGCGGCTAAAGTTTATCGCCATCAAACCATCCACTATGACATTACCGCCACAATCATGAAAGATTATTTAGGGGTAAAAAATGATTTGAACGATTTCAGTTTTGGAAAAAATCTGTTCGTACCGAATAAAAGAGATTATTTCATTTGCGGCTACAATCAAAAGTTTGCCATCATCGAAAAGAATAAGATTACCAATATTTATCCTTCGGGACTCTTTGATGTGACCGACGGCATGCTCAATCCGCTCAACGATGAAAACATCAATTACGATTTGGTTACCGAGGGTTTGAGCGAAATGAATCGTTTTTTCGTTAAAAAATAAGCTTATTTCTTAGAAGCTACCGTAGCATACTGCAGGTAGAAAATATCCATTTGGGTAAAGAAAAAAGGAATATTGTACAAGTATGGCTTAATCGATTTGGTTCGGTTGATTCCTTCATTTACCTGAACGTGGTACCCGGCCTCTTCATACATGCGACGGATGCTTTTTTGGGTATAAAATTTCAAGTGAGTGAAATCCATAATTCCGTGATCACAGTATTTCCAGTCTTTCCCGATTAGCAATTTGAACAGCTCGTTGTGGTAACGCATGTTAGGAATAGAACTGATTACAACGCCTTTATCGGTGAGTTTGTTTTTCAATTTGGCCAAAAAACTACCCGGGTCAAACATGTGTTCCAACACGTCGTTAAAGTAAATCGCATCAAAATAATTGTCGGGTAAATCATCAATAAAATCCTCGCACATACCGGTAAACACTTTGTCTAAAATGCTTTTGGCTGCTTCCGCTTCATCGGGCATCATTTCAATTCCCCAAAATTCACCTTGGTGTGTTTTCTTGATTTCTTCTATAAAACAACCGTTACCACAACCTACTTCCAGTACTTTTTTAGCATCTTTTGGCAGATACTTTAGCATTTCATAACGCACTTTGCTGTAATAATGACTGGGTTTGTTGTTGTAATCCATAATTGTTTTAATTTTTTTCAAAGATAGATTTTTTTGAATAAACCACTAAGGGTATTTTCAGTGCAAACAATTACTTAGCGGATATACCTATATTTGTACTCAAATTATTCCGGGTACATGAAAATTACACTAATCAGTTTTGACAATTGGGGATTGAACAAGCACATTGCCACAACCTTAAAGCAAAGGGGCCACGAGGTACATCATATTGATTTTCACAGTTTCAGTTATCAATATCCCAATGTGCTGCATAAAGTGTATAATTTTTTTCTGAAAACATTCTTTAAAAAGAACATCAAAAACATTTATTACGGTCGGGAAATCATTAAAAAACTCAACAGTTTTGGACAAAAACAAGACATTATCCTAACCATAAAAGGGGATTTCATCGACCCGAAATACCTTAATGATCTCAAGGAGTTTACCACGAAATCGATTGGTTTTTTCAATGACAACACTTACCGCTGTCCAAAAATAAAACGAGTAATTCCTTGTTTTGACGAAGTATATTCGTTTGAAAAAGAAGATTGTCAAACTTATGGGTTGCGTTTTGCTCCGAATTGGATTTACAGCCAAAAACCGGAAACGAAACCCGAATTTAAATATGATATTTTTAACATCAGTTCTAAAGACAAACGATTAAATACTTTGCTAAAAATCGCCAAAGATTTGAAATCAAAGAACATTCGATACAAATTCATGGTTTTGGATAAAGACACTTCAGCACAATCAGAGGATATTGAATACTTTCATACTAAAATACCATTGGAAGAAATGACTCAACTCATTACAGCTTCCAAAACATTGTTGGACATCAACCGTCATGGTCAAAAAGGTCTCACATTCAGAGTATTTGAAAGTTTGGGATTAGAGAAAAAACTGATTACTACCAATCCTGAAATCAAGACTTACGATTTTTACAACCCGAATAACATTTTGGTGATTGATGAAGAAAACCCAAATGTTCCGGTTGAATTCTTTACTAACGAATACGAGAAACTGCCCGAAGCGCTCTATTATAAATACACTTTAGAAGGTTGGGTGGACCAAGTAGTTTTTGGTAAAACAATATGAGCATGAGTGATTCCATTTATCTTTACCTGATTCCGGTTTTCTTTGTTTTATGGGTGACGGTAATTGCTGTTAACAAATTAATCCAACTGGAACTGACCCCGGTGAAATATCCCGAAATTGATGGTGTTCGTGGTTATTTGGCATTTTTCGTTTTTCTTCACCACAGTTACATTTGGCAACAATACCTGCACACCAAGGAATGGAGTGATCCCAACTCCAATCTGTTTACTCATTTCGGTCAAACCAGTGTGGTGTTGTTTTTTATTATTACCGCTTTTCTTTTTATCACTAAATTACTTGAAAGTAAAACCTATTTTGACTGGAATCATTATCTAAAATCACGCTTTTTCCGATTATTTCCAATGTACATTTGTGTGGTTCTGGTCGTGTTGATAATGGCTGGTAGTTATACCCATTGGGAACAACATGACTCCTTTTTTAATCTAATAAAAAGCATAAGTTCCTGGCTGTTTTTTACCGTTGCCGGCGCCAGTGATGTCAATGGTTTTAAGGATACGTTCCTGATGAATTCGGGAGTAAGCTGGACTTTGCCTTACGAGTGGATGTTCTATTTTTTGTTACCAATGTTTGCTTTGTTATTGCGAAAAAAAGTTCCGCTGAAAATTGTGTTGCTCTTTACCCTCGCGTTTTTGCTGATTCTTTATATCAACCAAGCCTCAATTCGACATTTTATGCCATTCATCGGTGGAATTGTTGCAGCTGTTCTACTGAAAAAATTTGATTTAAAACCAATAACCCAAAAGCCTGTTTTTACATTCATGGCATTGGCATTACTGACGTGTTCTGTTGTTTTCTTTGAAAGTGGCAGAAAGCCAATTCCCATTATTATTGCTACAGGTATTTTTATCATCATTGCCTCAGGAAATTCCTTTTTTGGTTTGTTGAGCAGTTCACTCTCGCGAAAATTTGGACAAATAACCTATAGTTTATACCTAATACATGGCACTCTTCTATTCATCATTTTCTATGGAATCATTGGTATTGAAAAGGCCTCCAAACTGAGTAATTTGGAATATTGGGGAATTATTGCCGCCACTGTAATACCTTTGTTGTTCCTAAGCCAACTTACTTTTAAATACATCGAATTGCCGATGATGAACTATATTAAAATTAAAAAATCATGAGCGATATTAACGCCGAAGTACACAAAGCTTTTGAAATTATTCAAAACGGAGGAATCATTCTTTATCCAACCGACACCGTTTGGGGTATTGGTTGCGATGCTACAAATGCGGAAGCCGTAAAAAAAATCTATGCCCTGAAACAGCGCGAAGAAACCAAGAGCATGATTGTACTGATGAACGGTGATAAAATGATGTACAATGTGTTCAAGGATATCCCCGAAACTGCTTGGCAAATTTTGGATTTATCCGAAAAACCGACGACCCTAATCCTTGATAATCCGCGAAATGTAGCCGCTAACATCATAGCCGAAGACAAAACTCTTGGCGTACGAATCGTAAAGGAACCCTTTTGTTTCAAACTGATGGAACGCATGAAAAAACCCTTGGTTTCCACATCGGCCAATATTTCGGGGCAACCCACGCCAAAATCTTTCAAAGAAATTTCACCCGAAATTATAAAAGGTGTTGACTATGTAGTAAATTTGCAGCGCGATAAAATTTGTGACAAACCATCAACGATTATCAAACTTTCGTTGGATAATCAGGTGAAAATCATTCGCAAGTAAATCAATTTGAAAATTTGAAGATTAGTTAACTTGAAAATTAACTGCGCTCTTCAAATCCTCAAATCTTCAAATCAAAACATGGACTACAAAAACGCGTTACACAATCCTATCTTTTCAATTATTGCAAAAGCAAGTCAAGAACTTAATGTTGAAAGCTACGTCATCGGGGGCTTTGTTCGCGATTATCTGTTGCAACGCGATTTTAAAAAGGACATTGATATTGTGGCTGTGGGAAGTGGAATTGACCTTGCCTTGAAAGTTTCCGAATTATTGCCGAATAAACCCAAAGTACAGGTATTCAAAAACTACGGCACTGCCATGTTACGCTACAAGGAAATCGATATTGAATTTGTAGGAGCACGGAAAGAGAGTTATGCTGAACACAGTCGGAATCCGATTGTAGAAAACGGCACTTTGGAAGACGATCAAAACCGTCGCGATTTTACCATTAATGCCTTGGCGTTTTCATTAAATCAACATAATTATGGTGCATTGGTGGACCCGTTCAACGGCTTGTCCGATTTGGAAAACAAAATCATCAAAACTCCTTTAGATTCCGATATTACGTATTCGGATGACCCGTTGCGTATGATGCGTGCCATCCGGTTTGCGACCCAATTGAATTTTACAATTGAAGCGGAATCGCTCGAAGCTATTTCAAGAAATAAGGACCGCATTAAAATCATTTCAGGCGAAAGAATTGTTGATGAATTGAATAAAATTTTGTCGACAGACAAACCGTCTATAGGCTTTTTACATTTATACAAAACCGGACTGTTGGACATTATTTTACCCGAATTAACCGCATTGAATAATGTAGAAGAAATTGAAGGGCATACGCACAAAAACAACTTTTATCATACCCTGGAAGTGGTAGACAACATTTGTCCAAACACGGATGATGTGTGGCTGCGTTGGGCGGCATTGTTACATGACATTGGCAAAGCACCCACCAAACGTTTCAACAAAAAACAAGGCTGGACATTTCACGGACATGAATTTCTGGGTGGAAAAATGGTCAAGAAAATATTCGAACGATTGCACATGCCCTTGAATCATAAAATGAAGTTTGTGGCCAAAATGGTTATGCTCAGTTCAAGACCCATAGTGCTGTCGGAAGATATTGTTACCGATTCGGCAGTACGCCGTTTGGTGTTTGATGCCGGTGAAGATGTGGATAATCTGATGACCTTATGTGAAGCGGATATCACAACCAAAAATCCGGCAAAATTCAAAAAATACCATAACAATTTTGACATTGTCCGTCGTAAAATCATTGAAGTCGAAGAGCGCGATCATGTGCGTAATTTCCAACCGCCCATTTCAGGAGAAGAAATTATGGCCTTGTTTAACTTGCAGCCTTCTCGAGAAATAGGCGTTTTAAAAGAAGCGGTGAAGGAAGCCATTTTGGAAGGTGAAATCCCGAACGAATATCAGGCCGCTTATGATTTTGTTTTGGCGAAAGCCGAAAAAATGGGATTGAAGAAAGTCAGCTGATTTAAACCGGTTTAACTTGAAAAGGAATTAATAGATTTTTATAATTTGTTTAAGGCTAAAAAAAATAAAGCACTTTAAATTTGCAACTCAGCAACTCAAAAATGAAAAAAGATAAATCAGTCATTATTTGGCTACTTTCAGGATGTGTTTTGGTATTTGTAATGGTGGTCGTTGGCGGTATTACCCGCTTGACGAATTCGGGTTTGTCGATGACCGATTGGCATTTGGTGACCGATACTTTGCCCCCGATGAGCGAAGCCGCCTGGCAGCATGCTTTTGACGAATACAAGAAATTTCCGGAGTATCAAAAAATCAACATCCACAATGATTTTCAGTTAGACAATTACAAGTTTATTTATTTCTGGGAGTGGTTCCACCGGTTCATCGGCAGAATCATTGGCTTGGTATTCATTGTACCTTTTATTTATTTTTTAATCAAAAAGAGAATTGACAAAGCCACCTTACAAAAATGCTACATCCTTTTAGGGATGGGAGCTTTGCAGGGATTTTTCGGTTGGTTTATGGTAAAAAGCGGTTTGGTGGACAATCCGGATGTGAGCCATTTCAGATTATCGTTGCACTTAACCTTTGCATTTATCACTTTTGCCTATACGCTTTGGGTGGCATTGGATTTAATTTATCCCGAAAGAAATCAAGTCATCATTCCCCTTAAAAAACTGGCGCGCATTACCTTAGTTTTTCTTTTACTTCAAATAATCTACGGTGGTTTCGTGGCCGGGTTGAATGCCGGATTAATACACAACCATTGGCCGTTGATGAGTGACGGACAGTTCTTTCACGACAGTATTGCTTTGGAACAAAACAGCTGGTTACTTCGCTTTACCGAAGGCAAAAGTGGTGTACAGTTTGTGCATCGAACCATGGCTTATGTGGTGGTAGGCTTGATTTTGTTTTTGTACTTCAAAAGCAAAAAATACACTTTGTCAACGACACAACAAAAAGGGTTAAACGCATTAGTACTTATTGTTTTCCTGCAGTTTACCTTGGGGGTTTTGACACTGTTGTACAGCGTGCCTCTTTGGTTAGGATTAACGCATCAGGTAGTCGCTTTCTTTTTGTTGACAGCTATGACCTATACTTTACACCGATTTAGTAAATAGTTAGCCGAGCCATTCCTTAAAATCATTGACGCGTTCCCGCGCCACTATGACTTCATCGTCTTTGTAGGATGGCAATATCACTTTAAGGCGTGAATTGCTGTAAAGTTGAATTTCTTTAATGGCGGCCAGCGGCACAATGAATTTACGGCTTACACGATAAAAAGCCGTCGGATTCAATTCGGTTTCAAGTTGTTCCAAAGTCGTGTCTAAAAGGTAATCGCGATTCTCAAACGTATGCAGGTATGTGCCTTTGTTTTCACTGAAAAAACATTCCACCTCTTCTATGTTAACCATCTTGAGTTGCTGTCCCATTTTGATGGTAAAGCGCTTTTTGTAGCTTCTCTCGACCGGATTAACCAGCATTTTTTTGATCATTTCAAAATCGAGGGATAAGTTGGACGCGGCGATATTTCTGGCTTTGAATTTATTGACCGCCGTTTCCAAATCGTCTTCATCTATTGGCTTCAGCAAATAATCGATACTGTTGAGTTTGAACGCCCGCAAAGCGTATTCGTCATAAGCCGTGGTAAAAATGACGGCGCTTTTAATAGTAATCGTTTCAAAAATCTCAAAGGAAAGACCGTCCGAGAGTTGGATGTCTAAAAAAATCAAATCGGGGTGCTCGTTATGAGAAAACCAATGGATGGCTTCTTCTACGGAGTGAAGCAACATGTTGACTTGCAACCCTAATTTTTCGACCTTGCGCTGCAACAATCGGGCAGCAGGTTTTTCGTCTTCGATGATGATGATGTTCATTAGTTATCCGAAATTTATTCCCATTTATTGTTTTTCTCTTTTTCCATGAGTTCGTTGATTTTTCGGTCTTCCCATTCTTTACTCAGCATAAAGGCCGGCATGAAAACCGAAAAGCCGTGTGCTGCCAATCCGATGCCCCAAAAAAAAGCCGTCGAAAAATTCCGCAATGCCAAATAATCACCGTGTGACGCGCGAACATTGGCGACATAAATAAAGATATTTACGAATACAAACACTAGCAAGTGCATGTAAAAGCCTTTGATTCTTTTTACTCGTTTTACCGCCTGTTGGTATCGTAATTCTTCACTGTTGTAGGGATTATTTTCCATGATTTCCTCTTTTTTCTTGATCCATAAATTCTTTGAGTTTGCGCTCTTCCCAGTCTTTGCCCAGAAATGGCGTGTAGTCAAAGGCTTTCATGCCGTGAAACGCCAATCCGATTCCCCAACCCAGCATCGGCCAAAAGAACCACAATTCTTCGGGAGTATATTTGAGGTTGATGAACAGCAAAAACAAATTGACAACGATATAGGAAATCAAATTGCCGTAAAAACCTTTTATTTTTTCGACTTTCTTTTTGGCTTGTTGGTAGCGCTCGTATTCTTGTGTATTGGTCTGCATGATTACTTCCATTTATTTTGTTTGTCTTTGTTCAGGATTTCCTGTATCTTTTTTTCTTCCCATGATTTTCCATAGCCAAAAGTTTCTAAGGCGTGGAATAACAATCCCATTCCCCAGCCGCACATAGGGAACCAAAACCACTGAAAACCGCCACTTCTGAGGTTGATGAAAATCAAAAACGGAATGACGAAACAGTAGGAAATTAAATTGCCGTAGAAGCCTTTGAGTTTTTCTACCCGCTCTTTGGCCCGAATGAAAGCCATGTTTTCGTTGTAAATATTTTGAGTTTCCATAAAAGCGATTTGTTTGGTTAAAATTGGAATTTTCACTTTAAAACAATCGGTGGTTTCTTCTATCAAAACTTTGCGTTCCGAAATTAAACCATAGCGATTTACAATATTTTGCAGGCCGACCCCTCTCCTGTCTTGCAGTACTTCTTTCTTTTGCAAATTATTTTCAACAATCAGGTAATTGTTTTCGATATAAATTTTGATGTGTAAGGGTTTTTGCTCACTGGCAATATTGTGCTTAATGGTGTTTTCCAACAACAACTGCAACGAAAGCGGAACTACTTTTGCCTCGGAATGGTCATAATTAGTTGGCACTTCATAAGTAATGCTGTTCTCAAAGCGCATTTTGAGCAGGTTCATATAGGTTTTGGCGAAAGCCAATTCTTCTGAAACCGAGACCAGCTCTTTGTCTTTTTGCTCCAACACATAACGGTAAATTTTAGACAGCGACGTGGTAAACTTTTGCGCGTTATCCGGATTTTCTTCAATCAGCGAACTCAATACATTCAGACTATTGAACAAAAAATGAGGATCGATTTGATTCTTTAAACTTTCAAACTGAGCCGAAGCGGTTCCGGCTATTATTTTTTGTTCCTTGACCTTGCTGTCACTATACGCTTTGTAAAAATAAAACGCATAAAACGACAACGAAACGATAATGGTAATAACCAAAGAAAAAATGTAATTGGCCGGCGTTTCATGAGCGATGAATGCCTGAAATGTATTTTGCTTTATGATTACTTCTTCAAAGGCGCGCAACAAGAAAATAACAACCAATGTTAACGCAAAAGAACTCAGGATGCCAACAATTATTCGTTTCAATGAAAAACGGCTGTTTTGAAAAACCCGGTCAAGATAATGAAACAAGGCCCAGTTGCTGAAGGAAAGTGAAAACGTATACAATGCCGTATAGCCAAAATAAATCCATAACTTGCTGTTGAAATGAAATTCGCTCCCAAAAATGACATTCAAAACCTGTATCACTACAAAAATAATGACCGTCAACACTATGGTTTTCACCAATATCCTGAAGAATCGTTGCATCTGTTTTATTTGCAGTTTTTAAGGGTTTGCTCAGCTCTTTCCAATCCCCAGTTCGGATGAAAAGTGGACTCCGGTTTAAATTTAGCAAATAAATCTATCGACTTAGCAACTTGCTCACACAATGGTTTAGTATCGGCGCCGGTCCATCGGGCACTGTTGATTTCAAAATCTGCTTTACAGAATACCACTCTGGGATTTTCGGGAGCAATTGCCAGGGCTTTATAATACTGTTCCATCGTTTTACCGGAATATTTCATGCCGTTCGTCATAGGATCCTGAACAATTAAAGCGGTGTATAACATCGCCTGCAAAACCATGATTTCAGGGTTATTTGGGCTCAGCACACCGGCATTATCAATTGCGCTTTGTGCTTTGTCTAACATGGCCGGCACATTGTCTTTATTAGCCGGATTGAAAGAAGCCGTTACATTGACCATACCAATATAATAATTAGGTAACCAATTGCTTTTTTCTGCCGAAGCTATTCTTTCAAACATGGCTGTGGCATCTTCTGTTTTGCCTTCTTTCCATAGTAACATGGCTTTGCCCATTCCCTGTTCGTACTGGCTTTGTGCCGTTACTAAAGAACAGATAAAAAGCGTAAAGGCGGTAATGATTGTTTTCATGATTTTAAATTTAGATTGATTTTTTATTGATTGAAACTCTTCTTTATTGATGCGTCAAAAGTATTTCGATTTTTACTGCCTGAAAATTAATACTGACCGAATTGTTGATTTTGGCAGATGAATTGTCAACTTACTCAAGTACAAATTACAAATTTTTCAACTGATTGTCTTTTTTATTATCACTGATAGTCCAAAAGAATCCCACGAAAAAAAATCGGTCCGCCGTCGGTGTAATGGCTTTTCTTTCATAAACACCTTCATTATTAGGTGTATTGGCATATTGATAACCAAAAATATTTTGTGTCCCCAAAACATTGGAAACCGAAAAATACAGTATTTTTTGCTGTGATAACAAATAGGCCCAATTGAAACTCAAATTGCTGTAAGATTTGGTTTTACCATTCATAAATGACGCTTCATTCGGATTATTGTAAGGGCGTCCGCTGCTAAACTGTTGAGTAAAACCTACCTGTGATTTCCAATCCGAAATCCAATATTTGGTTACTACTGATATATTTTGATTGGATACAAAGCTCGGTGTTACAGCGGTATTGAAATTTTTATAATCTCTTTGGGTATCGATATAAGAATAAGAAACCCAATATTCCAGATTTTTAATGGTTTTATCATCACGCCAAAACACATCAAATCCTTTGGCATACCCTTGACCATTATTGTTAAATTGACTATCAAACTGTAGCTGTGCGGTATTGTATTTCACCAAATCTGTATACTGTTTGTAATATAACTCTGTTCGTAAAGTACGATTCCCTTTTACATATTGATAGTTAAAAATATAATGAGCCGCTTTCTCTGTCTTAAAATCGTTTGAGTATTTCAAATACTCTTGTTTAGGAGCCTGCTCAAAATTTCCATAGGCGAAAGACACTTGACTGTTTTTTGATATTTTATAGGCCAATGAGGCTCTGGGAGAAATACTGCTTTGATGAATATAATCGTTATTTGAAGCTCTTACTCCCGCTTTAATCGCGAATTTTTTGGAAAAGTAAACATCCATTTCAGTGTAAATCGCCGCAATATTGGCAGTATAGCCACGGTTAAATACCGTGTTGTAGTCTTCGTCAAATCGGGTAATAAAATAATCGCTTCCGGTATTGAACTTTACTCGTTCAGAGAGTTTCTTGCTCAATTTAAACTTCAAATGGGAAGCGTTTTCACCATTATGTAATCGATCAGTATTGATGTCTATTTTATTTTGACTGTATCCATAACTTAGTCCGGTAAAAATTTGCCAATTCCCTCCAAAATTCCCTTTGTACGAGCTGTTCAAATAAAAGTTGTCGTTTTTCAAATTAACCCGAACCGGCTCCGGCTGGTTGATATCCTCCTGATTCAAATCAAAATGGGAAGTATCAAAAGCTGCATACATTTTGAAGATGCCATTATTAAAGTTATAACGATACACCGTTTCTCCCGAAAGGGATTGGTATGGTCTATTCCAATCTATGTCTTGCGGAATGCCGGCCTGATAGGGTGCCAAATCAATATAAGCAGTATTCACACTTAAAGAACTTTTTTTCCATTTGCGGGTATTACTCAACCCGAGACCCACGGTCATCATTGAAATATCGGTTTTGTTCTGATCTGCTTCATCTTGTGTATTCAACAATAATACACTCGACAATGCTTCTCCATATTCGGCAGAATATCCTCCGGTAGAAAATGAAATACCACTAAATAAAAAAGGTGAAAACCGTCCACGGGTAGGCAAATTGTTTGTTGTTGCTCCATAGGGTTGAGCTACGCGAATTCCGTCAACAAAGGTTTGGGTTTCATCGGCTTCCCCACCACGAACAAACAAACGACCGTCTTCACCTACTGTTTGTGTTCCCGGTAGGGTTTGCAAAGCAGCGATTATGTTTCCGGCAGAACCGGCTGTAGTTACTATATCTAAGGGCTTTAAAACTGACACTCTGTTTTTTTCACCGGCACTGAAAGTTCCAGCAGATACCACTACGGCATCAAGCGTATTAATACTTTCTTTAAGTTTGTAGGTCTTATATTGACAATTATTAGCATGAACATTGATTTTTAAAGTTTCAAAAGCCAGATAAGTGATTACTAATATTTGGTTCCCATTAGCCATTGTCACAAAGCTGAAATGTCCATTATCATCAGTGTTATCACCGTCATAAGTACCTTCTATAAAAACATTGGCTCCAACTAAAGGATGATTCTTTTCATCGACCACAACTCCTGAAATGGTATTTTGTGCCTGAGTTGTCAAAGCAATCAGTAAAAACAAAAGAGTATAAATTGATTTCATCATAAGTGTTTTTTTGATAGACCAAAATTGTATCAAGATTTAAAACTAGACAATTTTAATTTACCGAATTGTTATTTTTTGAGGATGAAGTGTTTTTCAAAAAGCTACTATAACTATTATTTGATAAATACTTTTAAATCCATCCTAAACCTTAAACAATTCTTAAAAAAACCAATCTCTTTAACACAAAAACCAAATTAAAATCATTAGACTTGCAATACCAATAAAACAAAATACCACAAAAACTTATGAAAATAATCAAGTCGCTCTTTGCTTTTGCAACGCTATTCGCATTGAACTCAAGCTCAGCTCACTCTATTATTGAGCAATGGCCACAGATTAAAGCGTACCACGAAATCATTTCGAAAACCTACCTCGCTTCCGAGGAAGGAAACATGGAACACATTAAAAAAAATTACGGACAATTACTTGAAAAAGCTGAAGAATTATCCGTTGAAACTATGCCCGAAGCGTATCGAAATCCTAAAACAATAGAAACTCTTTTGGTTTTGAAAAAGCAAACTGCAATGATGAGTCAACTCATTGAGGAAAAAAAAGATGATACCCAAATCAAGCAGGCACTAACCTCTTTACACGACACTTTTTACAAAATTATAATCATGTGTCAACCCGATAAAAAATAAAATTAGAGTCCGGCGCAATGCCGGTTTTTTTGTGCAAAATCTTATCAACAAAACCAGAATCCCAATCGTATTTCTAAAATTAAATTTTACCTTTACCAGCTCAAAAATAAAGCACGATTATGATTTATAAATTCAGAGCAATTCTTGATGCCGAAGAGGATGTTTTCAGAGATATTGCTATTCAGGATGATGCTACCCTAGAGGATTTACACAACGCCATTGTAAACGCTTTTGGTTTTGACGGTATGGAAATAGCTTCATTTTACACCTGTGACGATCTATGGAATCAGGAAGATGAAATTCCTATGTTTGATACCGGAGATGTAATGGGTGAGCAAAAAGTAATGAGTGATTACAGCCTAAATGAATTGCTGAACGAAGACCAAACGAAGATTATTTACGTGTATGATTTCATCAACATGTGGACCTTTTTGGTAGAATTGGCCGCTGTGGAAGAACCGGAAGCCGGGGCAACCTATCCCGATTTGTTATTTTCCCACGGTGAATTGCCAGCAGCGGCACCCGAAAAAGAATTTGAAGCCGAGAACGACGATTTCTATTCTGAATTTGAAGATGATTTAGACGAAGACGACTTAGACATGTTTGGCGGAGATGACAGTTTTGAAGATTATGGATTTGAAGAAAACTGGAATTAATTTTTCAAAGCAAAAAACAATTAAAAATACAATTTGTTAAGAATACCATGGACATCTTCAACGGTGTTCTTCTTTCATACTTTTTTACCTAAACCTAAACTATGATTAACCTATTTAACGCTCATATTGAAAGCCTATCTATTCACCGTGTTGGCAACAAAAGTCGGAACGAAGCTATTTTCCTTTCGGAGCAACCTTATGGCCTGAATGATGAAATTGTTCCTTTGTTAAAAGAATATTTCTTCAAATCTTTTCGTGAAAAAGAAGAAAATTATTTCCAGTTTGCCCACGATGTAGACTTAGAATACAATGACATGTTTAATCTGGCCTCAGAACTTTTCAGCAACCCGGGGGAAGCACATGAAGTGTCAAAAAAAATAACCAAACACCTTTTCGAACAATCGAATCATCCGCATATTAAGAATGGTGAAGTCTATGTAGCCTACATAACAAATCTTAATATAGATAATAATGTAGTCGATGCTATTGGCGTATTTAAAAGCGAAATCAAATCTGATTTTATGCAGTTTGAAGAAAAAGGAGCTACATTGGAAATGATTTTACAGCAAGGTATCAATCTCAACAAACTGGATAAAGGCTGTTTAATTTTTAACCACAAAAAAGAGGAAGGCTACAAAATCTTAACTGTAGACAGCAACCGTTACGACGCGCGTTACTGGTTGGAACATTTCTTATCGGTAGATGCCTTTCAGGATGAAAACTTTTATACCAAAAAATATTTGAAATTCTGTCAGGGCTTTGCCAAAGATGTGGTTTTACCGGCCGAAGACAAAAAAGAAGAAGTGATGTTCATGAACCGTTCGGTCAACTTTTTTGCGAAGAATGACGAATTTGAAGAGAGCAAATTCTTAAACGAAGTTTTGGACAATCCTGATTTGATTCCGGAATTTAAAAATTATAAAGTAGACAAAGGGGAAAAATACAGCATTGAGGATATTACCAACTTCCCTATTGCCAATGCTGCCGTTACCGATGTCCGTAAGTCAATTAAAAACGTAATCAATCTGGACACGAATATCCAAATCAAATTGGATTTCATCAACCCGGAAAGCGCAGAGAAATTTGTCGAAAAAGGTTGGGACGAAGAAAAACAGATGTATTACTATTTGGTTTACTTCAACAAAGAACAAAAGTCTTAATAACTCAAACGAGACAAAACAAATCCTCAATTGTAAAAAGTTGAGGATTTTTTATTTTTGGAAATTACAGACTATGTTAAAATGCTTAAAATCGCTGTGATATTTCTCTATATTTGTTAAAATTGCTTAACCTACATGACCAACAAACTATTTTTCGGATTTCTGCTCTTCTTTTGCTTTGCTTACTTCCAAACGGCGGCACAAGTAAAAAAGAATGATAATGATTCCGTTAAAGTGTATAAAAAAATTGAAACGTATTCGAAGAAAAATAAAGTTAACAGCTTTATTTATCGCCTTTTATTCAAATCGAACCGAAAATCGGCTGCCTCTGCCAATACCAAACGAAAACGTTACTTCATAAAAAAAGCATTTGACCGTAATGAAGGTAAAATTATCCGAAGCATCAATATTGAGACACTAGACCCTTTTGGGTATGCTGTTGACAATTATAAAGACGTTCCTGAAAAAAGCGTTGAAAAATTTGGGAACAGCCTGCATGTTAAAACTAAAAATTGGACTATCCGGAACTTATTATTATTTAAAAAAAATGAACCTTTAGATTCTTTGTTGGCTAAAGAATCGGAACGTTTAATCAGACGACAACGCTATGTTCGCAGTGTAATTATTAATCCTGTTGAAATTCCGAATTGTAAAGACTCAGTGGATATTTCTATTCGCGTTTTAGATTCTTGGAGTTTGATTCCAACCGGAGCCATATCAAATTCACAAGGTAATTTCGAATTGACCGAACGAAACTTCATGGGACTCGGACACGAATTTCAGAATGACATTACCCGACGTTTTGACACCGGACAAAATGCTTATAAAGCAAAATATTCTATCAGTAACATCAAAAATACCTTTATCAACGCGACGTTAACATACGAGAACTCTTTGAATAACTACACCACCAAAAGTGCACGATTGGAACGTCAGTTCTTCTCCCCTTTTACCCGATTGGCCGGTGGTATCATTCTTGAAAATCGGTTTTATATTGATTCCTTACCCGACACTAATTCTGTTTTTGCCAATCAGCGATTTAAATTGGAAACTCAGGAATATTGGTTTGGCCATTCCTTCAAAATATTTGGGGGCAGAAATGAGGATTACAGAACTACCAACTTGGTTACATCTGTCGGTTGCAAAAATGTGACTTATATAGAAGAACCTAATTTCGCATATGATCCAAGTAAATTCTTTTCATCTGAAAAAATATATCTGGCCACTATAGGATTAAATACACGAAAGTTTGCCGAAGACAAATACCTCTTCAATTTTGGAATTATTGAAGACGTTCCCTACGGACAAGTATACTCGATAACTGGAGGAATACAAGACAAAAACAACTTAAAACGAAGTTACTTCGGCGGACGATTTGCTTATGGTAATTACTTTGATTTTGGTTATTTGAGTACCAATATTGAATGGGGAAGTTTTTACAACAACGGCTGTACCGAAGAAACGACATTCAGAATCGAAGCCAATTATTTTACTAATTTACTTTCCGTGGGCGACTGGAAAATTAGGCAATTCATAAAACCTACTATTGTCTTTGGAAATCATAGGGCGCCTATTATTAAAGATCGTCTTTCTATATCCGACCAAAACCTCATCAGTGGTTTTAGCAACCCGTTGATTAACGGAACCAAAAAATTGACCGTAGCTTTCCAAACGCAAACCTATGTGCCGGGCAATTGGCACGGCTTTCACTTCAGTCCTTTTTACAATATGACATTTGGAGTTTTGGGAGATGTGAACAATAAAGTTTTCAGCGATAAATTATATTCCAAATTCAGCATTGGCGTTTTAATTAACAATGATTATTTGGTCTTTAACAGTTTTCAAATTTCTTTTTCTTTCTATCCTTCCATTCCATATGAAGGGACTAACTTATTCAAAACGAACTCTTTTAAAAATGACGATTTGGCCTTACCCGATTTTCAGATTGGGCAACCGGTAATTGTTCCGTTTAAATAAACCTCCCTAAAAGCAACTGTTATTTTTGTAAGTAATTTTGTTTCTAAATTGTTAAAACAACGTAATTTGTCGATTAAATTTTTATTTTCAACGATAAAATAATAGGTTTACTATCCCAAAACTAAACCTTAATTGTATGAAAACAAACTACTTAAATCATGGTATAGTTAAAAAAAACTACCTCTGTACGCTGTTTGGGCATCGCTTTGTAGAGACTAAAAAGGTGAATGCACATTTCAGTGAATTTGAATGTGAAGTATGCAAGCTGCAGGCTACTAACGACAGTAAAGGTCAAAAAATAACTTTGACATCACAATTGAAAGACATCAATGAGACACTTTTTTATTTACAGTTAAAAAAACAATTTATTGCCCGTTTCTACTTTCATAAAAAAGAATAGTAACAAACTTAAATTTCAGTCGTCATACCGACAACTTAATGACTGAATCTTGGAAACAGCTATACTCTCCATAAAAAACCTCAACAAACGTTATGGAAAAATTCAAGCGGTAAAGGATCTTTCGCTTGAAATACACAAAGGAAATGTCTATGGAATCCTAGGACCGAACGGAAGCGGAAAATCCACCACTTTGGGAATTGTTCTTAATGTAGTGAATAAAACTTCTGGGGAATACCATTGGTTTGGCGGTAAAATGCAAACTCACGAAGCACTGAAAAAAGTGGGGGCCATTATAGAAAGACCCAATTTTTACCCCTACATGACGGCGAAAGAAAATCTGGAATTGGTTTGCAAAATCAAAGGAATTGATTATTCTAAAGTTGCTGAGAAACTGGAAGTGGTTGGACTAACGGAACGAAAAGACAGTAAATTTAAAACCTTTTCTCTGGGAATGAAGCAACGCCTGGCCATTGCTTCTGCTCTTCTGAATGACCCGGAAATATTAATACTTGACGAACCGACAAATGGTTTAGATCCGCAAGGAATTCATCAAATCAGAGACATTATTCGCTTGATTGCTTCACAGGGAACAACTATTCTGCTGGCTTCACACCTGTTGGACGAAGTGGAAAAAGTGTGCAGTCATGTTTTGGTGTTGCGTTTTGGACAAATTTTGTTCAACGGAACCGTAGATGGCATGACAAATCATCAGGGTTTTACCGAATTACAATCAAAAGACAATGCCAAACTTATTGAAGCACTGCAAAAACATCCTCAAGTCGAAACAATTTCGGAATCAGATGATAAGGTAATTGTACATTTCAAAAACCCGATTAACACCGGCGAATTGAATAAATACTGCTTTGACAATGGCATTTGTTTGGATCACCTGATTCAGAAAAAATTAAGTTTAGAAGAACAGTTTTTAGCTTTAACCAATAAATAAAGGCCCTTTCATGAAAAGATTACTAGCCATAGAATTGCAAAAGATATGGAAAAACCGAGCCAGCAGAATCCTGACCATCAGCTATTTTGTGATTCTGTCCCTGATTGCCCTGATTGCTTCGGTTAAATTTGAATTGGGGAAATTTAAAATCCATTTTGCCGAAATGGGAATTTTCAACTTTCCTTTCATTTGGCATTTTAACACTTGGGTAGCTTCCATGCTTAAACTCTTTTTGGCCATCATAATCGTTTCGATGATGGCAAATGAGTACAGCTATGGTACTTTGAAGCAAAACCTGATAGACGGAATGAGCAAGAAAGAATTTGTATTATCAAAGTTTTTAACCTTGGTTTTGCTCTCTTTGATTTCTACTTTTTTTGTTTTTGTAATGTCGCTGGTTTTGGGCTATAGTTTCTCTTCCTACAACGAAATCGGAATAGTGTTTTCAGGCTTAGAATATTTGTTGGCCTATTTTATCAACCTTGTCGGGTTCTTTTCATTTTGTCTGTTCTTAGGCGTTTTAATAAAACGTTCAGCCTTTGCGCTTGGTTTTTTAGTGATGTGTTTTTTTGGAGAAATCATTTCTTTTCTGTACTTCAAATACAATGTCTTTAACAAAAGTGAAATGGTAGACACAGTATACAGTTTTTTCCCAATGACTTCCATAAGCAATCTATTAGTGGAGCCCTTCACCCGTCTCAGCGTGATTCAGAGCATTCAAAATGCGGTAGGAGAAAATTCAGGTAAAGATTACAGTGTTCATTTTTCCTCCATAATTATTGTTTTAACATGGACTGCTATTTTCATTTTCTTATCTTATATAATAATCAAAAAAAGAGATTTGTAGTATCTTTGCCGGTGCTATGAGAATCCGGATAGTTGTACTGATTTGTTTTTTTTTGAGTTGTGCCCAATATACTGCAGCACAAAACTTTACTGTAAACGATAATTATACAGCACAACAACTTATTGAAAATGTTTTAATCAACGGACCTTGTGCCAATGTGTCCAATTTCAATGTGTATGGCGGTAACTTCGGAACCGGTGAAAACAGCTATGGCTATTTCAATTCCGGAACAAGTGGCTTTCCTTTCTCCCAGGGCATCGTACTAAGTACTTGTAAAGCCATCAGTACTCAAGGTCCTAATAACAGTTTATTGAGCGAAAGCGCTAACGGCTGGGTAGGTGACAATGATTTGCAACAAGCTTTGGGTATTTCAAACACCTACAATGCAACCATTTTGGAATTTGACTTTATCCCTTTAACCAACAAAGTCAGTTTTGATTATATCTTTGCATCTGAAGAATACCATGGTACTTCCCCTTGCAACTATTCCGATGGCTTTGCTTTTTTACTTAAAGAAGTCGGTAGCCCTTCCTATCAAAATCTGGCTTTGGTTCCCAATACCACAACACCTGTAAAAGTTACCACCGTTCATCCCGCCATACCAGGTGGTTGTTCTGCCATCAATGAGGCATATTTCGGAGGATATAACGGTTCAGGCGCCCCAATTAATTTTAATGGCCAAACAACCCTTATGACTGCTAAAGCCGATGTTATCCCGGGAACGGCTTATCATATTAAACTGGTCATCGCCGATGAAACCAATCCACAATATGATTCCGCCATCTTTTTGGGAGCGGGAAGTTTTACCGTTGGAACTGATTTAGGCCCCGACCGGTTAGTAGCTACAAACAATCCGCTTTGCAACGGCGATAGTTATGTGTTAGATGCAACCGAACCCGGCACGAATACCTATAAATGGTTTAAAGACAATACAGAAATCAGCGGTGCAACCAATCCAACTTATACTGTTACTTCTACCGGAGTATATCGGGTCGAAATTACACTGAACAATACCGCCTGTGTAGCCAAAGGTGAAGTTACTATAGAATATGTGGGTGTTCCCAGCATCAATCCGATGAACTTGGTGCAATGTGATGATAATGGGGATGGCATTACTACATACAATTTGACCAAATTAATTCCTGCAATTCAAGGAGCTTCTCAAGGAAATGCAATTGTATTCTACCTGAATCAATACGACGCGGACCATAGTCAGAATGCCATTACCAATGTTACTGCTTTTCAAAATACTACTGCCAATCAAGTAATTGTTGCCGCTGTAACAAACAGCTTTGGCTGCAATAGTTTTATTCAAATTACACTGCAAACGGCCAATAATTCGTTGCCGGTGGTAAATCCCATTAAATTTTGCGACAATGACGGCACTCCTGACGGAATAACCAATATTGATTTGAACCAAAGCGTAACTCCATCCGTAATCAACGGCTTACCCGGTGGTTTATTGGTAACGTACTATGCCACTTTAGCGAATGCTTATTCCCAAAGTAATCCGTTATCAAATAACTTTACCAACACCATCCCTTCAAGTCAAACCTTGTTTGCCCGGATTGTAAACGGCCCGGATTGCTATGGTATTATTCCTGTAAAACTACAAATTAATGTTTTCAATCTTACCGGTTTTGAAGATGAAACGCTATACGTTTGTGACGGGGAAACAAAAATTATATCGGCTCCCGGTGGTTACAGCAATTATGTTTGGAGCACTGCTGAAACCGGCTCTTCGATTGGTGTAACAACAGCAGGAAATTATAGTGTTACGGTAACTAATTCTTCCGGATGCAAAGCAACCAAAACGTTTATAATATTGTCCTCAGGTGCTCCAATTATTACATCTGTCGATATCCATGATTTATCAGACGATTCCAATAGCATTCAGGTGAATACTACCGGCAGCGGAGATTATGAATATTCATTAAATGGTATTACCTTCCAAAGCAGTAATTTTTTCAGCAATGTAACTCCTAATGCTTATACTGTAGTGGTTCGTGATCGAAACGGCTGTAATCCGATGACCTCAAGATACATTTATGTGCTCGATTATCCGAAATATTTTACTCCAAACGGTGATGGAGTTCACGACTTTTGGCAGATTAAAAACCTGATTTATTATCCCAAAGCCTACGTCACTATTTTTGATCGCTACGGAAAAGCCATTTTCGGTTTTAATGCGAACCAACCTGGATGGGATGGAAAACTAAATTCCAAGGATCTTTTTGCCGATGATTATTGGTTTGTAATTACCTTCGGAAACGGCAGAATTGTTAAAGGTCATTTTGCACTCTTGCGATGACACTTCTTTTTTAGTAATTTTATCCAATGAAAAAGTTAATTACGCTTTTGTTTATTCTGTTGGCCTTCACAACCTCAGCCCAATTCAGTAAAACACATTATATTCCACCTTTATCCAACTCTGATCTTCAGGAACCACAGGAGCAAACCATGTATATCTCATGTCCGAGCATTACACCGGTAAATTTTCAAATCCAGGAAATTGGCGGCGGTATCATCACAGGAACAGTGGATAGAGACAATCCCTATGTGTATTCCATTGGATGGGGATTTGACACCCAATTACTGGTTTCCAGTAGTGATGTAAGTACTGTCAAAAATAATAAAGGATTTATAGTACAGGCAGAAGATTTAGTGTATGTAACTGTTCGGTTAACCTCAACCCCACAAAATTATCAGGCCGGTGGGTTGGTTTCCAAAGGATCGGCAGCGCTGGGAACCCAATTCAGAATTGGTGCTTTCACCAATACAGGTATTAGTGCCATTACTGAAAATCATTATACGTTTGCATCCATATTAGCAACAGAAAACAATACGATTGTTTCTTTTAGTGATATAAAACCGGGTGTTACTATACTCAATAACACACTAGCAGGAAATACCCCTGACAATATAACACTGAATGCCGGTGAAAGTTATGTTATTGCTGTAGAAGGCCCTAATAATGCTAACCGTGATGGTCTTATCGGGGCAGCTATAACTTCAGACAAACCAATTGCTGTAAATTGCGGCTCTTTTGCCGGGACTAATGGTAATAATAACATGAATCTGGATTTGGGTTTTGACCAAATTGTATCCGCAGAAAGAACCGGTACCGAATACATTTTCATCAAAGGTTCGGGAGTGGATGTAACCGAACGACCTTTATTAGTAGCTAATGAAGACAATACCGATATCTTTTTAAACGGCAGTACAATACCAACCGCCACCCTGAACTCAGGAGAATATTTGGCCTTATCAGGGGCCGACTTTTCACCCAGCGGAAATCTATATGTAAACGCCTCTAAAAATATTTTTGCATATCAGGGAATCGGTGGGACTACTAGCCAGGCCAATCAAAACATGCACTTTGTACCGCCTCTGAGTTGTCAGACACCAAAAACAATTAATAATATCCCCTATATCAATCAGGTAGGCGGATTAACAAATTTTGACGGAACAGTTTGTATTGTTACTAAGACCGGAGCTACACTTAATTTCATTATTGACGGTATTGCCTATACCTTAGCTACACTACCTCCCGGTATAACCAGTGAAGGCCCTCTCGCCGTAACCGGAAATAGCAATTATGTTACATATTCATTTACCGGTTTGACGGGTAATGTATCTGTTTTTTCAACAGAACAATTGTATCTTTCATACTATGGTTCCAGTGGTGCAGCAACTTATGGCGGTTTCTATTCCGGATTTACTTTTAATCCCGAAATCATTTTTAAACCGGTAGCTTCCTCCGCTTCTGATTGTATTCCCAACATCAATTTGGAAATTAATGCCATTAGTAGTTTTGATATATTTCAGTGGTACTTTAACGGTAATCCCATTCCGGGAGCAACAGCCAGTACCTACAATCCTACACAGCCCGGTTACTATCAGGTGATTGCCACACTAAGTGCATGCGGAACTACTTTCCCTTCTGATATAATTCCGGTAAGTTCGTGCGCAATTGATGATGATCATGACGGGATTAATAACAACATCGATCTGGATATTGACAACGATGGTTTGACCAACTGTACCGAATCTTATGGAGATCAAAATTTTAATCTCACGAATACCAGCATTGGTGCAATAAATGTTGGAAATTACATTGATACTTATATAGGCACCATTGCTTTTTCCGGCACTGGGATACCCTCAACCACACCTTTAGTTGGCGATGCCAACGGCAATTTTATAACCGAAGCCTCCGCCGGGAAAAACAATGCTGTAAAATACAACAATGCGTTCAATAACCCGATAAGTCTGGCAATCGAATATGCTGCAACGGCCTTATCCACCGATTTATTTACTTCCAATACTGAAATCAGGATAAGCTGTCCGGTGACCAAAACGTTGACCATATTAAATCCGGACAACCAATTGCTGATTGACACTAACTATGATGGCTATTTTGAAAGTGGCGTAACCCAATATTCTTCTTTTGAAATTCGTTTCCGATTAAACAGTACGGTACCTTTGGCCGCCGGCACCGGAACTTTTTCTATCAGAGCTGATATGATTACTTCTTTAACTGTAACCAATATTAATCTCATTGATGATACCACCAGCAGAGTAGCCCTGAAATTAATTGCTACTTGTGTTCCTAAAGATTCTGACAATGATCTTGTTTATGATGCTTATGACCTCGACAGCGATAATGACTCAATCCCGGATTTTTTTGAAAATCAAGGTCAAAATGTAGCTGCATTATCCCATGTTGATGTGAATGGTGACGGTATTGATGACCTGTTTGGTATGGGTATCATTCCGGCCGACACCGATGGTGATGGGTATCCGAATTATTTGGATTTAGACAGTGACAACGATGGTATTTTTGACACTATTGAATCGGGAAGCCCCGGGAACAGCACAAACACCAGTGGCGTCCCCGGAAATTTAGTGGGCAGTAATGGTCTTGAAAACACCGTTGAAACACCAGTCGAAAGTGGGATTATAAATTACACCATCACCGATACTGATGGAGACGGCATATTCAATTATATAGAAGCAGACAGTGATGATGACGGCTGTTATGACACCATTGAAGCCGGTTTTGATGACCTCAATAATGACGGCATTGTAGGAGATGCTATTCCGCCTAACATTATGGGTTATGGGTTAGTTATAAGCAGCAATTCCTATGGAGTTCCCAACAGCAATTACACTATCGCCGCCCCTATTACCATTACCACACAACCACAGGATTTTATCGCTTGCGAATTACAACCTGCCACGTTTACAATAGTAACCGGAACTCCCATCACCTCCTACCAATGGCAGGTTTCTACCAATGGCGGGACAACTTGGACAAACTTAACCAATAGTCTTATTTATTCGGGAGTGACCACAAACAGTATGACCATTACCAGTGTGGCTCCATCCATGACCGGAAACCAATACCGGGTATTCTTAAACCGAAGCGGAAACACCTGCGGGTTGTATTCGGCTGCAGCAGTTTTAACTACTTATGCATTGCCCGTCGTGACAACGCCTATTACATTGAAACAGTGTGACGATGATACTGACGGAATTTCCACATTCAACCTCACCCAAAAGAACGATGTGATTTCGGCCAATTATGCCAATGAAACTTTTACTTATTACACCACTTTAGTAGGTTCTCAAACCGGAAACAATGCTTTTTTGATACCGAATCCCTATGCTTATACAGCTGGGAATTCCAGCATTTATGCCCGAGTGGTCAATGCAAACGGTTGCCCTAATTTTGCCCGAATCAATTTAATTGTTTCCGTTACTCAAATCCCTGCAAGTTTCAATATTCCGAACCTTTCGCTTTGCGATGATTATTTGGATGCGGCCAATGATGATCGTGACGGCATTTCGGGTCCGTTTGATTTTACAGGTATTACCAATAGTTTATTGGCGGTACTACCAACACCTGCTTCTAATTACAACATCAAATACTATAAAACCGAAGCTGATTTCCTGGCGGAAACTGATACCAGCGGAAATTCGTTAGCAATTCCCAACACTACAAATTACCGAAACATTGGGTTTCCCGGCAGTCAAACCATCTGGGTTCGTGTAGAAAGCTCTTTGGACAACTCCTGCTACGGATTCAAAACGTTCTCTGTGAATGTAGAGGCGCTGCCTTATGCCAATCCTGTAAATGCCAACAACCTCATTCGCCACTGTGACGACAATCAGGATGGGCTTTACGCATTTGATACTACAGGTATCGAAGCCACTATTCTAAACGGGCAAACCGGAGTGCACCTCAGCTATACCCGAGCCAACGGAACACAAACTGCTACACTGCCGAATCCTTTGGTGGTAAACGGTTCCGAAACGTTGACTATTCGTGTCATCAACAACAGCGGCAAACAATGCTATGATGATGAAACGCTGCAGTTTATTGTTGACGATTTACCACAGGCATTTACCATCCCTACGAATCTGACAACTCAATGTGATGACGAGGTTAATTCGCTCTATCAGGACGGAGTATTTGATTTTGATACCGGCAATTTTGAAGCATCGATTTTAGGTACTCAAACCGGAATGACTGTTTATTATTTTGATGAAAACAACAACCCGTTGCCGAGTCCGTTACCGAATCCGTTTAAAACCGGAACTCAAAATATAAGGGTGGTAGTAGAAAACCCTATCAATACCAGTTGTAGTGCCTCAATGATTATCCCGTTAATCGTACATCCGCGACCTAAAATTGATCAAGAAGATACCGAACTCATCTGTGTACCATCAACTCAAGTCGTTTTAGATGCCGCTATTATTGATGGATCTCCTGCTTCTAATTATACCTATCAATGGTATTATAACGGTACTATTTTACCGGGTCATACTGCCTATACCTTCACAGCAACTACACCCGGAACGTATGGTGTATGGGTAACCAATAGTTATGGCTGTACGACTTACCGAAGCATCAAAGTCATTGCTTCTGAAATTGCCAGCATTCAAAATCTTTCTGTCAGTGATTTTTCAGATAGCAATTCGGTACGCATTTTTGTCAACGGTACCGGAGATTATGAATTTGCTTTAGACGATATAGCAGGCCCCTACCGTGATAACGGGTATTTTAACAATGTGCCCATTGGTTTGCACGAACTTTATGTTCGCGATAAAAACGGTTGTGGTATCCTAGGCCCTATAGCTGTGGCCGTGATGGGAATTCCACACTATTTCACGCCTAATAATGATGGCTTTCATGACGATTGGAACGTACAAGGCATCAGTCCTACTTCGGCCAATGCCCATTCCGTGATTTATATCTTTGACCGCTATGGCAAGTTGCTGAAACAAATTCAGCCCAACGGACCCGGCTGGGATGGCACCTATAACGGTTATGAAATGCCGGCTGATGACTATTGGTTTGACGTTCATTTTGTAGACGGGCGTAAAGTCAAGGGACATTTTGCTTTAAAACGATGAAACGATGTATACTTATTAAATCAAAAGCCCTGCCTTACCGCAGGGTTTTTGATTGCTTAAAACGCCATCGTTGGGGTTGTTTACGTCAAATTTGACATCGTGGACGTCAAACATGACGTTCTTGACGCCAAATTTGGGGTTACCCTACGTCAAATTTGACGTCCACGATGTCAAATTTGGCGTTTTTGAAACTTTTATACATAAAAAAAGCCCCGAATCATCGGGGCTTTTTATGTAATAAAGAATCAGAAAATTATTTTTTCTCTTTCTTTTCCATTTCTGCTTTCAATCCGGCAAGGATATCATTGTTATCTCCAAGAGCGTTAGCAGGAGCATTGCTTGTTGAAACAGTTTCAACGGCAGCTTTTGCTTGTTTCTCTTCTTCTTCTCTGAAGATAGCGGTGTGAGAAGCTACTACTCTTTTGAATTCTTTGTTGAACTCAATTACTTTGAATTGTGCTTCTTCACCTTTTTTCAATTTTTTACCGTCTTCTTTTTCTAAGTGACGAGTTGGGATAAATGCCACTACATCATCTCCGAAATCTACAGTAGCTCCTTTGTCAACAATCTCAGCGATAGTTCCGGTGTGGATAGTTCCCACAGCGAAAGCATCTTCGTGTTTGTCCCAAGGATTAGCAGTAGTTTGTTTGTGGCCTAAAGATAATTTACGACCTTCTACATCCAACTCTAATACTACTACATCTAATTTATCACCTACGTTAACAAATTCAGACGGGTGTTTGATTTTCTTAGTCCAAGACAAATCAGAGATGTATACTAAACCGTCGATTCCTTCTTCTAACTCAACGAATATACCGAAGTTAGTAAAGTTTCTAACGATTCCTGTGTGTTTAGAACCTACAGGGTATTTCGCTGTGATATCAGTCCATGGATCTTGTGTCATTTGTTTGATACCTAAAGACATTTTTCTTTCATCTCTGTCAAGAGTCAAGATAACGGCTTCAACAACATCACCTACTTTTACGAAGTCCTGAGCACTTCTTAAATGTGTAGACCATGACATTTCAGAAACGTGGATTAAACCTTCAACACCTTCAGCCACTTCAATGAACGCACCGTAGTCAGCAATAACCACTACTTTACCTTTCACTTTGTCACCTACTTTCAAGTCAGCTCCAAGAGCATCCCAAGGGTGAGCGTTTAATTGTTTCAATCCTAATTGGATTCTTGTTTTCTCATCATCGAAATCCAAGATAACCACGTTCAATTTTTGGTCTAATTCCAATACTTCACTTGGGTGGTTGATTCTAGACCAAGACAAGTCAGTAATGTGGATTAATCCGTCAACACCACCTAAGTCAATGAACACACCATAAGAAGTGATGTTTTTCACAACTCCTTCTAATACTTGTCCTTTTTCTAATTGACCGATGATTTCTTTTTTCTGAACTTCGATATCCGCTTCGATAAGCGCTTTGTGTGATACTACTACGTTTTTGAATTCGTGGTTGATTTTCACCACTTTGAATTCCATCATTTTGTTTACGTATACATCGTAATCACGGATTGGTTTCACGTCAATTTGTGAACCTGGTAAGAACGCCTCGATTCCGAATACGTCCACAATCATACCACCTTTAGTTCTACATTTAACAAAACCTTGAACGATTTCACCGCTTTCGTTAGCTGCGATAACACGATCCCATGATTTGATAGTTCTTGCTTTTCTGTGTGATAATACCAATTGACCTGTTTTGTCCTCACGAACGTCAATCAATACTTCAACTTTGTCACCCACTTTTAAGTTCGGGTTGTAACGGAACTCATTCAAAGAAATAACTCCTTCTGATTTCGCGTTAATGTCAACAATAGCATCTCTGTCAGTAATTCTTACTACTACTCCTTCTACTACTTCTTCTTGGTCAGTTGAGATAAAAGTTTTAGTTACTAAAGCTTCAAACTCTTGCAAGTTTTTCTCATCTACCGCGTCAATTCCTTCGGCGTAGTTGTGCCAGTTGAATTCATTTAAAAATGCTTCTTGTTCTTTGTTTAATACAGCCATGCTGATAAAAAATTTGTATGTTGTATTTTCCGGATTTCTTGCGCGATAAAAACACAACAGTGTTTTACGTTTAAATTGTTGATACCTAAAGGAAATCCGTGCTCGCCAAAAGGTGCGCAAAAGTAAGCATAATTTCTTAATTACAAAACAATTAGAAAAGAAAAAAGACGATAGACAGATAGATAATAGAAAAATATTTCAGGAGCGAACAAGCCGGGCTTCAATTAATTCCATTTTCCCGCTTTTCGCACTACAAGGTAGTTGCTGCAATCGGGGCTAGCCAGCCAACATTGAGCAACAAAAAACCTTTGATATTAAGAGGAGAATGCCCGGTGGACATTCGGAAAACAAAAAACCCTATCCAATTAGACAGGGTTTCTTTTTATTTTAATGACTCACATTGGCCACATCATTCGGATTGTGTTTGTGCTTAAAGAAAATAGCAAACAGTATGGCAATCACCAAAGCATAACCGGCAAACGACAACCAGATGTTATGCCAATCGCGGGTTCCGTCATGAGTAAAGAATTCGTCAATAATATAACCACTGACTAAGCCTCCGAAGAACGCTCCAAAACCATTGGACATCATCATGAACAAGCCTTGAGCCGAAGAACGAATTTTCGAATCGGTCGTGGTTTCTACAAACAACGACCCTGAGATATTAAAGAAATCAAAGGCCATTCCGTAAACAATACACGATACAATAATCATCCATAAACCATCCACCGGGTTACCGAAGGCAAACAACCCGAAACGCAATACCCAAGCCAACATTGAAATCAACATCACTTGTTTGATTCCAAATCGTTTCAAGAAAAATGGAATAGCCAAGATGAATAAGGTTTCTGATATTTGAGAAATTGACATGATAATCGTAGAATATTTCACCACAAAAGAGTCCGCGTACTGAGGTACTTTGGCAAATTCAGATAAATACACATCGCCATACATATTGGTCAACTGTAAAGCGCCTCCCAAAAACATGGAAAAAATAAAGAACAATGCCATTTTATAAGTGCCGAATAATTTAAATGCATTCAGCCCTAATTTTTGTGCTAAAGAAGCATCTTCTGAAATTAGCTTTTGAGGCGGACATTTAGGTAAAGAAAATGAATAAAAACCTAATGCAAAAGCGGCAAAAGCAGACAAATAAAACATATTATAAGACGCTTTGTTTCCCGTCAAATTGGTAATCCACATCGCTGCAATAAAACCAATAGTTCCCCAAACACGAATTGGCGGAAACACTTTGACAACGTCATATTTATTGCTTTTTAAAATATTATAGGCTACTGAATTTGATAAAGAAATTGTCGGCATATAGCACAACATTGCGGCAAAGATTACATAATAAAAAGTAGTGGGATCTTCCACTTGCGGAATGTAAAGCAACGCCAAACCTCCTAAGATATGTAACACTCCGTAAAGTCTCTCGGCATTAATCCATTTATCGGCAATGATTCCGGTTACAGCCGGCATCACTATAGAAGACAATCCCAAAGTTGAAAATATGGCTCCGAATTGTTCACCACTCCATTGCTTCGTGCCAAACCAATAATTTCCGACAGTAATTAACCAAGCACCCCAAACAAAGAATTGGAGAAAACTCATCAGCGTTAATCTCAATTTTATACTCATAAATAATAGTTTTTTTGGTTGTAAAAAATATAGCCCGTAAATCTACTATTTATATTGAGATAAACAAATAATTACATCGATTTCGTCACCCTGTTAACCAGTGCTAAGACCTGTTCGAATTGTTCATCGCGACTCAGGTTTGAATTGTCAATTTCAATGGCGTCATCAGCCTTTCGCAAAGGAGAGTCATCACGATGGGTGTCTATATAATCGCGCTCTTCTACGTTTTTCAACACCGCTTCATAGGAAACATTTTCTCCTTTACCCTGCAGCTCATCATACCGGCGACGGGCTCTGGTTTCAGGACTGGCGGTCATGAAAATTTTAAGCTCGGCCTGTGGAAAAACCACCGTTCCGATATCACGTCCATCCATGACAATGCCTTTGCCTTCACCCATGGCTTGCTGCTGCTCTACTAATTTAGAACGCACTTCTGAAACCTCAGCTATTTTGCTCACAAAATTGGAAACTTCAATAGTTCTGATTTCTTTTTCTACGTTGACATCATTTAAAAATACTTCCGCAAAACCCAAGTCCGAATTGAATTCAAAATGCAGTTTAATAAAAGGCAAACCGTTAATGAGTGTTTCCTTATCAAAATAATCTGCTGAGATGTAGCCATTTTGCATGGCAAAAAGCGTCACCGCACGGTACATAGCACCTGTATCTACATAAACATACCCTAAGTGTTGGGCTAATTGTTTGGCTAAAGTACTTTTCCCGGTGGAAGAAAATCCGTCAATGGCAATGGTAATTTTTTTCAAAACGTGTTATTGGATTATTAATATCTGTCACCCGAAAAATCGATAGTCAGACCAAACAAACTGGTGTTGGCAGCTAATGTATAACGGGAATACGAGTAATTAAATTTTAATTTGTTTATTTTCAATCCGAGACCCACTGAGATTCCGGAGAAATTTCGCTGCTCTAATATACGTAATTCTTCAGCTCTTCTGAAGTTGTACCCCAGTCGAACATTGAATCCTTTATCAGGAAATAATTCGGCACCAATAATGACATGTCGCAGCGCATTATTAAAAAACGATACTTTTTCAGGAGTAGCCCCTCCATCTAAAGATCCCTGCGCCCGATTAGGATTACTAAAAGCCAATTGCCATTGCTGCATATTTTCCAAAGTCAAATGCCAACGAATGGGCACATTTTCCATTAACTGTGAAACACCAATCATAACCTCCATAGGCAATTTTTCCCGGGTGCCGGCATAAGTCGTAATTTGGGTTCCCACATTGCGAATGGCAATCGCCCAATTCACATCGTTTCGGGTATCAATAAACATCGCACCTAAATCGACTGCCGCCCCAAACGAACTGTAACTCTCCAAAGTGGAAGAAATCAATTTCCCATTGGCGCCCACATAAAAATCGGAACCCGGAATATTATAGCCGTAACCAAAAGACAGTGCCATTTCACTTCCGGTAAAACTTGATGTTTGCTGACCGTTTTCGTCATAACCGTCAAACTTTCCGTAATTCACATAATTCACTCCGCCAAAAAAAGTCTGCACATGGCGGTCATAAGTATAGGCATACGATGCAGTCCCATAGGTAACTTCACCAAAATAACTTCCGTAATTCAACGAAAATTTGTTATCCATTTCTGGGTTGATTGTGGCCGGATTGAAGTGTGCCTGATTGACATCGTTGTCAAAAAAGGTAATGACTTTCCCTCCTAATGCCGCTTGTCTCGGGGAAGTAACCAAGTTTAGAAATTGATATATTGACTTCCCTCCAATTTGCCCAAAAGAGACAAAACCGGCGAGACAACATCCAATACAAATTATTTTTCTAAACATCAAAAATGGCTTATGCTATATACTATAACGGAAATGCGAAGATATTATTTTATAAGACACGAAAAAAAGTTAAACGAAAAAGGCATAAGCTTGGTTTTACTTATGCCTTTGAAGTTTATTTTGTAATGAGCTTATAACTTCTTCGCGTTTTTTACTTTTTGATGGGTCAAGGCAAAATCAATAACCTCACTCATTTCTTTTACATAGTGAAAGGTAAGCCCGGTAAGGTATTCCTTTTTAATTTCTTCGATATCACTTTTATTTTCGTGACACAAAATAATTTCCTTAATGTTAGCTCTTTTGGCCGCGAGGATTTTCTCTTTAATACCTCCCACCGGCAGTACTTTCCCACGAAGGGTAATTTCTCCTGTCATAGCTAAATTTTTCTTCACTTTACGCTGTGTCAAAAGAGAGACTAACGATGTCAACATCGCAATTCCGGCACTCGGCCCGTCTTTTGGTGTAGCCCCTTCAGGAACATGCAGGTGAATGTTGTATTTAGACAGTAATTCCTGTTCAATTCCGAACAGCTCTGAATTGGCCTTGATATATTCCAACGCAATCGTGGCGGATTCTTTCATCACCGTACCTAAATTTCCGGTTAGAGTCAAATTCCCTTTTCCGGCCGAAATCAAGGATTCAATAAACAGAATATCACCACCAACTGAAGTCCATGCCAAACCGGTTACTACACCGGCCACATCGTTACTTTCATATTTATCGCGTTCCAATTTGGGTGCTCCCAATATTTTCACAATATCTTCGTCAGTTAGTTTGACATTGTACTCCTCTTCCATTGCTACCGATTTGGCCGCATTTCTAACCACTTGGGCAATCTTGTTTTCCAGATTACGTACTCCTGATTCGCGGGTGTAGCCTTCCACAATTTTTTCCAATTGTTTTTTACCAACAACCAAATCCTTTGTTGTCAAGCCGTGTTCTTTCAATTGCTTTGGCAACAAATGCTGGCGGGCAATTTCAACTTTTTCTTCAATCGTATAACCGGTCATTTTGATGACTTCCATACGATCTCTCAGTGCAGGCTGAATAGTTGCCATATTATTCGAAGTTGCTATGAACATTACTTTTGACAAGTCATACCCCATCTCCAGAAAATTATCATAGAACTCTTTGTTCTGTTCCGGATCCAGCACCTCTAATAGCGCCGATGAAGGATCGCCTTGGTGACTGCTGGATAACTTATCAATTTCATCCAATACAAACACCGGATTGGAAGTACCAGCTTTTTTCAGACTTTGAATAATTCTGCCCGGCATAGCACCGATATAAGTTTTACGGTGTCCTCGAATCTCAGCTTCATCCCGTAATCCTCCCAATGAAATCCGTACATACTCTCTTCCCAATGCTTCGGCAATTGATTTCCCGATAGATGTTTTACCAACACCCGGAGGTCCGGTCAAACAAATGATGGGCGATTTCATATCATTGCGCAGTTTCAATACCGCCAAATGTTCAATGATTCTTTTCTTTACATCTTCCAAACCAAAATGGTCTCGGTCAATAATTTTCTGTGCGTGTTTTAAATCGAAATTGTCTTTTGAATAGTGGTTCCAAGGCAATTCTAAAAACAGCTCTAAATAGTTTCTTTGAATTCCGAAATCAGGAGCCTGAGGGTTCATGCGTTGCATTTTGGAAATTTCTTTCTCAAAGTGCTTGGCTGTTTTCTCGTCCCAAACTTTCGTTTTGGCCTTTTGTCTCATTTCTTCTATTTCCTGCTCATATGAAACACCTCCCAATTCCTCTTGAATCGTTTTCATTTGTTGTTGCAGAAAATACTCTCGTTGTTGCTGGTCTAAATCAAAACGAACTTTAGACTGTATATCGTTTTTTAACTCCAGTTTTTGGAGCTCTACATTCATGTAACGCAACGTTTCCAAAGCCCTTTCTTTAAGTACATTCCGCATCAACAAATCTTGTTTTTCCGTCACCGTAAGATTCATATTGGAAGAAACAAAATTGATTAAAAACGACTGGCTTTCGATATTTTTGATAGCAAAAGTAGCTTCAGTTGGAATGTTCGGGCTTTCTTTAATAATTTGTATGGCCAATTCCCGAATAGAATCAACTATGGCCTGAAACTCGGTATCTTGTTTTCCGGGTCTTTTTTCCTCTACTTCTTTGATGGTAGCTTTCAAATAAGGCTTTTCATCGGTAACGGCATCAATGGCGAAACGTTTTTTCCCTTGCAGAATAACGGTCACATTCCCATCGGGCATTTTCAGTACCCGAAGAATTTGTGCCACGGTTCCCACCGTATAAATATCATTTTTGGTAGGATCTTCATCTTCCTCGTTCTTTTGTGCTACTACCCCAATAATTTTATTGCCGGCATTAGCGTCATTAATCAACTTGATTGATTTATCTCTCCCAGCTGAAATTGGTATTACCACCCCAGGAAAAAGGACAGTGTTACGTAACGGCAATATGGGTAATGAATCCGGAAGTTGCTCCTTATTCATTTCTTCCTCGTCTTCTGGGGTTAGAAGCGGAATTAAATCGGTTTCGGTATCAAATTCTTGTAGTGACAGATTGTCAAAAGAAATAATATTACGGTTTGACATGGTATTTGTTTAGGTCAAAATGACATTAAAAATTAATCAAAGGATAACAAATGTAGGACAACTTTTTAAAGAAATAAATTAAAATCGATGTAAACCTTTTGAAATGCGGTAAAATCCGATAAGCTATCCTAATCTATTTATCGTTGCATTAATAAGTCAAGGATTATGCCAAAAAAAAATCCGTCATAACGACGGATTTTCTATTTGACTAAATTTCTTTTTAATAAGCCACATCAAAGGTACCATCGGTAACTTCATGTGTCACTGTGATTACTTCACTATTACTGTTAGTATAAGTGTATGACGCTGTAAAAGTAAACGTTCCGGTAATTCTGTCTGCTGTTTTAGAAACGATAGTAACAGAACCACTGGTTGCTGTATAATCAACATTATTCAAACGGTATTGTCCTTTTACTAAATCCGAAGCAGAACCTGTAATCATATATTGATCTTCAGGCAAAGTAGTATCAATCAAAATTCCAAGAAAATTACTGCCGCTTTTCACCCCATAAACACTGATGTTATCACTGGAAACCCCTGTAATTGTACCCGCATTTATATAATTTTCAACATACTCAAATCCATCAACATTGGCAAAAAACTGGTTTGGCACTACATTTCCGTTGACCGTAATAGGACCAACCCACTCGCTACTGTTTGTATCTGAACAATTAGCTCTTACATAAAAGTCATAATTATTTGGATTCGGAATATCATGCACAACTAAGGTAGTTTCGGTTGATGGAATTGTAATTCCGGAACCTATAGTAAATCCTGAAACTCCATATTGTACTTGGAATGAAGTAATAGTTGCCGGTGACACCCAAGACAAATTAACATCTGTAGTAATTGTAGCATCACGCTCTCCGGTAAAATTAGTCGGTAAAGTACAATCACCCACCACTACTGATTGAATCGTGATTGGACCAACCCAATTACTATTCTCAGTTCCCGAACAATTTGATCTTACATAAAAATCATAGCTGGTTGAAGTAGCTATACCTGTAATTACTTTGGAAGGTGTATTGGCAGTTACTATGGTTCCTGAACCTAATGCAAATCCGGCAGCACCATATTGTACTTGCCATAAACTTTCTGAACCCCCGGCAACCCAAGTCAAATCAACTGTTGTCAATGAGGCTACTTCTCTTAAACCACTTAATCCGGTTGGATTAGCACAATTCGGGTTCACCATTGCCTGCACGGTTACCGGTCCTACCCAGTCACTGCTGGCATTAGATCCGCAATTGGCTTTCACATAAAAACTATAACTGTTGTTGGCATTTAAACCTGTAATGGTGAAAGGAATAGTAGTAGCTGTAATCGTAGTTCCGGTTCCTTGTGTAAAGCCGGCAAAACCATATTCTATAATCCAAGACTCTTCATCTCCCTGAGGCGTCCAATTCAAACTCACTGAGTTACCATTAACAAAATTACTGGCTATAAAAGCAGTTGGCACTTCGCAATTTTGATTAAAATCATCCGGATTGATAGCACTGTCAATAGGCTCTGTATCACAAGAATTAATGGAAAAAGCAGCGAGAATTAAAAATAATCCGGCCAGAAGTTTAAAGTGTTTCATAACAATTATTGTAAATAATGTCCAAATATAATTTTTTTTACAGTCATTACAAGATTTTTTTTGGGATTCTCGTCAACAACAACAATCCGGACAAGAAAAATAATCCTAAAAAGACAATTGCAAATCGGGGGCTTCCGGTAATTTGATCAATCAAACCATAAACCAGCATCCCGATTACGATTCCGATCTTTTCGGAAACATCATAAAAACTAAAAAAAGAAGCAGTATCTTCTGTTTCCGGCAAAAACTTGGAGTAGGTAGAACGTCCCAATGCCTGAATTCCACCCATAACCAATCCTACCAACCCTGCCATAATATAAAATTCCATCGGAGTAGTAATAAAATAAGCAAAACCACAAAGCACAACCCAAAAAGCATTCAGGAAAATCAATACGTTTATATTTCCGAATCGGGCCGAAGCTCTTGAAGTCAAAACGGCACCGGCAATCGCAATCAATTGTATTAAAAGAATACAGGTGATTAAACCGATCTGGCTTTCTTCAGGGCTGCTCCACGCTATTTCCTGCGCCCCAAAATAAGTTGCTACCAACATCACGGTTTGTACTGCCATGCTGAATACAAAAAAGCTCAACAGGTATCGTTTCAACGGAACTTCACTTTGAAGCATTTTCCAAACCTTTTTTAATTCTCTGAATCCTTTAAAGATTACCGAAAAATTAACTTTATGTTTGTTCGAATTGCCTTTTGGCAAATAAAAATAAGTGTATTTACTAAAAACAATCCACCAAACACCCACCATGGCAAACGAGTAGCGCATTGCTTTCATTGAGGCTTCTCCCGGAGTCCCGCTGATGTGGAAAAGCGTTGGTTTCATAATCATGGCCAAATTAATAATCAGCAGCAAGACACTGCCAATATAGCCTAACGAATATCCTTTGGCACTCACCTTATCCTGCTGTTCCGGATAAGCAATATCGGGCAGATAAGAATTGTAAAAAACCAAACTTCCCCAAAAACCAATTAATCCAAAAAAATAAAATGTCAATCCCAACAATATATTTTCCAAATCAAAGTAATACAAGCCTATACAAGACAAAGCTCCTACATAATTGAACACCCGCATAAAAATCTTTTTATTCCCCATGTAATCCGCAATTCCGGATAACAAGGGTGAAAAAAAAGCCACACACAAAAATGCTGCTGCTGTAACAAAACTGATGAGTGCCGAGTTCTTGAAATTATGCCCGAAAACAACAATATAAGGATGCTTTTTATCAAACAATGCATTGTAAAAAATAGGAAAAACAGCAGAAGCAATCACTAAACTGTAAACGGAATTGGCCCAATCATAAAACGCCCAGGCGTTGAGTAATTTCGGATGACCTTTTGGAAGTAGTGGCATAATATCTTTTTAAAATAAAAAATCCCGATCTCTCGGGATTCAAATATAGTTTATTTAGACTTAAAATTTCACATCAAATTTGGCTGCCTCCGCTTTAGCTTCCGGAATCAACCTCCTGATATTGGCAATTCTGGTTTCATCCGATGGATGGGTACTCATAAATTCCGCAGGTTTGCTCCCTCCTGAGGCTTTTGACATGCGTTGCCAAAAAACAAGTGCATTTTCCGGATTATAACCGGCTATGGCCATCAGCTTTAATCCTATCATATCAGCTTCGCTCTCATGACTGCGACTAAAGGGCAGCATTCCGCCGTATTCTGAAACACCCGAATAGGCTAACATTGCCAACTGTTGTGTCTCTGCACTCTTACTCCCTGTAGCCAAAGCCACTCCTGCAGCCCCGGCTTGTTGCAGCATTCCGGCACTCATACGCTGTTGTCCATGATTAGCCAAAGCGTGTGAAACCTCGTGGCCTAATACCGTTGCTAAGCCTGCTTCATCTTGAGTAATCGGTAAAATCCCCGAATACACAACGATTTTGCCACCGGGCATACACCAAGCGTTTACCTCTTTGTTTTCCACCAAATGGTATTCCCATTTGTAATCTTTCAAATATTCGGTATAGCCATTAGCATTCAGCCATTTCTCGGCAGCTGCTTTGATTTTGGTTCCCACAGTCTCCACTCTTTTAGCATCAGTCGTACCCGAAATCACTTTATTGTCTTTCAAAAAAGTACCGTACTGCTGAAAAGCCGAGGGAAAAATTTGACTGTTATCCACCAAAGCCATGGTGCTTTTTCCGGTAAAAGGGTTTTTAGCACAAGAGACAATTAAAAGCACAGCTAACGATACAAACAACAAAATTCCTTTTTTCATAAGTTTAAGATTTTAGACACACAAATTTAAGCAATCTAAGAACCAAAAATATGCAGTTCCGTAAAATCTTTGTCAATTACTATCGAATTATTACCATCCAATTGGATTTGGTCCAAAGGCTTTTTCTCATTATCAATCTCTATCTTCTTCACTTTAAACGGCAATCCGTTCAAATTGATTTTAAATTTAGAATAATGTGTTTCAAATGTGCCTTCCGTATGTTGCTGAATAATGAGTTCTTTGTCTTTCCCGTTAAGCGTAAAAGTACGCAATGAGAAACGACCTTTGTTGTAATCATAACCATCTTGTGCATCTTCATACACAGTTGATTTTTCTTTGCCAAATTTATAATACACATCCAAAGTCAGTTCGTCAAATTGCAACTCTCCTACATATTGTTGTACCGGATATTTCGGAATAATGGCACCTTCTTTGACGAATACGGGAATTTCATCAAACTGAGTATTCACCCAAAGTTCCTTTTTCCCTTCCATAAATTCGCCGGTCCAATAGTTGTACCAATTGCCTTTAGGCAAGTACATTCTGCGACCTTGCGCATTGGGTTCCAATATTGGACATACTAAAATCTGATTCCCGAAAATGAACTCATCGGTTCGGTAATGCGTATGAAAATCGTCCTGATCAAAATACACCAATGGTTTTAACATTGGCGTTCCTTCATTTACATATTGCCAGAACATCGTGTATAAATATGGCAGCAACTGATAACGCAATTCGACAAACTTTCGGGTAATATCAATCACTTCTTCACCAAATGACCAAGGTTCCTGTTCACCGTGATCACCGGAAGAATGGGTTCGGCAGAACGGGTGGAACACGCCCAACTGTATCCAACGGGCATACAATTCACCCGAGGGTTGTTCGGCAAATCCTCCTATATCTGAACCGGTAAAGCCCATACCTGAGATGGACATTCGCTGCATTTGTATGTTGGCAATCCATAAATGCTCCCAACTGGCCACATTATCTCCTGTCCATGACGAAGTATAGCGTTGGGCTCCGGAATATGCAGAACGTGTAATGATAAACGGTCGTTTCGGATAAGCAAAACGTTTCACTCCTTCATAAGTGGCACGTGCCATTTGTGTACCGTAAATATTGTGAGCTTTTCGATGACTACATGGATTTCCGTCATAATCGTGTCGCACATCATACGGGAATGTTTTTCCGGGAACTTCCATCACAGCGGGTTCGTTCATATCGTTCCAAACACCTTTAACACCGATGTCCGAAATCAGTTCTTTGAACAAACCTGCCCACCATTCTCTTACTTCGGGATTGGTAAAATCGGGGAAATTACATTCACCCGGCCAAACCTTGCCTTTCATATAAGGCCCATCAGCGCGTTTACAGAAATAATCATTTTTCAGAGCTTCTTGATACACCCAATAGTCTTTATCGATTTTAATCCCCGGGTCGATGATGACCACGGTTTTGAAACCGGCTGCAGTTAATTCAGCAACCATGCGCTTGGGTTCCGGAAAATAGTCTTTGCTCCAGGTAAAACAACGGAAACCTTCCATATAATCAATGTCTAAATAAATAGCATCACACGGAATGCGCAGTTCTCTGAATTTATGGGTTACTTCTTTTACCTTGCTTTCGGGATAATAACTCCATTTACATTGGTGGTAGCCCAACGTCCACATCGGCGGAAGCTCCGGTTTTCCGGTGAGATGTGTATAAGTAGTGACCACATCGCTCATCTTAGGGCCGTAAATAAAATAGTAATTCATCTCTCCGCCTTCGGCCCAAAAGCTGGTCACATTTCTTCTTTCGTGACAAAAATCAAAAAAGGTTCGGAACGTGTTGTCAAAGAAAACACCATAAGCTTTATGATGATGGAGACCTATATAAAAAGGCACCACTTTGTACAATGGTTCCTGATCTTTCTGGAAAGCATATTGGTCGGTCGCCCAGTTTTCAACGCGTTTCCCTTTCAAATTCAAATGAGTCGCTTTATCTCCCAATCCGTAAAAACTTTCCCCGTCTTTTGAGACTTTACTCATCTTTACAATATTGCCGCCGTGTTCGTAACACTCTTCCCAATGAAAGCCCAATTCATCTTCCAGAATCGTAAAACCGTCTGTATCGTGAATTGAGATTTTTAGGTCTTTCTTTTGAACTTTACAAAAAACTTTACTGGTTTTAATTACATATAAATCAGTCTCTTCAGTTACCTCCAACTGGTTGTAACCGTGGGACTGGGTCTTGTCGATGGCATAGGAAAAATCATTGCTGAAATAGCCTTTGGTAGTATAGCGAAAGCGTATCAAACTGTCGCGCATAATCGTTACTTTCAGAATAACATTGTTGTCGGTATGGAAATAAACACTATCAACATCCTGCTGAAAACTAACTATTTTTGATGGAAATATATCGCCTTTATGTTCTAGTTCTGTATTGGTAATCATAGTCTTTTTTTGAGTCGAAAAGTCAAATTTACAAAGATGAAACCTAATAGTAACCAACAAATTAAAGTAGTTTTTAACTATAACGTTTGCGGATTGGAATAACTAAAAAAGAGACTAACTATTCGATAAGCAAGCACTTATTTATGACGATATTTTATAAACAGAAACGCCTAAAGGCGGTAAGACCAATTCGGCTGAATAATCTCGAGAATTCCAGGCTATTTTATCTGTTGTAACTGGCTTAGCCGTTACCACACCGCTCCCGCCATATTCAACAGCATCTGAATTAAAAATTTCGGTCAGTGTCCCTTTTTCAGGCACACCAATTCGGTAGCTTTCATGAACTACCGGAGTAAAGTTACACACCACAATCAATTGTTCTTTTTCGTTAACTCCTTTACGAATAAAACTCAATACGCTGTTCTGATTGTCGGTATAATTAATCCATTCAAAACCGTCTACATGAAATTGCTTTTCATACAACGCCGGATTGTTTTTGTATAAGGCATTCAAATCGGCAATGCATTTCTTGATGCCTTCATGGTAATTGTATTGTAACAAATGCCAATCCAAACTGCTTTCAAAATTCCATTCCCCACTCTGCCCGAATTCGGCACCCTGAAACAAGAGCTTGGCTCCCGGATGTGCATACATATAGCCATACAACAACCGAAGATTGGCAAATTTTTGCCATTCATCACCTGGCATACGGCCTAGTATCGAATGTTTGCCATACACCACTTCATCATGTGACAACGGCAACATAAAGTTCTCGGTAAAAGCATAGGTCATGGAGAACGTGATATCATTTTGATGATGACTTCGGTAAATCGGTTCTTTTTTGAAATACTGCAACGTATCGTGCATCCAACCCATCATCCATTTCATTCCAAATCCCAAACCGCCTATATAAGTAGGTCTTGACACCATCGGAAAACTGGTACTTTCTTCAGCTATCGTTTGCACATCCGGAAAAGCAGCGTAAACCGCTTCGTTAAAATCTTTCAAGAAACTAATCGTATCCAAATTCTCTCTGCCCCCGTAAATATTCGGTTCCCATTCGCCTTCTTTTCTGGAATAATCCAAATACAACATCGAAGCCACAGCATCTACACGCAAACCGTCTACATGGTATTGATGCAACCAAAACAGAGCATTACTAATCAGGAAAGAACGCACTTCATTACGTCCGTAATTGAACACCAAACTCTTCCAGTCCGGATGATATCCTTTTCTTCTATCAGGATGCTCATACAAGTTAGAACCGTCAAAAAAGCCCAATCCATGCGCATCATCAGGAAAGTGCGACGGCACCCAGTCAAGAATAACCCCAATACCCGCCTGATGCAACTTATCAACCAAAACCATAAAATCCTGTGGTTTCCCAAAGCGCGAGGTCGGGGCAAAATAACCCACCAACTGATACCCCCACGAAGGATCATACGGATATTCCATCACCGGCATAAACTCCACATGTGTAAACCCCGTTTCCTTAACATAGGTAACTAATTCTTCTGCCAATTCTATATAGCTCAAAAAACCACCATTGCTTTTACGACGCCACGAACCCAAGTGCACTTCATATACCGAAAAAGGCTTGTCCAAACCGTTGTGGTTCTTTCGGCTCTCCATCCACTTCTTGTCTTTCCATGTATAATCCAAGTCCCAAATGATAGAGGCCGTTTGAGGCGGATGTTCACAATACAAAGCAAACGGGTCAGCCTTCTCCGTGATAACACCACCAATGTTTGACTGAATTTTATATTTATAAGTACAACCCTTATCAATCCCCGGAATAAATCCTTCCCAAATTCCCGAAGCATCCCAACGCACATTAAGTTGGTGTTCGCCCTGAATCCAATAGTTGAAATCACCTACGACCGAAACAGAACGCGCAGCAGGTGCCCATACCGCAAAGTAAACGCCTTTCACACCATTGACTTCCGTCAGATGAGCGCCCAGTTTTTCATATAATCGAAAATGCTTTCCGGCTTTGAATAATTCAATATCAAAGTCCGTAAAAAGCGAATGTGCTTGTACTTGGTTCATTGGTTTATATTTTGTTTACCCTGAACTTGTTTCAGGGTCTCATTAATAACATTTCATTCCTTTTTGAAGCGAAGGCTCAGCACCCTTTTGTCACCCTGAGCACTGTCGAAGGGCCGCTTTCTGCGTCTTGTCTTAAAGACCAGACTTGCTTCAATCGAGACTAAATTAGATTGCTATTTTTAACTGTTTAAATTTTTCTGTATTCTACTCTCGTATCATTATGCATTCCTGATAAATTATCCCAATATCCATTAACTAATTTTAAACTACAAAAAATATCTTTTTCAATAAAAGTCACTTCTCCTTTACCTTTATATCCATAAGATTTTAACTTGAACAACATATCATTATGCAAAGGATTAAAATAGAAAACTGAAATATTATACATTCTCCTTCTTGCATCATTCTCTACTATATAATAATCCCTATTAGATATATAAACTTGATGTTCTTCACTTTTATTTACAATATTACCAGATTCTGTTTGCTCTTCATAAAATCGAGTCACACTCCAATTCCCTTCCAATAATCTTGTATCATTGATTGATTCTAACTGTCCTCTCAATTTACTTATTTCTAATAGCAGACCATCTTTTAACAATTTAGTTTTCCATTTATTCCCAAAAATTATTGCTCTTCTATTCATTAAATCAACGAATTCTTTGAAATAGGGCATGCCAAATGTATACAAGACTGCCAATCCTAAAGGAATAATTAAAGAATAGCATTTATTATTTAACTGATGTTGAATAAACTCAAAAATTGATTTGCACCCTTCAGCTTTAATTTGGGCCTTATCATACCAAAATAAAGCTATAGTAATTTCCCAATTATAAATTAACCAAGAAATGATAAAAGAAAATATTAATGGGTTAGATAATCTTTCTTTTATATTTTCATAAACATCTTTAACTTTTTCTTCCATTTATCTTTTATTTCAATAGAGTTATTTATAAAATCCATAAATCTTGTTATTTAATTCCCAAAAGGATTTTATAATTATCTAATAACTTATCTAATAAATATTGTGGTAAAGTTCTAACACTACCAATATTAAGACTATTAAGATACTCCGTTTTAGAAACAGGATAAACAAATTGTTTCTTATCAACTGTAACCATAGTTTGGGTAACTGAACCTTCTTTAGCTTCAATATTAATATCTAACATATATTTTTCTTTTTCAATTTCAGCTGTTTGAATTTTTATAGTTTTTAAATATAAATCAGAAATATAAAACACCTTTTTTACTCTAATATTATTATCTTCTCCAAAATAAGAATAACTCTCAATTTCAATTTTTCCAGTTTGTGGATCATAATTGATTTTTTCCTGCTCAAAACACTTTGTTCCTAAATAGTATTCATCATATGTTAAATCTTCAATTATTGAAATAGCCTTATTTCTTTCGGCAATTGTCTGTGAATAAATATTAGTAATTGAACTAACACTTATAATTAATAATATTATTTTTTTCATTTTTTTGTAAATTTTTATTTAACTATCTCAGCAGATACATAAACTTCGCAGTTAGTAAAATTATTATCGAAATCTGAAAAAACTTCAATTGTTTTGCAACCCATTTTTTCTCTCAAAAGTCTAAATTCAACATTAGTTATTATATACTTTGTTGATTCATAATAAAAAAACTCTCCCTTTACTAACCTGACATCTTCGTCGATGCCCTTCCTTGTCCTCTCACAGATTTGTTGTCTATTATAAGCTGTTAAACCAATTAAATCAAAATGGACTTTAACAACTAAACTTTCAAATTCTTTTTCTCTCATAACTCTTCATTTAAATTTACAATCTGACTTTCAATTAGTTCACCAAAATTCACATTTCTTCAGTCGGAATTTTATTAAAAACATAAAAAGTTATTAACACAAAAAAACAAGCGCAAATCCAAGGATTTGCGCTATTCAATTCCTTTAAGGCGTCACAGGCCCATCACCATCATGCTTCGGAGCACGCATTCGCGCCAACAATTTAGTAATGTTATACTGATCTTCAATCACAGTACCTTTAAAAATCAATTTGCCCTTTTCAGCCACCGTCTTCACACAATCGTACAAAGCTTTATACTCCGCTTTATTGTGTTCCACCAGCTGTTTCCGACTGTCCATAACACTGTTTTGCAGTGCATTCTTTGCCGCCATACTCACCCGATGCGTTTCAAGCGCATTAGGATAACCGGCATCCATACCCTCAGCTTCCAATTCCGCCTGATGCGCCTCCGCATACTGTTTCAAAGCCTTCATTTGCAACAAAGCACCCTCAATGTTTGATTTCGAAAGACTCTTTTTCAACTGCGTAACAGCCTCAGTAGGTAAACCCGCATCTTTCAGATACGAACTGAAAAAATTCAGCTCCATGTTCACCACAGCAGCCTCAGCATAAAGCTCAGCCGTAGCCTTCTTTTGTTCATCGGTAAGCTTCAAAGTCCCTTCCAAAGACTTCACCTTATCCAATTTCGTCTCAAATGCCGTCACATACCCGGCATCCAATTTCGGAAACCGCATCGCGATGGCCGCCTGATCCCTAACAAAACTCGTCATCAGGAAATCCCCAAGAGGAGCATACTCCTCAAATCTAATTTGACCCATATAAAAAACAATTAAAAGTTAACACAATCGCATGTGGTATTTTAATTGTCGGTTACACCCAATCATTTTTTATATTCATATCGACTCCATAAAGCTAATAAAAAGTAAGTAATAATTCACAATAATTATTACTTTTTTAAAAAGTGCCCTTACTCAGTCTACTGTAGTCGATACCCTGTTTACTTCATTCATTACCCAAGCCACTATAGTCATTACCCAGCCTACTGTGGTCGTTACCCGGTCTGCAGAGGCATTTACACAGCACTCCGCGTTCGTTACCCAAGCCACCGGAGTCATTACCCCGACAACCTTAGTCGTTACTCAAAATAGTTTCGTCTACATTTAAAGAACATAACCATTCACTCCTATTGCTACGCTGCCATCACTATTACAATCAAGCAACTGAATTCACAATTCATAATTCCTTAATACTCCATGATCGTCTGAATACCCCGTAGCGGTATCACCGCCCAGCGCGGACGCGAATTGAGCTCATAGCCCAGTTCATAAACCGCTTTCTCGAGCAGACAATAGCGCAACAAAAAATTAATTTCCTGGCTGTAGCCTATGTTCAGGTTTTCAGACTGGACTTTCTCTATGTAAGTTTCCAAAAATGTTCCTACCAAATATTTAAACAGCAGCTCCCCCGCTTTAAACAATTCCTCCTGTTCAAAAGGATATTTCTCAGCATTGTTAAAAATCGTAGCATAAATGGCATAATGAAACGAACGAAACATACCCGCCACATCCTTAAGCGGAGGTTGCTTCACCTTTCGGTCGCGAATAGTACTTTCAGGTTCTCCTTCAAAATCAAGAATATAAAAATCATCCCCATTCACCAGTACCTGTCCCAAATGATAGTCTCCGTGTATTCTAATCCTCTCACTCTTCATCTTCGTCCAGTCAAAATCGATAAAATGCTTACGGATGAGCTTTTTGTGTTCCAGAAATTGATGCGCCAAATCCAGTGCCATCCCGTCCAGCTTGTGCAAACTGTTTTCTATAATGTTGAGTCGATTTTGAAATTGATACAGCAATCGATTCTTAAGCCACACGGTATAATCGCCATTATAAGTCGTGGGCGTAAATGCCGTTTCGTGTATATCACTGCCCAGCGCAATGTGCATTTCAGCAGTTCTCAACGCCAACGTCTGCACCCGCAAAAACAAACTCAACCCGGCCCAATCAATAATCTCCGGGGGAATTTGGTTAATCTTCAAACGTTTGAACAAATCTACATCGGGCAATTTATCAATTTTGATTTTCTTTCGAGCCAAATTATCAAAGACCCCATCCATTTGCTCCAACATGAACTTCCAGGCATCCCCTTGATTAGGAACTAATTCCTGCATCAACCCCAAAGTAATGTTCCCTTCGGGCAAGGCCAAATTGATACTTCCGGTATAAGCCGGGGTATTTTTATAGTGCATTCTTTCTGTTAAAAAACGACTGATTTCATAATCAGGATTGGTGCTCACATAAATGCGACGGAAGATTTTCAACACAAATGCTTCGTTAAAAACAATGGAAGTGTTGCTCTGTTCTAAACCCATAAAACGCGAAGATTTATAAGTCGTATCCGTTAAATGGGAGCCTTTGTGAAAGATGAGTTTCAGGTTTTTGTGTTCCGAAGACTGTGCGATGTTATCAAACAACAGCTTGCGAAAATCATCCTGGTGCAGTGCATCTACCAAATATCCTTCAATTGGTCCGAACTTAGCCGGTGCTATAATGGTATTGGTATCCAACTCCTCGGAAGTCATAAACGCAATCGGCATAAAATAATGCTGGTAAAATGCTTCCTTGAAATTCACTTCCAGCAACACTCCGTAATAGGTATTCTTCTTTGAAGTGATTTTAAAATGATCAACAATTTCAATATACTTCAGCGTGCTCGCCTTCCCTCCATACCAGCGCTTATTGATGATATAGTTTTCTAATATATCTGACGAAAACACTTTAATAAATTCTTCATCTTGGAAGGCGGTTGCCCATTCGTTTTTAAATTTAAACGAAGTCGCAAAAGTATCCTGATTATCGTTTTTCATGGCTATTTCTGTATTTTAAACAAATGAAAAGGTAAGGTGGGATGCAGCTCCACAAAGTTCCATTCTTTATCCCATAAGTAACTGTTTCCGGTAATTTGGTCAATGACTTTTATCTGGTGCCCTTCACCAACGCCCAATGCTTTCAAAGGCAATTGTACCCAGGCCTGTTTCATATAATACGGATCAAGATTACAAATCATCAACGTCTCATCTTGTTTCGCGTCATCATATTTATAATAGGCAATTACCTGATCGTTATCGGTAGCACAAAACGAAATGTTATTGGTTTGCTGCAGTGAAGGATGCTCCTGCCTGATTTTGTTGATGCGGGTAATGAGTGTAATCAGTTTATTTTGAATCGTCCAATCCCAATGTTGTACTTCATATTTCTCCGAATTGTGGTACTCCTCTTTGCCCGGCATCGCTTCTGAAATCATGTACTCATACACGGGTCCGTAAATCCCAACACTGGAACTCAGTGTTGCCGCTAAGAAATACTTGTGAAGATAAATGCTTTCATTCCCGATTTGCAATGCGTACGGTAAAATATCCGGAGTGTTCGGCCAAAAGTTAGGACGGAAAAAATCCCTCTGCTCCGTCTGTGTCAACTCGGTCATATACTCAATTAGCTCCGCTTTGGTATTACGCCAAGTGTAATAGGTATAGGATTGTGTAAACCCTTGTTTGGCCAACTCATGCATGATTTTCGGTCGGGTAAAAGCTTCCGCCAAAAACAACACATCAGGGTGTTTTTTCTTGACTTCTGCGATGAGCCAACCCCAAAAGTAAAATGGCTTCGTATGCGGATTATCTACCCGGAATACACGAATACCACATTCCTCTACCCAAAACAAAGCCACATCCAGCAACTCTTTCCAAAGATTTTTCCAATCTCCGCTTTCAAAGTAAATAGGCTGAATATCCTGGTATTTCTTGGGTGGATTCTCGGCATATTGTACCGTTCCGTCCGGACGCCATTTGAACCATTGCGGAAAATCCTTCACATACGGATGGTCAGGAGCCGCCTGCAACGCGTAATCCATAGCCACTTCAATACCCAAACCTTTAGCGGTTTTAACCAATGCTTTGAAATCTTCTATAGTGCCCAATTCAGGATGTGTGGTTTTATGCCCTCCGTACCTGGAACCAATACCCCAAGGCGAGCCTACATCACCGGGCTCTGCATTGGTGGCGTTATTTTTTCCCTTGCGGTTTATTTCTCCTATCGGATGAATCGGAGGAAAATACAATGTGTCAAATCCCATCGCAGCCACTCTTGGTAAGAGCTTTTCACAATCTTTAAAGGTACCGTGCTTGCCTTTTTCAGAAGAAGCCGAACGCGGAAAAAACTCATACCAAGTACTGAATAAAGCTTTTTTTCTATCCACATACACCCTTAATTCATCTGAAGTATTGGCTAACGTTCGCGTTGGATATTTTTTAAAAATAGTGTGCAATTCTTGAGATAAGGCTATGTGGGTTGCTTTCTCATACAACTTAGCATCCTGAAAGGCTTTGATAGCATCATTGAGGTATTTTTTCTCCGTGGCCGAAACGCCTTTTACAATAGCTTCACAATACTCAGCTCCTTCCAAAAGTTCCGATTTCACCTGTTGGTTATCCTGTATTTTGCGTTCCGTTCCGTGTTGCCAATTCAAGGCATAATCAACCCATCCTTCCACAAAATAAGAATAGTATCCTTGCTTTTCCACTGTAAATACAGCCTGCCATTCATCATTCCCGGTTTCTGTCATCCGCACTTCCTGCCATTTTTTTTCCGATTCATGCTTGTACTTCACAGCACAAGCTACTACATCATGCCCATCCGCAAAAACATTCGCCTTAACTTCAATGGTTTGACCAACAATACGTTTGATAAAAAAAGCACCGCCGTCTAACTGAGGCGTAACATTTTCAATAATAATTCGGGTTTGCTTTTGCATTTTGACTTATATTTATGTTGCTGAAATTTAGAAAAAAATACTTGTAACTTTTGACTCAAAATAAAATTTATTGAAATGGCAAAAAAGTCTCAAATAAAGAACCAATCGTTGCAAATTCCTAAGACAATACTTGTTACAGCTAAATTTTTACAAGCTATTTCACCAAAATTAGTGACTTTATTTGCCGCCAAATTATTCACTACTCCCATAAAACATAAACTTCCAAAGCGCGAATGGGAGATGGAAGCACAGAGCAACAAAAAGCGCTTATGGATAGCTAATTGCAAAAAAGAAATTCAAGTATATTGCTATGGTTCAGGTTCCCGAAAAGTACTCTTGGTACACGGCTGGTCAGGACGTGGAACGCAGCTGGTCAAAATAGCCGATATGCTGATTGGTATGGGGTTTCAAGTCGTTAGTTTTGACGCTCCTGCTCACGGAAAATCCTCCGGAAAAACAACCTTAATGCCTGAATTCATTGCTTCAGTATTAGAGATAGAAAAACAATTCGGTCCTTTTGAATATGCAATTGGCCATTCCCTCGGGGGCATGTCAATCCTGAATGCAATCAAACAGGGGTTGCAAGTAAAAAAAGCGGTCATTATTGGCAGTGGCGATATCATACAGGACATTATTGACGACTTCATCCGAAAACTACAACTGAAACCCGGCGTAGGAATACGGATCAAGAAATATTTTGAGCGCAAAACCAAAGAAAATATGGAGAGTTATGCCAGCCATCGTGCAGCACAATCCGTGAACATACCCACATTAATCATTCACGACAAAAATGACCATGATGTTCCGGTTACAGCAGCCCACCACATCCATTCTCATCTTAAAAACAGTGAACTGATGCTAACCGAAGGCTTAGGGCACCGCAAAATTCTGGGCGATGAAAAAGTACTCAACCGAATTAAAGAGTTTTTAAAAATATAAATCATGAGCTTATTTGACACCACCGATTGGGCCCCGAAACTACAGCCTATCATCAATTTATATCGCGAGAAAAAACATCCTTTGGATTACGAAAACCTGTACCAATTAATGGTCATGGTGATTTTATCTGCTCAGGATTCGGATGCGAATATCAACAAAATTGCTCCGGCTTTATTCAAAGAATATCCAAACGTGGAGACATTAGCCACCGCATCATTGGAAAGCCTATTCCCGTTGGTCAGCAAAGTGCGAAACTTCAACACCAAATCAAGTTGGCTAATCGAAATAGCCCAAACACTGAAAACGGACAGCAATATTCCAACCTCTTTACCCGAATTGGTCGCCTTAAAAGGCATCGGCAGGAAATCCGCCAATGTGATTATGCGGGAAATGAAAGTTCCCGCCGAAGGAATTATTGCCGATTTACATGTGATTCGGGTAGCCCCCAGAATTGGGGTTATTCAGGAAGCCAAAGACGGGAATAAAGTCGAAAAACAACTAATGGAAGCCTTACCAAAGGAAATATGGGGTGAAATCGGAATGGCCATATCCTTCTTAGGAAGAGAAACCTGTCGCCCAACCAACCCAAAATGCCCGGAGTGTCCTATTCAAAATGAATGCCTATATCCTTTAAAAACCATTTAATCAGGGCGCGTCTCGTCCTGATGACGAGACCGGGCTGTCCGCTGTATCTCTGCGAGGATGCCGCTCCCATCCCTCGCGCTACACCATCGGCACTATGAAACAAATTCCGTTATATTCACTGGTCATCTTTCCAACTCCTGAACAATCAGCTTTGGTGAAATCGTACAAACAATTGCTGAAAGAAAAGATTGGTTGGTTCGGAAGTGCCAATGCTGCGGCACACATTACCGTGATCAACTTTGACAATGAAACAATGTTATCACTTTATATGGACCAAATCAGAGAGTTTGGTACAACGATTACACCACAAAGGGTAACCTTTGACCATTGGGATACCTTTGGAGACCATACCTTTTTCGTCGCTCCAAATGAGCCCTCTCAACGCTATCTCGATAAAATAATAGTCGATTTACATCAGCATTTAGGTCACAATACCAACACAGCTCATGCCCACTTAAGCATTGCCCGAGGACTTGATGCAAACAAGATGAAAACAGCTTATGAATTGTTCCGCAATGTAGAATTACATTTAAATTTTCTTGTAGACGGTATCTATGTTCGAAAATTCAACGAACAAACCAAACAGTATTCAGATATTGTAGAGAAAATCAGCTTTGGAAAATAAAAAAGAAAGCATAAACCCAACAACTAAACTAACCTTATCGTTTGAATAGCCTTCCTTACCAATACAATAGCCTCACTAACCGTTGGAATAGCCAACCTAATCAATACAATGACCAGCCTAACCGTTTGAATAACCTCCCTAATCAATACAATAACCTACCTAACCGTTAGAATAGCCTTCCTTACCTTTACAATAGCCGACCTAACCGTTGGAATAGCCTCCCTTACCAATACAATAGCCGATAAGAACAACTACAATGTCACCCTGAGCTTGTCGAAGGGCATAAAACAAAAACATTTGATAGTAAGAGGAGGACTGCCG
>NZ_JBPTTM010000004.1:0-274330 GCF_051547105.1 Flavobacterium sp. XGLA_31 | reverse complement strand
TAATACCAATGAAGATGCTACAATAACGATTAATTTGTCTGCGATGCCAAATGCGGGAACAGCAGTTACGGTGTCACCGATTTGTAGTTCTATAGGGGTTTTAGATTTGAATACATTATTGACTGGTCAGGATCCCGGAGGTTCTTGGTTGGACAGTGCTTTGCAGCCTGTAACTTCACCAATCAATATTTCGACTTTCATTGCAGGGACTTATACTTATACTTACAGAGTGACTAATGGGTGTGGTAGTGACGAGCGTCAGGTTCAGTTCACCGTTTTACCTACGCCAACTTTAACCTCGTTAAATGTTACCGCAGCCACAATTTGTATTGGAAACAACGGTATAATTAACTTTAACGGTATGACTGACGGTGTTTATACTTTAAATTATGATTTAGGAGGGGTTAATCCACTGGCTAACCAACAAATTACAGTAACAATTATTGGAGGTATCGGAAACTTTACGATTCCAAGTGCCTTGTTGTCAAATTCAGGAATTACGGTTATCTCATTTACAAAAATAACAGATAACGCTACAAATTGTTTTAGTCTGCTAGGAGTTACAACCAACTTATTGGTAAAACCTTTGGCGGATATTACACCGGCCAATTTGAGTATAACCAACGTTTGTTTCGGTAGTCCTGTTATAGTTAATATTAGTGGAGCAAGCGGGTTGTCTGATGGTATTTATCAGTTCAATTATTCTATTCCGGGAGCCAATCCAACCGGAGGGACTACAGTCAATGTTGATATCATAAGTGGTGTCGGACAATTTGTTTTACCGGCTTCATTGTTTGCCAGTTCGGGAACATATACCATCACCATTGTTGGTATAGTAGCGGTGAGTTCAGGCGGTTGTACCAATCCATTAGAAAATGCAGCGGCTAATTTTGCCATTAATCCAATTCCGGATTTACTAGGAGCAACGGTGACTGTACAAACCACTTGTCCGAATTTTGACAGTGTCGCAACCATCAGCGGAGCATTGAATCTGAATGATGGTATTTATAACATTGAATACAATCTTACCGGGGCCAATACTTCCGGTACAGTGACTGCTACTGTTACTATTGCCGGTGGAATGGGGACATTGACTATTCCTGCAGCAAGTTTGGTAAATTCGGGAACAACAACAATTACTATTACATCAATTGTTTCGACAACCACAGGTTGTGGTGGACCTTTAACGACCCAGGGCACGGCAACATTTGAAGTGATAGCTTTAGCTCCTCCAACCTTGATTACTGACGGAAACATCTTCTGTGATGATAATCAGCCTACGGTAGCTAATTTGACAGCAAATATAACAGGAGGTCAAACGGTTATTTGGTACAATGCTCCAACCGGTGGAACCGCTTATAATGAAACTGATTTATTAGTAAATGGGACTATTTATTATGCGGCTGCTGTAGCGTCAAGTGGTTGTGAAAGCACTGCCCGTTTACAGGTAATTGCTGACTTAACAGGTTGTCCTGACATCATAATTCCGGATGGATTCTCTCCAAATAATGACGGAATCAACGACACTTTTGTGATTAATAATTTGCCGGAATTGTATCCGAATTTTAAATTGGAAATCTATAACCGCTATGGAAATTTGGTTTATCAAGGAAATATCAACACGCCAAATTGGGATGGAACTACCACCGAAGGCGGATTAAAATTGGGAACTAATTTATTGCCAACAGGTGTTTATTTCTTTATCATTAATTTCAATGACGGAAACAGAGCACCTCTTCAAGACAGAGTATACTTAAGCAGATAATGAGAACCACTATGAAAAATAAAACTATAAAATATATCCTCTTAGCGCTATTTGCTGTGCTTTGCTCTTCGTTGATGCGAGCGCAGCAGGATCCACAGTTTACTCATTATATGTATAATATGAGTGTGATTAACCCCGCTTACGCAACCGATAATCCAGGCGTGCTTAATCTGGGAGGGATTTACCGTGCTCAATGGGTTGGTATTAAAGGTGCTCCAACCACTCAATCCTTTTTTGCTCACAAACCTTTATCCAAAAAAGTAGAAATGGGAGTTTCTGTAGTTCACGATGAAATTGGTGATGTAGTGAAGGAAAGCAATGTCTTTGCTGATTTTGCTTATGTATTGGATGTTGGAGAGGAGACTAAACTGTCTTTCGGAGTAAAGGGAGGAGTAACACTTTTCAGTACTGATTTTAACGGATTTGTTTATACGGATTCAGCTGTTGATCCGGCTTTTCAAAATAATATTAGCAAAACGTTTCCTAATGTCGGAGCCGGAACTTATTTGTTTGGATCCAATTATTATTTTGGTTTTTCCGCTCCCAATTTGTTGACGACTAAACATCTTGAAAATCAAAACGGAGTCAAAACCACCGGAGTAGAAGCCATTCATTATTTTATGACGGGGGGATATGTATTTACGTTTAACAACAATGATAATTTCAAAGTAAAACCTGCTTTCATGGCCAAAGGCGTTGAAGGTGCTCCGATTTCTTTAGATTTAACCACCAATATTTTGATTAACAATAAATTCGAGGCCGGTGTGGGATATAGATTGCATGATTCAGTCAGCGGATTGGCCAGTTTTTATGTAACTCCAACACTTAGAATAGGGTATTCTTATGACTATACCTTAACCAATTTGAGAAATTTTAATACCGGTTCCCATGAAGTGTTTGTCTTGTTTGATTTAGGTTCAAGCCGAGATAAAGACGGTTCCGGTAAAGGGTATGACAAATCACCACGATTCTTTTAAAAATGAAAATGATGAGAAAACTATACATACTTTTTGTTTTTTGCAGCGTTACCACTCTTTTTGCCCAAAAGAAAGCCAGTGTCAAGGACGGAAATGCATTGTTTCAAACCCGCTCTTATGTGAAAGCAGCTGCTATTTACGAGCAGTTGCCTGCAACTAAAGAGATACTGCAAAATCTGGGTGATTGTTATTATTATAATTTCCAAATGAGTAATGCGGTTAAAGCCTACACTCAACTGTTTACTACCTTCAAAGACAGCGTTCAGAAAGAGGTCTATTTCCGTTTTGCGAATGCGATGAAAGGAACTAAAAATCTTGAGAAAGGAGATTCTATTATGAAAATCTATTTGGGATACGAACAGAATACCCAAAAGTTTATGAAAAGTGCTTCCCGAAATTCAAAAGACAGTTACAAACTGGAAATGATGTCCAAAGGTCAAAACAATGGTGATTTCGGAATTTCATTCTATGGCGATAAAGTTGCTTTTTCCTCCGCTCGAAATGGACAGGGAAAATCTTATGGTTGGAATGATAAACCCTATTTGGATTTGTTTTCGGCTACTGTCAATGAACAAGGACAACTGGTAAATGTGGAAACATTTCCAGATGAGATTAACAGTAAAAATCATGAAAGCTCGGCTACCTTTACCGCAGATGGTAAAACGATGTATTTTAACCGAACTGCCGATAAACAAATTAAAGTAGGTGAGGAAGTAGTGGCCAACATCAAAATTTTCAAAGCGGAACTAAAAGGCGGAAAATGGAGTAATGTCACAATGGTTCCTTTTTCGAGTGATACCTATTCAGTGGAGCATCCTTGTTTGAGTAAAGACGGAAAACAATTATTTTTTGCCAGTGATATGCCCGGGACTTATGGCTCTTTTGATATTTATGTGGTCGATATTAATGAGGATGGGACCTATAGTTTGCCTCGTAATTTAGGCGACAAGATAAATACGCCACATCGGGAACAATTTCCTTTTGTGACTTCAGACGGTACGTTATACTTTGCTTCAGACGGTCATCAAGGAGGAGGGAATTTGGACGTTTTCTCAAGTAAAAAAATAAGCGATACGGAGTACGATAAACCGGTGAATTTAGGTTCCACCATTAACGGTGAAATGGACGATTTCAATTATATTTTGGATGAAGCCAAAAATCAAGGCTACTTTGCTTCCAATCGGGAAGGAGATGATCATTTATACACTTTTGTTAAAGAACCGAATAAGTTGCAATATTTGGTAGAAGGGGAAGTTCGTGACAAAAAAACGATGGAATTATTACCGGGTTCTACGGTAAAACTGTATGATCAAAACGGCACTTTGCTAGAAGAAGTTTTGGTAGGCAAAGACGGCGACTTTACGTTCAATACAGAGCCGAATAAAAAATACAAAATCATGGCCTTCAAAGATTTTTATATTCCGGCCGAATCAGAGTTTGAAACCAGTCAAAGCGGTAAAGTGTATTTAGACCTACAAATGAAAGTAGAGTCTTATTACGATGCGGAAGATATTATCAACAAAAAAGAGGATGGAACGGTATTGATTGAATTGGAAAATATTTATTTCGATTTAGATAAATGGGATATCAAGCCACAGGCAGCCACGGTGCTGGATGTATTGGTAGGTTTGTTGAAAAAGTATCCGTATATGGAAATCCAAATCGGCTCTCATACTGATTCCAGAGCTACTGCTTCTTATAACCTCAAACTTTCTAATAAAAGAGCGGCTTCGGCTTTGGAGTATTTAGTGAAAAACGGAATTGATAGAAAACGATTGTCTTCGGTTGGTTATGGCGAAACAAAACCATTGGTGGTTTGCCCTAAAAATGATTGTACCGAAGAAGAGCATGCCATAAATCGTAGATGTACTTTTATGATTTTGAAATAGCGAGTTAGTTGTTATTATAGTTGTTAAAAATTGGGAATTTTTCAGGTGCATACAAAGTATTGTATGCACTTGTTTTTTATAAACTATTCATCACAATTCTGTATTTTTGTCCATCAAATAATGACTTATGAAAAAGTTTCTCGAGTTAAGCCTTCTTTTTGTTGTATTAACGGTTTCTGCTCAACAGCGCCCCAAACTGGTTGTGGGTATTGTTGTTGACCAAATGAAAATGGAATATTTATACCGTTTTCAAAATGATTTTTCCGATAACGGATTCAAGCGACTGATGCGAGAAGGGTATACTTTTCAGAACACCCATTACAATTATGTGCCTACCTATACTGCTCCCGGACATGCGTCAATTTACACGGGGACTACACCTGCTACACATGGCATAGTAGGGAATGAGTGGTTCAGCCGAAAACTGGGAAAAGAGATGTACTGTACCGATGATGCTTCAGTACAAACCGTAGGTGACGGAATCAAAGAAGAGGGTATGATGTCGCCCAAAAACCTGCAGGCCACGACCATAACAGATGAATTACGATTGGCCACTAACTTCAAAGGAAAAGTCATTGGCGTAAGTCTGAAAGACCGAGGGGCAATACTACCGGCCGGGCATTTTGCCAACGGAGCTTTTTGGTACAGCAAAACCGGAAGTTTTATTTCGAGTACTTTCTATGGGAATGCTTTACCCAATTGGGTTACTGAATTCAATAACGAAAAGCATTTTATGACTTATATCAACAAAGGATGGAATTTGTTGAAATCAAAGGAAAATTATACTGAAAGTTTGGCCGATGAGAACAACTACGAAGGAAAGTTAAACGGTGCCAATCCGGTTTTTCCATATGATTTGAAAGCGATGTATTCAGTTAAAAATGATGCGGGTATCCTGCGTTCAACTCCTTATGGCAATGATTTATTAGAAGAATTTGCTAAAAGAGCAATCGAAAAGGAGCAATTGGGGAAAGACAGCATCACAGATTTCCTGACAGTAAGTTTTTCTTCCACAGATTACATTGGACACATTTTAGGTCCCCGTTCAATAGAGCTGCAGGATACATATATGCGTTTGGATCTTACTTTGGCTGACTTTCTGAAGTACTTAGATCAAACGGTGGGCAAAGGTAATTACTTACTGTTTTTAACGGCTGATCATGCCGGAGCCGAAAATGCGAAATTCTTAAACGATAACAAATACAATGTGATTAATGTGGAATACAAAGACATCGCGAAGAACCTAAAGAAATTTTCAACAGATACTTTTGGTGATGATTTGGTGTTGAATTATTCCAATTTCAATGTGTTTTTTGATAAAGAAAAAATCAAAATCAAAGGATTGGATTTGACTAAAATAAAGCAAATGTTCAAAGAGTATTTGCTGACTCAAGATCAGGTGAAAAGAGTATTTACCGAAGAAGAAATCCTGAACAACAGTGGTAATGATTATTATCTGAATTGTATTGCCAAAGGATATGATAATACTCAAGATGGCGATTTAGTAATCTTGGACAAACCAGGTTATATTGAATACGGCGCTACCGGAACTTCCCATGGAACGCCCTATAGTTATGATACTCACGTGCCTTTGATTTTCTTTGGTTGGAATATTAAAGCCGGAGAAACCCACGACAGAAAAGTGATTACGCAAATTGCTCCCACACTGGCTCAAAAAATCAAAACGGCTTTTCCAAATGGCACCGAAGCGGAGGTATTAACCGAAGTGTTGGATAAATAATCAAAATCAAAAAAGCACCGTTAATCGGTGCTTTTTTAGTTGTGTAGTGTGTAGTTTAGTTATAATTCAATCATAATTTGATTCTGTAGCAAATCTTCAAATCTTTCTCTTTCGCGAATTAAATGCCCTTTACCGTCTTTCCATAGCACTTCTGCGGGTTTAAAGCGAGAGTTATAGTTGGATGACATAGAGAAACAATAGGCTCCGGCATTGCGGAAACACAAAATGTCTCCTTCGTGAATTTCAGAAATTCTTCGGTTGTTGGCAAATGTATCCGTTTCACAGATATAACCAACCACGGTATAGAAACGTTCTTTGCCTTTTGGATTGGAAATGTTTTCAATGGTATGTTGTGAACCGTAAAACATCGGACGAATTAAATGGTTGAAACCACTATCTATTCCGGCAAAAACAGTTGAAGTTGTTTGTTTGATAACATTTACTTTGGCCAAAAAATAACCGGCTTCACTTACCAAAAATTTTCCTGGTTCAAAGGCTAGGGTTAATTCGCTACCGTACTCTTTTTCAAAAGCCAAAAATCGTTTGGTTAGTTTTTTTCCCAGTTCTTCAATATTGGTTTCGATATCGTCTTTTTTGTAAGGCACTTTGAATCCGGATCCAAAATCCAGAAACTCCAGGTTTTTAAATTGTTTAGCGGCATCAAATAAAATTTCGGCTGCATAGAGGAATACTTCGATGTCTAAAATATCAGAACCCGTGTGCATGTGGATACCGTTGATGGTCATTTTGGTGTTTTCCACAATTCGTAAAACATGCGGAATTTGGTAAATAGAAATCCCAAATTTACTGTCGATATGGCCAACGGAAATATTCTCATTGCCTCCGGCCATTACATGAGGATTGATTCGGATACATACCGGAACTTTCGGATGTTTGGTTCCGAAATGTTCCAAAACTGAAAGATTATCAATATTAATTTGAACTCCCAGTTTAGCTACTTCTTCAATTTCTTCAAAAGAAACGCCATTGGGAGTAAAAATAATTTTATCGGGTGTAAATCCGGCGTGTAATCCCAATTGCACTTCTTGGATGGAAACGGTATCTAAGCCTGAACCGAGCTTCTTCAGTAGCTTTAGTATGGTAAGGTTAGACAATGCCTTCATCGCATAATTGATGCGAAGCTTTTCTACTTTAGAAAAGGCAGTGGCTAATCGGTTGTACTGGGATTCGATTTTCCCAGCATCATACACATACAATGGATCTCCAAATTCTTGGGCCAAGGCTACTAATTCTGATGGTTGCATAACTTTGTTTTAATTTTGTACAAAGCTAGGGTGCAGTAGTCTCAAAACCAAAGAAAAAAATAACAGAATTCGTCCATTTTGAAAGTTAATGCACCAAAGTCATGGCAAAACCATCAGCAATGGCTTGGTCAATAACCAGTGTGTCGTTGGTTGTTGAATAACAGCCATATATGGTTCCGTTGATTTTAATACTTTCTCCGCATGGAGAATCCGGATCGTTCACAAATTGATAATTGTACACGCCCGTTTCTAAAACATCCCAAAGTTCTGGATTTGGATTGTTATTGACCACGGTAACGGTTTGTGTAATCGGATTAAAACTCCAGTTGATAACTCCAGGTGAGAAAGTATTGTGGATTCCTGCAAATGTTCCGTCAACGGCAACCAGTTTCCATTGTCCCTGAACAGGGTCGGTATTAGTAGAATTAGAATCAGTACCACAACTACTGAAAAACAATACCAATAAAAAGGCGAAGGGGATGATTAGATTTTTCATTTTTTTTAGTTTTTTGATTTTAAACTAATGATGGGATTTTAAAAAAAGGGTTGCGTTTTCAGAAGCAAAATAATCAAAATCAAGAAATATACTAAATTGGTATACATTTCTTTTAGGTTTGATTCTAATTAATTACTTTTGTGGCACTTTATACTGAAGCTGTTTCAGTGTCTAACAAACAAACTCTTTATTATGAACATACACGAATATCAGGGAAAAGAAATATTGGCAGGATACGGCGTTCGCGTGCAGCGTGGTATTGTTGCTAACAATCCTGTAGAAGCAGTAGCTGCAGCCAAACAATTAACTGCAGAAACCGGAACCGGTTGGCACGTTATCAAAGCACAAATCCATGCCGGAGGAAGAGGTAAAGGAGGCGGAGTGAAATTGGCTAAAAATCTGCAACAAGTTGAGGAATTGGCTGAGCAAATTATCGGAATGCAATTGATTACACCGCAAACCCCACCAGAAGGAAAAAAAGTACATAAAATTTTAGTGGCTGAGGATGTTTATTATCCGGGTGAAAGTGAAACTTCAGAATTCTATATGTCAGTTTTACTAAACAGAGCCAGAGGAAGAAACATGATTATGTATTCTACTGAAGGAGGAATGGATATTGAAGAAGTTGCTGAGCATACTCCTCATTTAATCTTTACTGAGGAAATAGATCCTTCTGTAGGATTGCAAGGTTTTCAGGCGCGCAGAATTGCTTTTAATTTAGGGCTTTCAGGAAATGCGTTCAAAGAAATGGTGAAATTTGTGGATTCGTTATACAATGCTTACATTGGTTCAGACGCTTCTATGTTTGAAATCAATCCGGTGTTGAAGACTTCAGACAACAAGATTTTAGCGGTGGATGCCAAAGTAAATATTGATGATAACGCTTTGTACCGTCAAGTTAAAATTGCTGATATGCGTGATATTCGAGAGGAAAATCCAATTGAGGTGGAAGCAAAAGAAGTTGGCTTAAATTATGTTGACTTAGACGGAACTGTTGGTTGTATGGTAAACGGAGCCGGATTGGCTATGGCTACCATGGACTTAATTAAATATGCAGGTTTTGAACCGGCTAACTTTCTGGATGTTGGAGGAACAGCAGATGCGAAACGTGTGGAGACAGCTTTCCGTATTATTTTAAAAGATCCGAATGTAAAAGCGATTTTAATCAATATTTTTGGAGGAATTGTTCGTTGTGACCGTGTAGCACAAGGAGTAGTAGATGCCTACAGAAACATGGGAGATGCTATCAAAGTACCTATCATTGTGCGTTTGCAAGGAACCAATGCAGAGATTGCCAAAGAATTAATTGATAATTCAGGAATGCCAATTTTGTCTGCAGTACAATTCCAGGAAGCAGCAGACCAAGTAAAAGCAGCTTTGTCATAATCTGATACAATTAAAGTTTATATATGGAAATCCCGGGCACAAACCCGGGATTTTTTATTTTTCAAATTCTCGGTCAAAATAGCGAAATACTCATTTCCTGATTTTTTACCCAAAAGGAAATGCTATTTTTGTTTGCAACAGGAGTAAAAAATTTCCTTGATGAAAAGAATTGAATGTATAGCGATGTATTTGCTGCTGATTTTTTCGGTGGTGAGTGCGGCGCAAAATAAAAAAGCCGATAGTTTAGTGGCAGTTTTGGGTAAAACCAGAAATGATATTGATCGTGCACAATTGTTTAATACTATTGCAGACGAATATAAGGCAAGTGATCCTAAACTAATGCTGCAATATGCCAATCAGGCTTTGGCATTGGCAACGAAAATTAAATTTAATACAGCCAAGGGGAATGCTTTTTTAAATTTAGGAAATGCTAATATTCTTACCGGAGATTATCCTCAGGCATTGCGTTATTTTTCGAATGCACAAAGTGTTTTTGAAGAAGCTTTGGAAAATGCATCCAATGATAACAATAAAGAAATAAAAAATGGTCTGGCTCGTGCATACGGAAGTTTGGGTGTGGTTTTTTCAGAGCAGAGTAATTATGCAAAAGCCTTGCAATTTCATCTGAAAGCGGTAAAGCTTTATGAGGAAAGTAATAATTTGGAAAAATGTGCCCGAGTGTACAACAATATTGGTGTTGTGTACAAATCACAAGGAGAAGATTTTAAAGCCCTGAATTATTTTATTAAATGTTTAAAAACTCAGGAAAAAATCGGCGACAACACGATTGGGATTACCATGACCAATATTGGTACAATATATTTAAACCAGAAAAGTTACCTGAAAGCGTTTGAATATTTCTGTAAAGCGGAAATGCTGTTTGAAAAATATCCGAATCAACGAGGTTTGGGCGAGTTGTATAACAATTTGGGATTGTATTATGTAGCTATTCAAAAACCGGCAGAAGCATTGGTTGCTTACAATAAGGCTATAGCGACTTTTAACAGTATAGATGATAAGTTTGGGCTTTCGGATACCTATTATTTTATCGGGGAAGTTTATTATGCCCAGAAAAATTGGGATGAAGCTTTGACGTATACCAATAAGTCGTTGGCCCTGGCTAAGGAGTTAGACGTATTGGACCAAGTGCAGATTGCTGAAAAACGACTGAGTGAAATTTATGAAAAACTAAACAAACCCAATGAAGCTTTAGCGCACTTCAAGTTGTACAACATAGCCAAAGACAGCATCAGTAATAACGAAAACATTCGAAACAGTGTTAGGGCTGAAATGAACTTTGAGTTTGATAAAAAAGAAGCCTTACAGCGAAAAGAGCAGGAGAAAAGAGAAGTAGTGTATAATGAGGAGTCTAAAAGACATCAACAGCAAATAGTGTTCGTTATTTTGTTCATCCTGCTTGCTTTTGGAATTGCGTTTTTGCTCTACAATCGTTTGCAATTAAAAAAGACATTGACTTTACAGAAAGATTTAGCCGAATACGAACAAAAGGCCTTACACCTGCAAATGAATCCACATTTTGTATTCAATTGTTTAGGGTCAATCTCAAGCTTTATTGTACAGAACGGTACCGACTCTGCGATAAAATATTTGTCAAAGTTTTCAAAGCTGATGCGTTTGACCTTGGAATATTCTAAAGAGTCATTAATACCAATTGATAAAGAAGTAGAGAGTTTGCAAAATTATTTGGAACTCGAACAATTGCGCTTTAATAATAAATTCACTTTTACCATCTATAAAAGTAACGAAATAGAGGACGACATGGCGATTCCACCGCTCTTGTTGCAACCTTTTGTTGAAAATGCCATAATACACGGAGTTATTCCGAAAAAAGAAATGGGAAGTATTGCTATCCGATTTGAAATTGAAAAAGAAAGTTTGCTTTGCACTGTTGAAGACAACGGCATTGGTTTTCAGCAGTCCAAAGCGCAAAAAGTGAACTCAGTTGTGGCTCACAAATCTATGGCATTAGATATTACTAAAAAGCGATTGGAAATGATCGAATCTGTTACAAATCAAAAAGCTAATGTAATAATTGAAGAAGTTACGACAAATAAAGCTGAAGTATTGGGAACTAAAGTAACTTTGCATTTACCGATACAATATGCAGAATAAAATATGATCACAGCTGTACTTATAGATGACGACGAAAATTTACGCAACGGAATGAAATCGTTACTGGCGCGTTACGCTCCGGAAATCAACATAGTTGGGGAAGCCGATAGCGTGGAAAGCGGAACAACACTCTTGTTGCAAAATCAGCCGCAAGTAGTTTTTCTCGACATTCATTTGGGTGACGGTTCTGGGTTTGATTTGCTCGAAGAAGTAAACAAAAAGGGCAAACTGAATTCGCAAATTGTTTTTATTACCGCGCATGAGCAATACGCCATTAAGGCATTTCGTTTTAGTGCGTTGGATTTTTTGTTAAAGCCTGTTGATCCTGATGAATTGAGTAAAGTTATCGGTAAAATTAAAAATGTATTGGATAAAAATGACAGTGTAGCACATATCGATTTGCTTTTGGAAAATATCAGAAAGAAAGTGGATAACTTCAAGCGCATTGCTCTGTCAACTGCTGACGGAATTCATTTGTTTGATGTGAGTGATATTATACGTTGCGAAAGCGAGGACAATTACACTAAGTTTTATATCAAAAACAATAAGCCGGTTTTGATATCCAAAACGCTGAAAGAATATGAAGATTTATTAACCGAACATGGTTTTGAACGCATTCATCAATCGCATTTGATTAATTTGTCTTATTTGAAATCGTATATCAAAAAAGATGGTGGGTATGTGATTATGGCGGACAACAGTAACTTGCCGATATCACAACGAAAAAAGGAACGATTACAGGAGATTTTGATAAAGCAGTTGAGCAGTTAATCGCAAATTCTAATTGAAAACACAGTTATACTCAATTGCTCAAAAAACAATAAATATTTATAATATATTTATACGAGTAATTAAAGTTGAAAATGGTTAAAAATAAAAAATTGGAGTTAAGTTAGAACGTCATTATCCTCTTCATTTGAAGAGGATTTTGAGGTTTTACATCGTCAAAAACCAACCAAAACCAAGATTATGAAAAAACTATATATTTTGCTGCTGTTTTTTGCCGGAATGGTAAATGCGCAGATTGTGAATATACCCGATGCAAATTTTAAGGCACACCTGATTACACTTGGAGCAGATGCAAATGCGGATGGCGAGATTCAAGTAAGTGAAGTCTCTGGAATACCCGCTTTGGACGTTCACAATTTGAATATTAGTGATTTGACTGGGATTGAGTATTTTAGTAGTCTAACTTTTTTAATGTGTGACCACAACCAAATTACATCGCTCGATTTAAGCCAGAATCTTTTATTGGACCATTTGGAGTGTGATAGCAATCCGTTGCAGGCATTATTTATAAAAAATGGTTCAAGTTTAAATACAAACAGTATATTAGGCAATATTCCGTTCATCTGTGCCGATGATTTCGAGATTGCCGGTTTGAGCGCTTTTTATCCTTCTTCATATATTACGTCTTATTGTTCTTTTACGCCCGGCGGCAATTATAATAGTATAACCGGGTCAATGATTTTTGACAGCAACAATAATGGTTGTGATGCTTCAGACAGTCTTCAGCCGAATATCAGAATAAATCTTAATGACGGAACGAGTGCCGGAGCAAATTTTACAAGCAGTTCCGGTACTTATACTTTTTATACTCAAACCGGGAATTTTACTTTAACTCCAAGTATGGAAAACTCGGCATGGTTTAGCATTTCACCAATCAACGCTGCCATTCCGTTTACCGATACCAATAACAATGTGGCTACACAAAACTTTTGCATCACTGCTAATGGAGTTCATCCAGATATCGAGGTTATTGTTACCCCTTTGATTCCGGCTCGACCAGGGTTTGATGCAGTTTATAAAGTGGTTTATCGAAATAAAGGAAATCAAACGGTTTCCGGAAATTTAAGTTTTGAGTTTGATGATGAAGTATTGAATTTTGTTACCGCATCGATTGTCCCCAATAATCAAAGTTTTGGGAATTTAAGTTGGAACTATAACACTTTGTCTCCTTTTGAAAGCAGAAGCATTACAATCACTTTGCATGTTAATACCCCTACCGATAATCCCGCTGTAAATATTGGAGATGTGTTGAGTTTTATAACAACACTCAATCCGTTTGCCGGGGATGAAAATCAGTCAGATAATACATTTGCTTTCAATCAGACGGTAGTTGGGTCCTATGATCCCAATAATATCATTTGTCTTGAAGGGAGTGTAGTACCACCATCTGAAATAGGGAATTACTTGCACTATGTAGTTAACTTTGAAAATACAGGTACTGCAGATGCTGAAAATGTAGTGGTTAGAGAGGTTATTGATATTACTAAGTTTGATGTGTCTTCGTTGCAGGTTCTTGATGCTTCACATCCGATAACAGCTAAGTTAACAGGTAATGTAGCTGAGTTCATTTTTCAGAATCTTAGTCTGCATTCTGGTGGTCATGGGAATATATTGTTGAAAATCAAATCAAAAGGCAACTTGGTAGAAGGTGATATGGTCAGTAAAAATGCCAATATTTATTTTGATTATAATGCTCCTGTATCCACCAATATTGAAAATACAGTATTCCAAACCTTAAGTAATCCGGCTTTTGAAACGGATGTGACGGTTAAAGTTTATCCAAATCCAACCAAAAATACGATTACAGTTCGCGGTAATTTTGCAATTAAATCAGTTCAGTTGTACGACGTGCAAGGGCGTTTGTTACTGACCAAATTGACAGAAGGAAGTGAAGCGATCTTAGACGTAACGGCACATAACTCAGGCGTATATTTTGTTAAAGTCATGACTGATAAAGGCATGAAAGTTGAGCGAATAATTAAACAATAGAGTTGCGTAATTGTGGTAGAGCGCACTTCGGTGCGCTTTTTTTTTGTGTCTATACCAACTTTGCAAAAATTATCACAAATTTAACGAAAACGCTACTGTAATTCTTTTTTATTTCATTTTGAATTCCCTAATTTTGTTAAATTATTAATTTATCAGATTTAATTCCCTTATTTATATCATGTCTAAAACAGCAATATTAGAATTTGATGGCAATAAATATGAGTTTCCGGTGATTGTCGGAAGCGAAAATGAAGCAGCTATCGATATCGACAAATTACGTGCTTTAACAGGCGCTATCACACTTGATCCGGGTTATAAAAATTCAGGTTCGTGTAAAAGTGAAATCACATTTTTGGATGGAGAAGAAGGAATACTGCGTTATCGTGGTTATGCCATCGAGGACCTAGCCGAAAAAGCTGGATTCTTGGAAGTTTCTTATCTGGTCATTTTCGGAGAGTTGCCAACTCAAGAGCAATTGGTACAATTTGAAAATGATATTCGAAAGTACACATTAGTAAATGAAGAAATGAAGAACATCATTGATGGTTTTCCTAAAACGGCTCATCCTATGGGCGTTTTATCTTCGCTTACCAGTGCTTTGACAGCTTTCAACCCGAAAGTGGTTAATGTGGAAAACGAAAAAGAAATGTATGAAGCCGTATGTAAAACCATGGGGAAATTCCTTGTTATTGCCACATGGACTTACCGAAAAATGATGGGCTTCCCATTGAATTACTACGACAATACTAAAGGTTATGTAGAGAACTTTTTGCACCTAATGTTTGAATTACCTACCGGTCCTTATAAAGTGAATCCGGTGGTAGTGGATGCTTTGGATAAATTATTCATCCTACATGCAGACCATGAACAAAACTGTTCTACATCAACAGTTAGAATTGTTGGTTCGTCACATGCCGGTTTATTCGCCTCTATATCTGCCGGAGTTTCCGCGCTATGGGGACCATTACATGGTGGAGCTAACCAGGCAGTTTTGGAAATGCTCGAAGCGATTCAGAAAGATGGTGGTGATGCAGAAAAGTATTTAGCTAAAGCAAAAGATAAAGATGATCCTTTCCGTTTAATGGGATTTGGGCACAGGGTTTACAAGAATTTTGATCCAAGAGCAAAAATCATAAAAAAAGCAGCTGATGAGGTTTTAAATACTTTGGGTGTGGATGATCCTATTTTAGATATTGCTAAAAAATTGGAAGCTTCCGCTTTAGTTGATGATTATTTTGTATCCCGAAAATTATATCCAAATGTAGATTTCTATTCCGGAATCATTTATCGCGCTTTGGGCATTCCAACAGAAATGTTCACCGTAATGTTTGCTATTGGACGCTTGCCGGGTTGGATTGCTCAGTGGAAAGAAATGCGTATTAATAAAGAACCGATTGGAAGACCAAGACAAATTTACACCGGATATCCTTTACGTGATTTTAAACCGATGAATCAGAGATAAATAATACTCCTTTATACAAAAAAAACTCCTTGCGAAAGCAGGGAGTTTTTTTTTGAATGTGATTTTGAAGAAAGAAGCAATGCAAGTTCGGTATCAGCTGCAACTTTTTTTAAATATTGATGTCATTCGGAAAGAAATAATAAGGAAAAGAATAATAGAAATTTATCGATAAAATTTGTTGGTTAATTTAAGATTAACGGTTTTTAAAGGGTAATCTTATTTAATTTATAATTTGTAAGATAAATTCTTTTATATGTATTAAAAAGATGTATTTCATCGATTTTATGTGTATTTTATAGATTATTTATAAAAAAGCAATTTATATTTGAACCATAAAATCAAAGCAAAATGAACTGTGTGTCGACCTACTGATTCGTTCGTTGAAATTTGATGTTAAACCAAATTTATTTGCCCCAAATTATATAAGTTATACTCCATCCTGAACTATAATAATTACCAAATGAGTTTTTAATTGATTTTTAACACTAAATCGTTCAGTTATGAAAATGAAAATTACTTTTTTCTTTACAACATGTCTACTCTTTGGAGCTATGTTTGTAAGCAATGCACAAGTCGCATGTACTTTTGTAGGAGATGGAGCCGGAGCTAGCAGTACGGGAAATTTTAATACGGGTTTTGGGGTGAATGCCTTACTTCAGAATACAGCATTCAGCAACAATGCTTTTGGAATGAACGCTTTAAAATCAGCTACAGGAAGTTTTAACTGTGCTTTTGGAAATGATGCAATGATATCCAATACCTCAGGATCATTGAATAGTGCTTTTGGTACAAGAGCATTATCAGGAAACAGAACTGGTGAACGAAATATTGCTTTTGGACACAGAGCTTTGGAAGCCAATGTAGATGGAAGCCTTAATACCTCAATAGGTTATGCCTCTTTGTTGTCTACAATCGGAAGCGGAAATGTTGCTTTGGGCTATTTTACTCCAAGAAATCTTTTATCAGGGGATTTTAATACCTTTTTAGGGACAGAAACTGCAGTAAACTTATTAAATGGTAGTTACAATGTTTTTTTAGGAAGAGTAATGGTGTCTCCTAATCCATCAGCCGCTGCAGTAGCAGGAAACGATACCAATGGAACCATGATTTTTGCTGACGGTAGAGGAAATCAAAAAATGCTAATCAGTGAGAGCGGGAATGTTGGAATCGGACTCGGAAATAATATCATACCGGCAAACAAAATGGATATCGGCGGAGGAATTGTGATTGGCAGAAATTACGCTTCCAGACCTTATCCTATTCCTACACTTGGGGCTACTGCTCCTTTAAACGGTATGTTAGTTGAAGGAAATGTGGGTATTGGAAATACAAATCCAAAAAACAAATTGGAAATTACACAAGGAACAAACGGAAACTCCGGGCTTCGTTTTACAAATTTGACCAGCGAGTATGTGCCAACCAATACACAAACAGCGACCAAATTCTTGACAGTAAATGGTGCCGGTGATGTGGTGTTACAAAATGTAGTAAACGGTTACCCACAAGTACTTACCCAATCAGGAAATACTATCACACTTTCTGAAGGAGGAGGTTCTTTTACTCTGCCTACTACCACTCCTCAAACCCTTTCCCAATCAGGAAATACCATAACTTTGTCTAACGGAGGAGGGTCGTTTACTTTACCTACTTTTACCGATACTGATTCACAATCTTTAGCTTTAAACGGAAATATACTTTCTATTTCCAATGGGAATAGTGTAACACTTCCCAACGTAATGCCGCAAACTATTTCTCAGTCGGGGAATGTTATTACCTTATCAAATGGGGGAGGTTCTATTACCCTGCCAACGGTAACAACAACAGATACCGATCAACAAACTTTATCACTGACAGGAAACGTTTTGAGTATATCTAACGGGAACAGTATTGTATTACCTGCACACGGACCTCAAACCGTAACGCAAAACGGAGCCATTGTGACTCTGTCTAACGGAGGTGGATCTTTTACCATACCAAATACTGTTGTGACTGCCGGAAACAATGTTACTGTGACCGGGACCGGTGATGCCGCCACTCCTTATGTAGTTTCTGCTACGGATACCAGTCTTTATGCCAATAACGGAACCATTAACTCCGCTACAACTACCAGTGGAAACAGAGTGGTAACGATGAATAATAATAATCTTTGGTTTAAATCAGCAGCCACTGATACCAATGGAAAATTGTATATCGGAACAACGGCGACTTATCCAACAACTACAGGAAATTATAAATTATTTGTAGAAGGCGGCATTATGACTGAAAAAGTAAAAGTGGCTTTGCGCAGTACTGCAAACTGGGCGGATTATGTATTTGATGAAAACTACAAATTGATGCCATTGAAAGAAGTTGCACAATATGTAGAAGTTAACAAGCATTTGCCAGGTATTGACTCTGCTGAACAATTAGCCGAAAAAGGACTGGATGTTGCAGAAATGCAGTCAAAACATATGGAGAAAATAGAAGAATTGACACTTTATATTATTGATCAGGATAAAAAAATAGAAGCACAAAACAAAGCTATCGAAAACAATAATAAAGAAATTGAAGAATTAAAAGCGCAAGTAAAAGCACTAATCGAAAAAACGAAATAAGATGAACAAGGTATTTAAAATAGCGTTCTTTTGCTTGCTGTGCCTTAGTTCTACCAAAATTTCGGCTCAATACAATGAGTATATAAAATCTGAAGAAGATAGAATAACCGCTACACAGCAAACAGAAATAGAAATTCAGAACTTCATTCGCGATAATTTTAATAAATACAAATTGTCACAGGAAGTGAATGAAAAAATATTGAATCACCTTAGAAGTGAGGATGAATTTACTGATGCTGAATTGGAAATAGCAAAATCAGAAGCTAAAAAATATGAGTTGAGAAAACTCTTCTTTGTCGAAAATCCGATTAAAAAGCAAGAGTATATCGCTCGTCAACTGCCTCAGGCGTTATCACAACAGTGTGTGAACGGTGATTTTGAAAGTGGAATTGCAGGATATACTTTTTGGTCAGATGCACATCCGCAGCCAGCCTCTGGAACTGACTTTTTCTTGTCTTGTGCAACTCCCACCGCACTCACTGCTACCAATGTGATTGCACCGGCTACCAATAATTTCAATGCTACAATTACTCGAATAGACAGTAGCAGTCCGGGTTACCAACAATTTGATCCGGTATTGGCCAGCTTTGGAGTAAATATGCCCACGTTACCATCAAACGGTGGAACCAAATGTATCAAACTAAACAATACGGCCGGCCTCGGTTCTTCAGACTTGAGTACAGTTTCCCGTTATTTTCCGAGTATTAATCAGCCTACTATTGATTTCAATTTTTCACTGATTATGGATAATAAACCCGCACATGGTCAGGATATTCAGCCTTATTTCAGAGTGAGAGTATTGAACCAAAATGGGAATGTGGTAGATGAGATTTGTATCATAGCGGATCCTGATAATTGTTTGTTTAACAGAATTAACGTGGCAGCCGACAGAAGGATACTTTACACCGGATGGGTATGTGCTCGCTTGAATGTGGAAGATATTATGAATCAACCCGGAACGATTGAATTCAGTGTGAGTGATTGTCAGCCATCCAAACACTTCGGAACTGTTTACATTGATAATATTTGCGGAACAACCTGTGCTTCTCCTCAATTGGGCGCAGTGAGTATGGCACCAACAAATTTAACTTGTCCTGATGTTAGTAACAATGCGCCTTTTCAGGTATGTGGTACATATACGGCACCGGTTAATGCTTCATTAAATAATATAACACTGGATATAACCCAAAACGGCGTAGTTATTGGAACTATTGCAGCTCCGACACAAATTACTGCAACGACATTCTGTTTTACTGTTTATCCTAGTATTTTTGGAGTTACTCCTACAGGTAATTTTGAGTTTGATCTTCATGCCACTTTTAATGTCAATTGCCCTGCCGGTAACTTTGTCTACGATATCTACGACCATTCGGCCAATGCAGGACCCGATGTGACTTTTGATAATTGCTGTGAAGCCACTTTAACACTGACAGCACCGTTTGACAATACCAATAATTTGGCTCCGGTCATTAATCGTAAAAAAGAACGGTCTAATTGGATTAAAGCTGCCAACATCATATCAGTGGGAGACAATACACAAGCCAACGGGGTGGTTTATCATGCCACTAATTATGTAGAGTTGAATCCTGGTTTTGAAGCCATACAAGGAGCTCAGTTTATCGCTTATCCTGAAGGCTGTACCAGTAACTTTGTGTACAAAAATCAAACAGCAGCAGATGCAGATTCTGACGGCAAAACAAAACATGATCTTGTTGAAGATACAGATGTGAATCTGGAAAGAATAGTCAATACTTTTGCAATTATTCCTAATCCGTCAAGTAGCGCTGTAGAAATTTCTATGAAGCAGGCGATGTTTAATAAAATCAGTATTTCTACCATTGATGGGAAAGTAGTGTATGAACGAACTTTAGAGCCTACTGACAGAGCCAAAGTGGACGTAAGCGGTTATGCAAACGGAATCTATATCATCAATGTGACTTCGGAAGACGGACTATTACTCACCGAAAAACTCATTAAAAATTAAATTAACCTTATTCATTAATACTTATAAACAAAGCTTCTCCTAATCGGGAAGCTTTTTTATATTTGCCTAAAGCCAAAAGCTATTTTATGCTACAATTAAATGTTAAAAACGAAACCTCAAGACTAAGGGCCGTGGTGCTCGGTTCGGCCGTAAATAATGGTCCTACACCTACTGCAGCTGAAGCTTATGATCCTAAATCATTAGAACACATATTAGCAGGGACTTATCCTGCGGAAGCAGATATGGTTAATGAAATGGAGGCCTTTAATAAGGTCTTTCAAAAATATGATGTGAAAGTCTTCCGCCCGGAAATGATTGAAAATTACAATCAAATTTTTACCCGGGATATTGGTTTTGTAATTGATGATATGTTTATCAAAGCTAATATTTTGCCCGACAGAGAACGGGAATTGGATGCGATTCAATACGTGCTGGATCAAATTGACCCGAATAAAATAGTACGTCCTCCAGAAGAAGTCCACATTGAAGGAGGCGACGTGATGCTTTGGAATGACTATATTTTTATTGGCACCTACAAGGGTTCTGATTATAAAGACTATATCACAGCCCGAACCAATATGGAAGGGGTAAATTATATCAAAGCATTATTTCCACATAAAAAAGTGAAAGAATTTGATTTGGTAAAATCAAAATTAGAAGCTCGTGATAACGCCTTGCACCTGGATTGTTGTTTTCAACCGGTGGGTAAAAACAAAGGTATTATCTACAAAAGCGGTTTTCGGGAAGAATCGGATTATGTTTTTTTAGTCAAATTGTTTGGCAAGGAAAACCTGTTCCACATTACTCGTGATGAAATGTATAATATGAACTCGAATGTGTTTTCTATAGATGAAAATGTCGTGGTTTCCGAAAAGAACTTTACAAGATTGAACAACTGGCTGCGAGACAATGGGTTTACCGTTGAAGAAATCCCGTATGCCGAAATAGCTAAGCAGGAAGGGTTGTTGCGATGCTCAACTTTACCATTAATAAGAGATTAAAATGAAACAAACTACCAATTCCATATTGATGATTCGCCCGGTGGCGTTTCGTATGAACGAGCAAACAGCCGTAAATAATTATTATCAAAAAGTACTTGACGGACTTTCGCCGGAAACAGTTAATGCCAAAGCTCAGGCCGAGTTTGATGCTTTTGTAAACAAGCTACGAAAAGTAGGTGTGAATGTAGTAGTGGTAGAAGATACTTTAGAACCCAATACTCCCGACAGTATTTTTCCAAACAACTGGATTTCGTTTCATGAAAATGGTGATGTAGTATTGTATCCTATGTTTGCCGAAAACCGAAGAGCCGAAAGAAGAGAAGATATTCTTGATATCTTAGAAGATGACGGATTTGAAATTAATGAAATCATGGACTATACTCTGGCGGAAGAAGATAATGTTTTCTTAGAAGGCACGGGAAGTTTGTTGTTGGACAGAGAAAACGGAAAGGCTTATTGCGCGCTTTCGCCCAGAGCCGATGAGGAGCTAATGATAGAATTTTGTGAAGACTTCGAATTCACACCTGTAATTTTTGAAGCCTATCAAACTGTAAACGGTGAGCGCAAACTCATTTATCATACCAATGTAATGATGACCTTGGGGGATACTTTTGCCGTGATTTGTGCCGATTGTATTGATGATAAAAAAGAGCGTAAAATGGTACTCGACAGCCTTCGGGGTGATGATAAAGAAATCATTCTGATTACTGAGGAACAGGTAAATAATTTTGCTGGGAACATGCTTGAAGTCAAAGGCAAAAACGATGAGCGTTTTTTAGTAATGAGCGAGTCAGCTTATAAAAGCCTGACAAAAAAACAAATTGCTCAATTGGAAGCGCATGTCGAAATCATTCATTCCAGTTTGGATACGATTGAGGCTTGCGGTGGCGGAAGTGCCCGTTGTATGATGGCCGAAATTTTCCTCCCGAAATCGTAATCGTTTCAGATAAACATCAAAATAAAATCCCAAACTCTGTATTGAATTTGGGATTTTGTATTTAAAATGAGATGGGATTATATTCCTCTGACAATAGCTAAAACGGAACTGATAATGTACTGAATTCCTATGGCAATGGTAAGGAAGCCTACGATTCTGGAAATAGCTACAATTCCCGAGGCTCCCAGGTATTTGGCCAAGTAGTGAGCACTTCTCAAAATAATATAAATCATTACACTTACGGTCAAAATCGCTATGCTGGAAAAAATAATTTCATTGGGCGAATTGTGTTCCTGATAAAATGCAATCAGCAACGAAATTGAACCCGGTCCTGCCAACATCGGCATGGCTAGTGGTGTGAGAGCAATAGCATTGCGACTTTGGATGTCTTCTTCCACTTTTTTGTTGATTCCCCTGTTTTTGCTGAATTTTCCGTTTAATAAAGAAAATCCGGAACTGGCAATAATTATTCCCCCGGCAATTCTAAGTGCTGTTATGGTAATTCCGAAAAAGGATAATACATATTGCCCAACAAAAAAGGAAATGATTAAAATAATAAAAACATTAACGGCGGTCCACAACGAAACTTTGGAACGCTCTTTCTGGTCGTAATCCTGAGTCAGACCCACAAAAATAGGTACTGTCCCAATAGGGTTCAATACTGAAAACAGTGCGGCAAATAAGAAAATAAAAAGCTCCATAGTTTTTTTGGCAAAGATAAATTCTGATGTTAAGTTTATCTATTAAATAGAAGTTAAATATACTTCCTGAAATATAAAGTTAGCATTATCTTTGACACAAGAAACGGAAATCATGAAAAATAAGAAAACGCTGGTGCTTGGCGCCACAGTAAAACCTGAAAAATATGCCAACTTGGCCATTAACCGATTGGTGGAAAAAGGCCATACAGTTCTTGCTATTGGACAAAATACAGGGGAGGTTGCCGGCGTTAAGATTCATACTAAAACTATCCCGCTGAAAAACATCGATACCGTGACTTTGTACTTAAATCCGTTGCGTCAACGCGATTATTACAACTACATCATTGAAACCAAACCTAAGCGTGTTATCTTCAATCCCGGCACTGAGAATCCCGAGTTTTACCAATTGTTGCAAGGAAACGGGATTAAAGTTGAAGTAGCTTGTACATTGGTTTTGTTAGCTACAAATCAATATTAATAGCGCGTGTTTTCAGTCGCCGGTTTGCTGATTAAAAGCAATCCGACGAAAGTAATCAAACCGTTTACAATGATTAATTCTTCGGCAAATTCGTATTTGTCGAAAATTTCTTTCGAATAAAAGCTCAATAAAAAAGTCAATGTTGGTGCTATGATGCAAACTAAGGGAACTAAGTACTCGTTTACGGTTTTGGTTTTTACAAATAATCCAAAAGTGTACAATCCCAAAAGCGGCCCATAGGTTAATGCCGCAATTTTGAATATTAGACTCACCACCGAAGCGTCATTAAAAAAGTTAATCAGAAGAATTACAATGAACATTAAGAATGAAAATCCGATATGCACCAAATGACGTGTTCTGACAATGTTGGGCTTGTTTTGATTTTCGGCTTTGTCCATTCCCAAAAAATCAACACAAAAAGAAGTTGTCAAGGCAGTTAAAGCCGAATCGGTTGTGGCAAATGTTGCTGCGGTCAGCCCCAATAAAAATATTACAGCCGGAATAATGGTCAAATGATTGAATGCAATTTCCGGAAATAATAAATCGGTTCGTGCCACACCATCCACCATAGGTACAGCAATCCCATTTTTCTCGGCATACATATACAGTAGAGCACCAACACTTAGGAAAAAGATGTTGATGACGACAAAAATCCCGGTAAACGTGAACATGTTTTTTTGTGCTTCGCCAATGGTTGCGCAGCTTAAGTTCTTTTGCATCAAATCCTGATCCAGTCCAACCATTGCAATAGTAACAAACATTCCGCCAAGGATTTGTTTGACAAAATGGGTGCTTTTCAACCAATCTTCAAAAAAGAAAATTTTGGAGTAATTACTGTTTTTAACTGCTTCAAATGCCTGTCCAAATGAAAAATTCATGCTGTCACAAATAAAATAGATTGTCAGGAATACTGATGAAACCAGAAAAAATGTTTGTAAGGTATCGGTAATGATGATTGTTTTTAATCCGCCACGGTACGTGTAGGCAAAAATCAACCCCAAGGAAATAAATACGGTAGCATAAAACGGCACTCCGAACGCATCAAAAAGATACCGTTGCAAAACTAAAACCACCAAATATAAGCGGGCAGCTGAACCAATCGTTCGGCTGATTAAGAAAATAAAAGCAGCCGTTTTATAGGACACATTTCCAAGCCTCTGTTCAATGTAACCGTAAATAGAGGTGAGGTTCATTCGATAATATAGCGGAAGCAAAACTTTAGCTATCAGTAAAAAACCAAGCGCATTTCCCAGTACAAACTGAAAATATTTGAATTGGATGTCAGGGGAACCAACTTGTCCCGGCACCGAGATAAAAGTGACCCCGGAGAGCGCTGTTCCAATCATACCGAAAGCGACCAAATACCATTTGGAGTTTTTATTGGCTTTGAAAAAAGTATCATTGTCAGAACTTTTTTTACTGACCAGATTGGAAATCAAAATCAATAAACCAAAATAAAGAATGATGATAATGAGAATAGTAATCGGAGACATAAGCTTAGTTTTACAGTTAGCCAAAATACATAAATTATTTTCAAATTGTATCATTTTCAAATTTTCAAAATGACTACTTTTGTCACATGGAATTTTCATCAAAATTGCTCGAAAATGCAGTCAATGAAATGGCGCAATTACCCGGAATAGGGAAGCGGACGGCCTTGCGGTTAGTGCTGCATTTACTGAAACAACCCGAGGATCAAACCCGTTTTTTGGCCGAAGCTTTGACTACAATGCGAGAAGAAATTAAGTTTTGTACTTCTTGTCACAATATTTCCGATGTCGCAATCTGTGAAATTTGCAACAATCCAAGCAGAAATCACAAAATTATCTGCGTGGTAGAAGATGTTCGCGATGTGATGGCTATTGAAAACACCAATCAGTTCAAAGGCATTTATCATGTTTTGGGGGGTAAAATTTCTCCCATTGACGGTATAGGGCCAAGTCAGTTGAATATCAGCTCGTTGGTGGAAAAAGTAAAACTGGGCGAAACAGAAGAGTTGATTTTTGCTTTGAGCTCAACGATGGAGGGGGATACCACCAATTTTTATATCTTCAAACAAATCAAGGATTTTGAAGTTAAAACGTCTACAATTGCCCGCGGAATTGCCGTTGGTGATGAATTGGAATACGCTGATGAAGTGACTTTGGGACGCAGTATTTTGAACAGGGTTCCTTTTGAGAATTCATTGAAAAATACTTAACAAAATAATACATCACTACATTTTTGTAATTAGAATTGAAAAACTATCTTTGTTTGCTAATTTTTTTAAAGAAATAATGAACAATACCAGATTATATTTATTTATTCTGTTGAGTATTTTAACTGCTTCCTGTGTTCCAACCAAAGATTTGATTTATCTGCAAAATAAGAACGATGCCTCTGCTGTTTCAGTAACACCATCCAATAATAAACCATATCGTCTTCAAACGAATGATGTTGTATCGATTACGATCAAAGCACTTGAGCCCAAATTGGTTGAGATTTTTAATAATTCCAATACAGGAAACGCCAACATTGCCTCAGATCAAGGAATGTATTTTACAGGGTATTCAGTAGATGACCACGGCAACATCAGATTGCCAATGCTGGGTGAAATAAATGTACTGGGTTTTACTACTGATGAAGTTCGTATTAAAATAGAAAATCAACTGAAAGAGCAGTATTTTAAAGAGCAGGCAGGTGTTTTTGTAACGGTTAAACTGTCCGGATTTCGATATACTGTAAACGGCGAAGTGGGAAGTACCGGAACCAAAGTCCTATATCAGGATAAGGTCAATATCATGGAGGCTATTGCCAATGCGGGAGACATTAGTGTTACCGGTGACAGAAAAGATGTAAAAGTAATCCGAAGATATCCTCAAGGAAGTGAGACGTTCAGTATAGATTTGACTACGAATAAAGCCATGGAATCTCCGTGTTATTATCTTCAGCCTAATGATTACATCTATGTAAAACCGTTGAAACAAAAAACGTGGGGCACCGGAAAAACCGGTATAGAATCTTTGACAACAGTCATTACGGCATTATCATTGGCTACCACCATCTATTTATTACTTAAGAATTAATACGCACTTTCATGCTCGACATAAAGGATTTTACTTTTTTTGATGACAAAAACAGTTTTGATTTTAAGGGTTTTCTAATCAAGACAACCAGTTATTGGAAATGGTTTGTGATAGGTCTGATAATTGCTTTTTCTATTGCGCACCAAGTTAATGTGAGAAAGCAAAAAATTTACGGAATTGAAACCACTATTGCAGTAAAAGAAGAGAACAACCCTTTTTTCACGGCCAATACGAGTTTGGTTTTCAATTGGGGAGGGACCTCAGACAAAGTTCAGATGATTTCCACTACTCTGAAATCAAGATCCCATAACGAACAAGTGGTTGATCAATTACAGTTTTACATTGACTACCTCAAACAAACAAAATATTTCCTTCAGGATGTTTACGGACAAGTACCTTTCAAAATTGTTTTGGACAAAGGACAAAATCAGTTGTTTATGCAGCTGATTACCGTTAAAATGATTTCAAAGGATACTTATGAGATTAGAATACCATTTCAAAATACAACTCAAAATGTAATCAACTATAACAATAATTTGATTACTCCTCTAACAGTTGAAAATAAAGAAGTTGTTAAGCGTTACCGAATAGGACAAGATGTAAATCTTCCGTATCTGCATTGGCGATTGGAGTATGCAAATATGTCAATGTTACACCCCGGAGAAGAGATATTGGTTCGTTTCAATTCCTTTGATGATACAGTGGGAAGATGCCAAGGGATTAAAGTATCAATTGATGAAAAAGCCGGCTCTATTCTGAAATTAGGAATGGAAGGAACCAACAAGAACCGCATGGTAGATTATCTCAATGCCACGGTAGATTGTTTGATTAAAAAACAGTTGGATAACAAAAATAAATTTGCTGACAATACCATCAATTTTATCGATAAGACCCTTATTGAAATGGAAGGGCAATTAAAAAATTCGGGCGATGATTTAAAAGATTTCAGCAAAAACAACAGCATCCTTGACTTGGAAGATAAAGGTGCCAGTTTTAAACAACAATTGCTTGATTTTGATGCCCGAAAAGATGAAGTTGAGCGCAAAATAGAATATCTTAATACACTGAAAAATTACCTTAAAAACAGTGTGGATTTTTCAAAACTGCCTGCGCCTACGGTGGCCGGTATCGAAGAACCTAATATTATTTCCAATGTATCAAAATTAATAGCACTCTCTATCGAAAGATCAGAATTGTTGTATTCTGCCAAAGGGCCTGTTTTTTATGAAAGAGTAGACAATGAAATAGCATCTGTTAAACGGGTTTTATTAGAAAATGCCGGTGCATTGAGAGGGGTCTTACAGTTTGACTTAAATAATGTCAATGCCAGATTAAGCGCCATAGAAAACGAAATCAAAAAAATGCCGGAAACTAGTCAGGCTTATTTGAATATTTCAAGAAAGTATGACTTGAGCAGCAGTATTTACAATACTTATTTGCAAAAAAGAAGTGAGGCTTCAATTGTAAAAGCAGCGAATCTTTCGGATATACAATTTATTGATCCGGCCAAAGATGTCGGTGGTGGGTTGTTAGGACCAAAAACCAGTGTTAATTATGTCTTGGCTTTCTTTGTTGGGATTTTGATACCTTTAATTCTGGTGTTCTTGATATTCTTTATCAATAATACCATTCAGAACATTGCCGATATATCGAGTTTGACCCAATTACCCTTATTAGGGATTGTGGGAGTGAAACATTCTGATTCCAATTTGTCGGTATTGGAAAGACCAAAATCTGCTTTGTCCGAATCCTTCAGAGCTATTCGTTCCTCACTTCAGTTTATATATAAAAAGCAAAGTATAGGAGGATCTAAAACCCTGATGTTAACTTCTTCTGTCAGTGGAGAGGGAAAAACATTCTGTTCCATTAATGTCGCTACCGTATTTGCTTTAAGCGAAAAGAAGACCATCATACTTGGACTTGATTTGAGAAAACCAAAAATCTTTGATGATTTCAATATTAAGAATGACACCGGGGTTGTTAATTATCTGATTGGACAGAAAACGTTGGATGAAGTTATTCAGAAAACGCACGTACCTTACTTGGATGTCATTACTTCAGGTCCTATTCCTCCCAATCCTTCGGAGTTGATTTTAGGCGAAAGTATGAAAGAAATGATGACAGAACTCAAGAGTCGATATGATTATATCATCTTGGATACACCACCTGTAGGATTGGTTTCTGATGCTTTGGAATTGGCTCAATTCAGTGATGTAACCCTGTATATTGTTCGTCAGAATTTCACCAAAAAGGAAATGCTGACCTTATTAAACAACAGAGTTAAAAGAGGCGAGTTAAATAATGTCAGCATTGTCTTTAATGGTTATGAAAATAAAGCCAAATACGGAGTAGGCTATGGCTATGGTTATGGCTATGGTTACAGTTACGGTTATGGAAACGGAAGCGGATACCATGAGGAAGAAGAGCCAAGAGGATTCTTCCCGAAACTTTATTACAGCTTGTTCAAAAGAAAGTCCCAAGAATGATAACTACTAATACATCCATACTAATTACAGGAGGTGCAGGTTTTATCGGTTCCAATCTTTGCGATTACTTTTTGGCAAAAAACTATAAAGTAACTTGTCTGGATAATTTTGCAACCGGACACCAACACAATATCGAACCGTTTTTGTCGCACCCGAATTTTAAATTAATCGAAGGTGATATACGAAATTCCGAGACTTGTGCCAATGCTGTTCAAGGTGTGGATTATGTTTTGCATCAGGCAGCTTTGGGCTCGGTTCCCCGTTCTATAAATGACCCATTAACAACCAATGAAGTTAATATTACGGGTTTTTTAAATATGCTGATAGCTTCCCGCGATGCTGGTGTAAAGCGGTTTGTTTATGCTGCCAGCTCATCAACTTATGGGGATTCAGAAAGTTTGCCCAAAGTGGAAGAAGTTATCGGAAAACCGCTTTCACCTTACGCGATTACTAAATATGTAAACGAATTATATGCCGATATTTTTGCAAGGACTTACGGATTGGAAACAATAGGTCTGCGCTATTTTAATGTTTTCGGCAGACGACAGGATCCTAATGGCGCTTATGCTGCTGTTATTCCGAAATTTGTAATGCAATTCATGAAGCACGAAAGTCCGGTAATCAATGGTGACGGAAACTTTTCCCGTGATTTCACTTATATTGACAATGTGATTCAAATGAATGAATTGGCCATACTTACTGAAAATCCGGAAGCTGTGAATACAGTTTATAATACTGCTTTTGGTGACAGAACTACACTAAACCAAATGGTTCATAGTCTTAAAGAATATCTTTCTGAATTTGATGCGACTATTGCAGCGGTGCCGGTTTTATATGGACCTAATCGTGCCGGAGACATTCCACACTCTTTGGCCAGTATTGAAAAAGCTAAAAAATTACTTAATTATACTCCCAAATATTCGTTTCAAAACGGCTTGAAAGAAGCAGTGAAATGGTATTGGGAAAATCTGAAATAAAGAATAAAATGAAGATTACAAATATTTGTTGTATTGGAGCGGGTTATGTTGGAGGTCCTACTATGGCGGTTATTGCTGAAAAATGCCCACATATTAAAGTTACCGTAGTTGATTTAAATGAAAAAAGAATTGCTGCTTGGAATGACAAGGATATCAATAATATTCCAATTTACGAGCCGGGTTTACACGAAATCGTTGCCAATGCCAGAGGAAGAAATTTATTTTTTTCAACCGATGTAGACAAAGCTATTGACGAAGCGGAGTTAATTTTTATTTCTGTAAATACACCTACCAAAACTTACGGAACAGGAAAAGGAATGGCAGCCGATTTAAAATATATCGAACTTTGCGCTCGCCAGATTGCCCGAGTAGCCAAATCGGATAAAATAATTGTAGAGAAGTCAACGCTGCCGGTAAGAACTGCAGAAGCCATAAAATCCATTTTGGATAATACCGGTAACGGAGCGCAATTCCAAATTTTGTCCAACCCTGAATTTTTAGCCGAAGGAACTGCAGTGCCTGATTTGTTAATGCCCGACAGAGTATTAATTGGAGGAGAGACATCTGTTAACGGTCAAAAAGCAATTGATGCACTTGTCGACGTTTATGCTAATTGGGTTCCAAGAGAACGCATTCTGAAAACCAACGTTTGGTCTTCTGAATTATCAAAATTAACTGCAAATGCTTTCCTCGCACAAAGAGTTTCCTCTATAAATGCTATTTCTGAATTATGTGAAAAAACGGAGGCCAACGTAAATGAAGTCGCCAAAGCAATAGGAATGGACAGTCGAATTGGGCCTAAGTTTTTAAAGGCCTCAGTAGGTTTCGGTGGTTCTTGTTTCCAAAAGGATATTCTGAATTTGGTGTATATTTCTAAAGCTTTTGGGTTAAATGAAGTTGCGGATTATTGGGAGCAGGTGATTATCATGAATGACCATCAAAAGAGACGTTTTTCAAAGAACATAGTGCAGACACTTTACAATACCGTTTCCGGTAAAAAGATTGCTTTTCTGGGATGGGCCTTTAAAAAAGACACCAATGATACTCGAGAATCGGCAGCCATTTATGTAGCCGATGATTTGATTAATGAGCAAGCCAATATTGCCATTTATGATCCCAAAGTGTCTCATCAGCAAATATTGTCTGATTTAGATTATCTCGAAACCAGAGCTTCTTCAGAAAATGATAAATATACTACCGCTTTCGAAAATCCTTATGATGCATGTAAAAACGCACATGCTATAGCTATTTTGACAGAATGGGATGAGTTTAAAGAGTACGATTGGCAAAGAATTTATGACAGTATGCTCAAGCCTGCTTTTGTTTTTGACGGACGAAACTTATTAGATGCCGGAAAGATGAAAGAAATCGGGTTTGTCTACCAATCAATCGGTTCAAAATAAATTATATTCGCAAAACTTAGGTTTTAGATTTTTCTAGAAAAATATGGGTACAAAAATCGCAATAATAGGACTTGGATATGTCGGTTTGCCTTTGGCAAGGTTGTTTGCTACGAAATATCCGGTCGTAGGATTTGACATCAATCAAAACAGAATTGACGAATTGAATTCGGGCAATGATGTTACATTGGAAATAAGCGAAGAATCACTGAAAGCCGTTTTAGTAACTTCCTCCACCGCTGAAAAAGGACTTTTTTGCAGCAGTAATCTGGAGGATATAAAAGATTGCAATTATTACATTGTGACTGTACCCACACCTGTGGATAAAAATAATCGTCCCGATTTAACTCCTCTATACAAATCCAGTGAAACGGTTGGAAAGGTTTTAAAAAGAGGCGATATCGTAATTTATGAATCTACGGTTTATCCCGGAGTTACAGAAGAAGAATGCATTCCTGTCTTAGAAAAAACAAGCGGATTGAAATTCAATATCGATTTCTTTGCAGGCTATTCTCCGGAACGCATCAATCCTGGGGATAAAGAGCATACAGTGGAAAAAATTCTGAAAGTGACTTCAGGTTCCACTCCGGAAATTGCCCAAAAAGTAAACGAGTTATACAAATCAGTCATCACGGCCGGAACGCATTTGGCTCCGTCTATCAAGGTAGCTGAGGCTGCCAAAGTAATCGAAAATTCGCAACGTGATATCAATATTGCATTCGTGAATGAGTTGGCCAAAATTTTCAATTTATTGGAAATCGATACGCATTCGGTATTAGAAGCAGCCGGAACCAAATGGAACTTCTTGCCTTTTAAACCAGGCTTGGTTGGTGGCCATTGTATAGGAGTAGATCCTTACTACTTGGCGCAAAAAGCTCAGGAAAAAGGCTATCATCCCGAAATTATTTTGGCAGGAAGAAGATTAAATGACAGCATGGGCGAATACGTTGCCTCGCAAGTAGTGAAACTGATGATAAAAAAAGGGGTTACAATCAATGGAGCCAATTTGTTGATGTTAGGGCTGACTTTTAAAGAAAATTGTCCCGATGTCAGAAATACTAAAATCGTTGATGTCGTAACTGCTTTAACCGATTACGGTATACAAGTGACTATTTATGATCCATGGGCCAAACCGGAAGAAGTTTGGCATGAATATAAATTGAAGACCACAAACTCATTGCCAACAGATACTTTTGATGCTTTGGTATTAGGCGTGGCACATCAAGAATTTGAAACTATTGACTACACTAAGTTGAGAAAAACCAACAGCGTATTATTTGATGTTAAAGGAATTTTAAAAGAACAAGCAGACGGAAAATTATAATGAAAAAAATACTGATAACAGGCGGAGCAGGATTTATTGGGTCACATGTTGTGAGACGATTTGTGACAAATTATCCATCCTATCAAATTTTTAATTTGGATGCGTTAACCTATGCCGGTAACCTTGAAAATATCGCAGATATTGAAAGTTTACCCAATTACAGTTTTGTAAAAGGGGATATTACGGATGCTGATTTTATTAATGATTTATTTCAAAAACACAGTTTTGATGGGGTATTGCACTTGGCTGCAGAGTCGCACGTTGACCGTTCTATAACCGACCCGCTGGCGTTTGTAAAAACCAATGTTATCGGGACGATGAATTTGTTGAATGCAGCTAAAACCAGTTGGAAAGACAATTTTGAAGGAAAACGTTTTTATCATATTTCTACTGATGAAGTTTACGGAAGTTTAGGAGCAACCGGTCTTTTTACGGAAACAACTCCTTATGATCCGAATTCTCCTTATTCCGCTTCTAAAGCGAGTTCAGACCATTTTGTCCGAGCCTATGGAGAAACGTATGGTTTACCCTATGTGATTACAAATTGTTCTAATAATTACGGCCCGAATCATTTTCCCGAAAAGTTGATTCCGTTGTTTATAAATAATATCATTCATAACAAACCATTACCGGTTTATGGTGATGGAAAATATACCCGCGATTGGTTGTATGTTATTGATCACGCTATTGCTATTGATTTGGTTTTTCATAAAGGAGAAAACCATGAGACCTATAATATTGGCGGTTTTAATGAATGGCAAAATATTGATTTAGTGAAATTGCTTTGTCAAAAAATGGACGAAAAATTAGGTCGTGCCCAAGGCGAATCAGAAAAATTGATTGCATATGTCAAAGACCGACCAGGACACGATTTACGCTATGCTATTGATGCTTCTAAAATAAACAAAACATTAGGATGGAAACCTTCTGTTACTTTTGAACAAGGATTGGAAAAAACAATAGATTGGTATTTGTCAAATGAAGCGTGGTTGAAAAATGTGACTTCAGGAGAGTATCAAAAATACTATGAGAAACAATATCATTAGAAACAAATAAAAATGTTACACGAAAAACACATCAAACTTTGGATTGATACTGCCATTGAAGCCGCAATTGAGGCAGGCGCTGTTATCATGAAAATTTACAAAAATGAAATTGAGGTGGTTTTCAAAGCAGATGAATCTCCGCTAACTCTTGCAGACCAAAAGGCCAATGCTTGTATAGAAAGTAAACTAAAGCCTTTAGGAATTCCTATTATTAGTGAAGAAACCAAGCAACTTCCCTTCGACGAACGTAAGAACTGGTCAAGCTGTTGGATTGTAGATCCATTAGACGGAACCAAGGAGTTCATAAAAAAAAATGATGAATTTACAGTAAACATTGCCTTGGTCGAAAATGGGAAGCCTAAATTCGGAGTGATTTATGCCCCGGCATTAGGGGAGTTATACTATGGTCTGGTTGATGACAGAGAGGCATACAAAGCTAAGGTAACTGAAGGAACAACAGTATCAGATATTATACAAAGCAGTCAAAAAATTGGTCCCAAAAAAGATGCAACTACAATTCGTGTTGTGGGAAGTCGTTCGCACATGAATGAGGAGACGACCGATTTTATTGAACAATTAGAGCAAAACTCAGGCAAAAAAGTTAGCTTGATATCGAAAGGAAGTTCCCTGAAATTGTGCTTGGTAGCTGAAGGTGCTGCAGATGTTTACCCGAGATTTGCACCTACCATGGAATGGGATATAGCAGCGGGACACGCCATCTGTAATGCTGTCGGGTTACGGGTTGTACAACAAAATTCAACACAGGAATTGCAATACAACAAAGAAAATTTATTAAACCCTTATTTTTCAATAGCAAATGATTGATAAATCACATAAGCGCCATGTTGCCAAAGCCATTACCTGGCGTATAGTGGGAACGATAGATACTATGCTCTTGGCGTGGTTTATCTCAGGAAATCCCATGATTGGTTTTAAAATCGGGATGACAGAATTTGCCACCAAATTCATTTTGTATTACATACATGAAAGAGTTTGGTTTAAAATTAATCTCTCTAAAGATGGTGTTTTGCGCGAAAGTAAAAAACGTCATATCGCCAAAACTGTGACTTGGCGTTTAGTTGGGTCAATGGATACGATGATGGTAGCCTGGTTCATATCCGGTAATCCTTTTATTGGATTAAAAGTGGGTTTGGCGGAAGTATCGACTAAAATGATTTTGTACTATATGCACGAACGTGTTTGGTATCGCAGTAAGTTTGGTTTACCTCAAAAAGAGAATGTGACTGTTGTTGATACTGCTGAGTTAATTGTGGAAGAAATACCGATTGAAAATGAGCACTAACATTACACAACAAAACTATTCTGTTACCCGGGAACTAAGAAACAAATTAAACCAACATTCATCAATGGTATTATGGTTTACAGGACTTTCAGGTTCGGGGAAATCAACCATAGCCGAAGCCGTAGAGCAGGCACTTTTTGAAATGAAATTCAGAACCTATACCTTGGATGGGGATAATTTAAGAGGAGGTATTAACTCCGGATTGGGTTTTACAGAATCAGATCGCAATGAAAATTTGAGACGCACTGCCGAGATTGCCAAACTTTTTGTCGATGCCGGTATGATAACGGTGGCGGCATTTGTTTCTCCTTTGGAAAAAGACAGAAAAATGGTGAAAGAAATTATAGGCGAAAATGATTTTGTTGAAATTTTTGTAGACACTACTTTGGAAGAATGTGAGCGACGAGATGTCAAAGGGTTGTATCAAAAGGCGCGTCAAGGGCTGATACCTAACTTCACAGGTATAGATTCTCCTTACGAAAGTCCTAAACATCCTGACATTTGGATTAAAACTGATAATGAAAGCATAACAGTAGCCGTGGAAAAAGTTATTACTTTTGTCACGCAAAAAATAGAAACCTTTAGAAATGAGTAAATTTTATTTAAACTATTTAGATGAATTAGAGTCGGAAGCCATATTTATTCTTCGTGAAGTATGGGCACAATTCCAAAATCCGGTAATTCTTTTCTCAGGAGGGAAAGACTCAATTGTAGTGGCTCATTTGGCTAAAAAAGCATTTTTTCCATCAAAAATACCATTTGCTTTAATGCATATTGATACCGGACATAATTTCCCGGAAACAATCCAATTTCGAGATGATTTAATCAAAGAATTGGGAGCAACGTTACTGGTGGGATCGGTACAGGAATCCATTAATACCGGCAGAGTTTTGGAAGAAAGAGGCAAAAATGCCAATAGGAATGCTTTGCAAACGACTACACTTTTAGATGCCATTGCACATCACAAGATTGATTGTGCCATTGGTGGAGGTCGTCGTGACGAAGAAAAAGCCAGAGCTAAAGAACGTTTCTTTTCGCATCGTGATGATTTTGGTCAATGGGATCCTAAAAATCAGCGACCGGAATTATGGAATTTATTGAACGGTAAATATTTTGAAGGAGAGCATTTCAGAGCTTTCCCTATAAGCAACTGGACAGAGATGGACGTATGGAATTACATCAAAAGAGAAAACATTGCTATTCCTTCTTTATATTTTGCACATGAAAGAGAAGTTTTGTGGAGAAACAATTCCTGGATTCCGAAATCAGACTATTTAATACTTGATGGAACAGAAGAAATTCTGACCAAAAAGATTCGATTCAGAACCTTGGGAGATATTACGATTACGGGCGGAATAGAATCCGATGCTGACACGTTGGAGAAAATTGTGGCTGAAGTAGCCTCGCTGCGTCATACTGAAAGAGGGAACAGAGCCGATGACAAACGCTCGGAATCAGCAATGGAAGACCGAAAACGTGAAGGATATTTTTAAGATTTTACCATTAATTAGCAAGCACCAGCATTATGATTATAGATAACAACCAATTATTGCGCTTTACCACAGCCGGAAGTGTTGATGACGGAAAAAGCACCTTGATAGGCCGATTATTATACGATTCGAAATCGATTTTTGAAGATCAATTGGAAGCGATTGAAACCACCAGTAAGCGAAAAGGACATGCCGGAGTAGACTTGGCCTTATTCACTGACGGATTGAGAGATGAGCGGGAGCAGGGAATTACGATTGATGTAGCCTATCGTTATTTCACTACGCCAAAGCGGAAGTTCATCATCGCGGATACTCCCGGACACATTCAGTACACACGAAACATGGTTACGGGAGCTTCAACAGCTAATGCTGCCATTGTGTTGATAGATGCCCGTCACGGAGTAATAGAACAAACCAAAAGACATGCATTTATTGCTTCATTATTACAAATTCCGCACATTATTGTTTGTGTCAATAAAATGGATTTGGTAAATTACTCTGAAACAGTCTTCAATGATATTGTCAATCAGTTTGAGGAGTTTTCATCCAAGTTAAATATTAAAGATATTCGTTTTATTCCCATTAGTGCTTTGGATGGAGACAACGTGGTAAACCGTTCCGAAAATATGGATTGGTATCAGGATTCTCCCTTGTTGCACTTGCTGGAAACCTTACACATCAGCAGCGACATTAACAAAATTGATGCTCGTTTCCCGGTGCAAACGGTGTTGCGTCCGCAAAGTGAAGGCTTTATCGATTACCGCGGATATGCCGGTAGAATTGCGGGGGGGATTTATCGTGTAGGGGATTCGGTTACGGTGTTGCCATCCGGATTTGTGTCCAAAATCAAATCCATCAATGCGGGAGAGAAAGAGATAGAAGAAGCCTTTGCTCCCATGTCGGTTTCAATGACCTTAGAAGATGACATTGATGTGGGTCGTGGGGATATGATTGTAAAGACCAACAACCAACCCGAAATGCAGCAGGAATTTGACGTGATGATTTGTTGGTTCAACAACGGAGCCGCACGTCCCAATGCCAAGTATACCATCATGCATACCAGCAACGAACAAAAGGCCATCATCAAAAATGTGGTCTATAAAATTGACATTAATTCCTACCAACGCATAGAGGCGGATAAAGAATTAAAAATGAACGACATTGCCCGGGTAACTGTTCGCTGTACACAACGTTTAATGTTGGATTCCTACCGAGAAAACAGAATCACGGGAAGCATTATTCTTATAGATGATGCTACGAATGAAACGGTAGCTGCCGGTATGATTGTTTAGGCACAAAATTTTGAAAAAACCAATTAAAAATTATACATAATGAATGGTATTTGGTACTCATTTTCTAAGATTATTATAATTTTTACCAGGATTTTTCTTTTGATGTGGACTTCAAGACATTTATCTCCCCATGATTTTGGTGTCTTTCATGTCTTCAATATACTGATTACACTTTTTATGGAAATCCCCAACACAGGTTTGGGGGCAAGCCTTATTAAGCAAAAGAATGTCAATCAGAATCACATCAATACGGCTTTTTTCTCCTATATGGTTTTTGCCTTGGTTTTTTCAGGGATTCTCTGGTTTGGGAATGGTTTGGTGGCTAACTTTTTCAGTATACCCGAGTTGAGCAATATATTGCAATCTATTTTTTGGTTGCCGTTGTTCATTGCCCTCTCTGCCATTTCACGAAACATTCTGCTAAAGGATTTGGAAGTTAAAAAAATCAGCCTGATTGAGCTTTTTAGCTTTACCTGTATTTACATACCCGGGGTGTTCATTGTTTACCATTATACCCATAATTACTATGCACTGATTTACCCTTTAGTAGCCCAAGTACTTGTAGAATCTACAATTTTTTATCTGGTTAAAACACAAAAATATTTCTTCCGGTTTGACAAAGCAGCCTGGAATGACCTGATACATTTTGGAGGTTGGAATACGGCCAGCCGTGTGGTAGGTATGCTTGGTAACCAATCAGACGGTATTATTATTGGTAGGGTTTTAGGTTCTTATTCTTTAGGAATTTACAATCGTTCGTATAGCATTATGAGTACAATGCAGAACCTGTATGCTCAATATCTGGATAACATTATTTTTGCCGATTTTGCCAAAATGGATGAAGATAAGAAACTGCACCTCAAAAAACTACTTCGAGTAGAATATCTGCTCAATCTGCTCATTTTTCCTGCTTTGTTGATAGTATTAACATCGTCATCTGAAATCGTTTCGATATTACTTGGGAATAAATGGCAACAGGCCGAAGGGCTTTTAAAAGTCCTTACCTTAGGATTGCTTTTTAGGATAAATTATAAGATTACACTACAATATTTGAGGTCACAAGGTTTTATCAAAAATACATTTTATTATTCCTCCTTATACTTGGTGGTAACCGTTTGCCTGATGTATTCATTGTCTTATTTTGGGTTAATCGGCGTAACAGTAGGTTATTCCCTTGGTTTAATATTTCAGTACTTTCAATTGCATTTTAAAGTAAGCAAAGAAATTCCCGGATATACCTGGATTGAATTTCTGAAAGTGAATAAAATTTTGCTGTTAAAATTTGTCTTGCTGTTAATTATTCTTAGCTTGCTTAACTTAATTTTAATTGGAAAAATCAATATTTTTATTACCATAGCCATAAAAGCATTGATAATTGGTTCCTTTTTTATTAAACAAATTTATCATGAAATTAATTCACTTCTTAAAGCAAAAAAATAAAGGCTTAAAGAAAAAATGGAAGTTGGCACGAAACTCCTATTTTGTATTGAGAAAATTAGGTTCTGCCGGAAAAGGTTGTGAAATCAAAGGAAAAATCTATATCTCAAAAAAGGAAAACTTGTTTCTTGGCAGAAATGTTCACATAGGAGACAATGCATACTTCAAAACTGAAGGCGAAATCCACATCGGGGACAATTGCCATTTTAGCCGTAATATAACCATTTACTCGGTCAATCATAATTATGAAGGGAAAGCTTTGCCATATGATAACACCACTATCAAGAAGAAAGTCATCATTGGCAAAAACGTTTGGCTTGGTATGAATGTAAATATTGTTCCGGGTGTTGAAATTGGTGACGGAGTCATTATTGGCATGGGGTCAACCGTAACTAAGAACGTGCCCGAACTAGCCATTGTTGGAGGTAATCCGGCTAGGATTATTAAATACCGTAATAAAGAACATTACGATACTTTAGAGAATAATAAACAATATGGCGGAAGTGGCGGGAAGCCTTTAACAGAATAACAAATCTTTCGGAAATGAAAAAAATATTTGTCATCGGAGGAATGAAATGCGGGACAAGCTCTTTGTACCAAATGTTCAAGTCTAACGATGAAGTTTGTCTCTCTAAATTCAAAGAACCTAGTTTTTTTACCAAGCGATTTCAAAATGGGATGGATTGGTACCAAAACCAGTTTGAGCCCACAGAAAAAGCGAAATACCTGATGGATGTATCACCGAGTTATTCAAAAGTACATTTGTTTCCACATTGTGCCAAACGAATTCACGAGTATGATGCAGATGCTAGGATTATTTATATTGTTCGCGATCCGCTGGAGAGAATTGTTTCCAATATTTATCACGATTTACTCAGAGGTAGATTGACAACGAAACAGATAGTCCAAGTTCTGGCTTCCGATGAAAACTACATCAATACCAGTGCTTATAACTCACAAATCAAACCTTATATTGACCTATTTGGAAAAAAAAATGTATTGATTTTACAATTTGAAGAGTTAAAGTCTAATCTTCCGGAATTCAACAAGAAAATATCAGATTTTCTCGGAATAGATTTTTATGTTGATGTGGTTGCTGCACAAAACGTTTCGGAAAACCGCTATTTAATCAAGTATTATGATGTCATACATTCACGTTTCGGGAACAGTTTTATTTCTAAAATGTATTTTCTTTTGTGGCGCCTTATCAATAAAAAAGTAAGCAAACCAAAACTCAGTCAAGAAGAATTAAATTTCATATACAATAAACTACAATCGGATATCGAAGAGTTTATCCCAAAATTTCAAATCAATGAAAGCCTCTGGAAAGTTTGGAGCGCAGCTAAAAACAATGAATAAATGAAAGTATATATTCACATAGGGCTGCACAAGACAGGTACAACTTACTTGCAGTACAATATTTTTCCCAGCCTGCAGAATTTTCATTACGTGCAATTGCCGCCTTGGCGCATACTGACCAAAAATGATTTAACGGAACAGGAATTGACTCAATATAAAGCGGAAACCTTAAAAGACTGGGATCAACAAAAAAATGTCATCATCAGTAATGAGTATTTCTCGGGTGCCATTGAAAAGTTTACCAAACGGGAAACAGTCCATATTTTAGATAACCTTAAACTAATGTTTCCCGAAGCGCAAATTATCATGGTGTTGCGCAATCCCAAAGGGTATTTCAATTCATTATACAATTTCAGAGTGGTTACCCGAGGTTTTTGCACTAAGTCAATGAGTGAGTATTATAGTGAAAACAGAAAGCATTTTGTTGAAAAATTTGATTATGATTATCTGTTAAAGGCTGTTAGTGAAAGATTCGCAAAGAGGCATATTATCAAGTATGAACAAATAAAAGACAACAATGAATATGTTGCCTTTGTTTGCAGAACGTTGGATATTCCTGTTTTTGAAGTGTCTAATGAGGTTAAAGAAAACACCAGTTCCAAGAAAGGGACACAGGTGAAAACACATTTAGTACTGAACAAAATTTTTATGACGGGCCTTTTAGAGTATTTCCCAGAAAGCCGTTTAAAGAATTACTTAAAAGTAAAATATTTCAACTTCAAACAATCCAAATCGATTAAAAAAATATCGAAAAAGATTGAAAAATCAGGATTTATGATCAACAAAGAAAACAAGTTAACTGCCAAACAAGAGCAAGAACTCGATGCCTTTGTAAAGCGATATGACGAACTCCAATTTTAATCATGACAAAGTTTAGCTTGCCCAATACTGTAGTTACGTATCACGATTTTGTAGACGTTTCTAAATTTGAGAAACAACTTCAGCTTTTGGCACGTCGTAAAGATGTTTTGGTTACTGTTGATGACGGAGATTTGAGTTTTTATGACAAAGCCTTTCCCTTATTGCAACAATATAAAATACCGGCTGTTTTATTTATTATTCCGTCTTTAATAGGTACTGAAAAGCCATTTTGGTGGAACGAAGTATATTATTATTTGGGTCCTAAAGAAGCTTCGGGAGTCATTAAAAGATTAAAATCTATTCCGAATACAGAAAGAATAAATGACCTGGAAAAACTAAGAAAGAACTCTGACAAACCACTGCTAAAACAACGACAACTGACAATTGACCAATTACACGAAATGCAAAAGTTCGGAGTTGTTATTGCTAATCACAGTTTTTCCCATCCGATGTTTGACCAATGCAGTGAATCTGAAATACGTAATGAGTTGCAAAAAACTAAGGTTTTTTTCGAGGAAAACCAACTGAATGGATATGAAATTTTTGCTTATCCAAATGGTAGTCACAATGCTCTGTCTGAAAAAATACTGAAAGAAGAAGGAATAGAATATGCTTTTCTTTTTGACCACAAACTTAATCAAGGAAGCCCTAATCCGTTGCGTATCTCTCGTCTAAGTGTAAATGAAACTACACCGCTTTGGAAATTCAGGTTTATCCTTTCGGGCTGGCATTCCAAAATAGTGCCCTTGACCAAAATGCTTCATAAAATTTTAAAAGGATGAATTATATAACATTCAAACAAAAGGTCTTTTCCCGTTACCGAAAATCAACTTTGATAAGTAAGCTGTATGCCTTTTTCGGCAAAGAGTTGCAACCCCGAAAATGGGTTTTTATTCTGGGCTGTTACAATTCGGGAACGACACTTTTGGCCGAAATTTTCGAAAAGCATCACCAATTGGATGTGTTGCCGGATGAAGGTGTTATGCTAACTGATCAACTACCGAGACCGGAGGATTTTGGATGGCGCAGAATGTGGTGGCAATGTGAAAATGAAATGCAAATTGATAAGAACAAAGCGTCCCAAGCAGCTAAAACCATAAAAAAACATTGGTCCCATTTCCTTAAAACCAATCCGGAGATTGTGGTCGAAAAATCGATAGCTAACGCTACCCGTATTGCTTTTTTTGAAAAGCATTTTCCCAATAGTTATTTCATTTATATCGTAAGAGATGGCTATGCCGTTGCTGAAGGAATTAAAAGAAAGGCAGTAGTTATGCCGGAACACCAGTCTGAATTAGGCAAGGATTACCCGATTGAATTTCCGGCAGAACAATGGCAAAGGAGTTTGGATGTCGTAGCACAACAGAAAGAGAACACAAAATTTTTTTTAGAAATCAGTTACGAGGAATTTACAACTGATGTCAAAGAGACAAGTTTGAGAATTAGCAATTTTTTAGGCATCGACCCGTTTGATGACCAGTTGTTGCAAAGCGATTTTGAAGTACATGGGAACAAAATGAAAGTAACCAATCAAAATCACAAAAGTTATGTGCGTTTAAACGAAGATGAATGGAAAGCCATCAATAAAATTGCTGAAAAAGGATTAAAACAGTACAATTATTTCAGTGAAACCCCCATCCGCTAATGAGAGTATTATTCATACAAGACAGCCTGGGAACCGGAGGCGCTGAAAGATCCAACGCTGAGTTGTGGTATTTTTTGCGTAAAAAAGAGGTGGAATTAAAAGTAGTGGTCTTAGAACATCGCCAAAAAGGGATTGAAAAAGAAATTCTCGAAAATGGTTTTGACGTTGTCTTTATAGATCATCAAAATATTTGGCAACAGGTAAATAACATTGCTGAAATTATCAATGATTTTAAACCGGATATCGTACACTCTGTTTTGTTTAGAGCTACCATGCGGACACGTTTGGCAAAATTTAAAACAAAGTTTTTTCATGTGGAAAGTTTAGTGAATTGTACCTACGACCCAATTCGTTTTTCTGACCCGAAAGTTAATAAATGGACGTTGCATTTTTATCAGTGGTTGGACAAGAATACCCAGATTAAAGGCACGGATAAATTTATTGCCATAACCAATGAAGTGAAGGAGCATTACATCCAAAAGTTGGGAATTAGTTCTGAAAAAATAAGTGTTGTTTTCCGTGGCCGAAAAGAAAATGATTTTATAGCCCATCAAATGGAAATAAGGCAAAAGCTGGCAGAAGAATTGCAGTTTGCCACCGCTGATATTATCATTACTCATGTAGGAAGACAAGAATTTCAAAAAGGGCATCTCGAACTGTTGCAAGCCATAAAAAGCATAGACAGCCAATTGTCACAGTTGAAAGTGCAATTCCTATGTTGTGGCAGAGATGGTAATAATACCAATGAAATTGAAGCTTTTTTGAGCAAAGAAAAATTACAAACTCCGATTCGTTTTTTGGGTCACCGACAGGATGTTAACCAAATTATGGCTGCTTCGGATATTTTTGTTTTTCCTTCTAAATATGAAGGTTTGGGCGGTTCATTGATTGAGGCGCAAGCGGCTGGTTTGCCAATTGTTTGTTCGGATATCAAAGTGTTTAAAGAGGTTGTGAATAAAAATGAAAATGCTTTAATGTACCAACTTGGAAACTGCAACGATTTAGCTGAAAAACTGCTGACACTTATTCATTCAGAAACCTTAAGAGAAAAAATGGGTCAAGCGAGTTTGGTCAATTTTCACAAAAAATTTCAATTAGAAAGCGTAAACTTGCAAATGTTAGAAAGCTATCGTAGCTTCCTGAACTAAATATAAAAACTATGTGGGAATTTATCAAAGCAGATTGTAAAAGGCACGGCAGTAAAAATTATTTTTTGCTGTTCTTTACCAATCCTATTTTGCGATTTAGTGTCCTTTTTAGGTTAAATCAAAAAATAAAAAGATTCAATCCTCTAATTATTTTTTTACGTCTTTGGCTAAAAAATGTCAAGCAGAAATACAATATTCAAATACCAATCCATACCAAAATAGGGAAAGGTTTTTTACTCAATCATTTTGGAGGTATAGTGATTAATCAAAATGTAATTCTCGGCGAAAATTGTAATGTTTCTCAGGGGGTAACCTTAGGAAACGTCAGCCGAGGTAAACTCAAAGGGACACCAACTATTGGTGATAGAGTATGGATTGGGGCTAATGCAGTTGTGGTGGGAAATATAAAAATTGGAGATGACGTATTAATTGCCCCGTTGAGTTATGTGAATTTTGATGTTCCCGATAAAGCGGTAGTAGCTGGTAATCCGGCGGTTATTGTTAACTATAACACGAGTGCCGGCTATCTTAAGAATTTGTCCTAATAAAAAAGCAATTGATTATCTTCCAACTCATACAAAAATTTCAACTTCGGGGAGCCGAAATGTTTGCCGCTCAATTGTCGCAGCATTTGGAGGCCTCCGGAAATCAGGTTTTCTTGGTTTCGCTTTTTCCGGGCACGGTCGAATTGCCTTTTTCGGGAGTCAAAATAAGTTTAAATAGACCGATTGACAAACGTTTTTTTGACTACCAAGGTTGGAAAGAACTATCCGAATTGATTGCCAAACATAACCCTGATGTGATACAGTGTAATGCCGGAGATACTTTAAAGTTTGCTGTATTGTCTAAAAAAATATTCAAGTGGAAGCAACCAATAGTGGCCCGAAATGCCAGTATGGTTAGTCTTTATATTAATAATCCAATAACCAAAGCAATCAATCACTGGCTGTATAGAAACGTTGATTTTGTCATTTCGGTTTCTGAAAATTCCAAAAAAGATTTAAATACGATATTCCCTGAAACGATTGCAAAATCTACCGTAATTCCGGTTGGGATTGATCCCCATGAGTGTAAAGCTGTCGTATGGAGAGGTGGAGCCGATGCACAAAAACACATCATACACGTAGGTGGGTTCAGTTTTGAAAAAAACCATGAGGGGCTGCTTTCGATTTTTAAAAAGTTTGTCGAAAAACGCCCAAATGTTCATTTACACTTATTGGGTGAGGGCCCTAAGAGAGCGGCAATCGAGCAACTTGCCGTTAACCTGAAACTTAACGATAAGATGACATTCTATGGCTGGGTTTCCAATCCGATGGATTATATTTGTAAAGCAGATGTTTTGGTGCTGCCCAGCATTATTGAAGGGTTACCGGGCGTAATTTTGGAAGCAATGATTTCCAAAAAACCGGTTGTTGCTTACAATGTCGGAGGGATTTCTGAAGTTGTTCAGCTGGGTGTGACCGGGTATTTGGTTGAAAAAAATGAGGAATCCAACTTTGCGGAAGCCTTAGAAAAAGCAATTTACCAAGACAATGAAAAGTTGATTCAAAACGCCTATGATTTGGTCAGCCAAAAATATAATAACATCATTATCGCCCAGCAATTTGATCGGATTTACCATCAACTGAAGCGATAAATTAATTGGAGAAACCTGATTTTGGAAAAAATAAAAATACTGCATATTATCAAATCGTTGGGTCGCGGAGGCGCCGAAATGTTGTTGCCCGAGACACTGAAGATACACAATACCACAACCTTTGAATTCCATTATATTTATTTTTTGCCTTGGAAAAACCAAATGGTGTCTGCTATTGAACAGGCAGGAGGAAAAGTAACCTGTTTTCAGGCCAAAAACAATCTTACCTTATTGATGCAATATGCTAAAATTGCAAAGTATTGCAAAGACAATGGCATACAAATTATCCATGCTCACTTACCTTGGGCAGGAGTTGTGGCCCGAATGGCAGGAAAAGTGGCCAAGCTTCCGGTATTGTATACCGAGCACAATAATTTTGATAAATACCATTTTTTGACACGTGTTTTGAGTGCCGTTACTTATAAATATCAAACCAAAGTTTTGGCCGTTTCTGAAGATGCCAAAGAAGCTCTGGAACGACGTCGATTATTTCATGATATTGTTTATGTTCCAAATGGAGTAAATACTGCTTTTTTTTCTAAAGAAAGCAGTTTTAGAAAATTAAATGACGTTGAGACTTTTGTCGGAGAAGACAAAGTTATTGGTACAGTGGCGGTGTTCAGAAAGCAAAAGCGATTGGATGTTTTTGTGGAAGTAGCCCGTTTGGCCCAACAAAAAAACTTGCCTTTCAAATTTTTGATGGTGGGAGAAGGTACTGAAATGCCTTTGGTCAAATCGCTGATTGCACAATATCAGTTACAGAATATTTATCTTGCAGGCTTGCAGGAAAGTCCGGCTGATTTCATGAAATACATGGACGTTTTTTTGATTACGAGCGATTTTGAAGGATTGCCTGTTGCGTTGTTGGAGGCGATGAGTATGGAAATTGTTCCGTTTTGTACTCCGGTAGGTGGTATTCCTAATGTAGTCAAAGACAATCAAAATGGTGTTTTACTGAAGAGTCAAGAGACAACCGAGATAGTATCGCAGTTGGAAGCTAAAGTCTTGGGCGAAATTACTAATTTTGGAAGCTTGCAAAAAGCAGCACGAGCTACCATTGTTGCCGATTACAGTATTCAACGCATGGTTCACCAATTAGAAACGATTTATACCGAAGTGCTTCATGAGCGAAAATAAGTTTGTTTATCAACTGGCTAAGCCTACTGATGTAGAGCAGATCGTTTCACTTTTTGAGCGCTGTCTCGGGTCAGATGGAGGTGCGCCAACTACGGAGTTTTGGAACTGGAAGCACCATCAAAATCCGGCTGATGTTTCGCCTGTGGTTTTGGCTTGGGATGGTGATAAACTAATTGGGATAAGAGCTTTTATGTGCTTTAAATTCCAAGGGAAAGACGGCATGTATAAAGCGTATCGTCCCGTGGATACTGCTACACATCCCGACTACCAAGGAAAAGGGATTTTTAGAAATCTGACGTTATCGTTGATAGAGGATTTAAAGACCACTGACGAAAAAGCGTTTATTTTTAACACACCCAATTCGCAATCCAAACCCGGTTATTTAAAAATGGGCTGGATAGAGTGGGGCAAGCCGCTGTTACAGGTTTTACCGGCATTTCCGTTTTCAAAAAACAGCTTTGACTTAGACCACAGTCGGTTACGAGTATATGATTTTTCAAAAATTAAGCCGATTGCGACAAATCATTTGGCGGTTTACAAAGATTCGGATTATTATAAATGGCGTTATCAGCAAATAGCGTTACAGTCTTATGGTTTGAAGGAGATACAATCAGGAGATGATCAATATGTTATTATTTACCGTCAAAAAAACATCAGATTTTTGAAAGAATTTCGGATTTGTGATGTGATAAAAAACAATAGCAGTTGCTCTGGTATACCGGTTTCGGTTTTTGTAAAACTCTTTTTTGCTTTTGGATTCGGATTTATTTCTTTTATTGATAAAACCCAAATTTGGCTGAGCATAAAGCTTAAGAAAAATGCTCCCATGGTGACTTTCAGAAAAATTAACGACCATGACGATACACTCCGTTTTCAGGAGATTGATTGGAACATTGGTGAACTTGAACTCTTTTAGGTATGTGTGGAATTTTTGGTTGTATCGGAACACTGAATACAGAGCAAAAGCAAAAGGTTACGAGTGCTTTAAAGCATCGTGGGCCTGACGGTCAGTATTTTAAAGAGATTGACGGATTTACTTTTTTTCATGCCCGATTGAGTATCATTGATGTGGCCGGAGGAAATCAACCTTTTGAAACCGATAGAATTGCGATGGTTTTTAATGGTGAAATCTACAACTATAAAGAGCTAATGCAAAAGTATCAACTGCAAATGCGAACGGCTTCAGATACCGAAGTAATTGTGCAGTTGTTTGAAAAAATGGGTACTGCTTGTTTTCAGGAACTGGATGGGATGTTTGCCTTTGCCTTATATGACAAACTGGATAAAAAAATCTTTTTAGTACGGGACCGAGTGGGTAAAAAACCACTTTATTTTTCACAGAAAAACGGTTTTGCTTTTGGTAGTGAGTATAAAGCAATTACTTCTTGTTTTCCCGGATTTCAGATTAATGAAGAACATGTGAAATGGCATTTGCAAAAAGGTTTTGTCGCAGGAGAGAATACTGTGTATCAAGATTTGTTTGAAGTATTACCGGGCCATTTTTATTGTTATAATGTTCACAAAAAAAGCTTACAAAAAGAACAATTTTGGAACTTTGAAAACTACTTTGCCAGTCCGAAAATTAAAAATCAAAATGAGGCGCTGCAACAACTGGATATTCTTTTTGAAAATGCTGTCAGAAAGCGCATGTTATCGAGTGATTTTGAAGTTGGAGCTTTTCTGAGCGGTGGGATTGACAGTAGTTTGGTTTGTGCCATGGCAGTAAAAACCAATCCGAATCTGAAAACCTTCACGGTGAAGAGTAAAGATGGTTTTGACGAGTCGGCAGTAGCGGCAATGATTGCCAAACAATTGAAAACGGAGCATCATGAATTATATGTAGATTATGATTCTTTGCCTAATGATTACGAAAAAATCCTATTATCATATGGAGAACCTATTGTAGATGAAAGTATCATTCCATCTTATTATGTAGCCAAAGCCGCTTCTGAACATTTGCGTGTAATATTGAACGGCGACGGAGGTGATGAGTTTTTTGGCGGGTACAGAAGGTATTCGCTATATAAAAATTACAACAAGTTAAAGGCGGTAAATTCGCTTTCGGGCGGATTGTCAAAATTTTTACCTGCTTCAGACAAGAACAGTCGTTTGGCAAAATTGAATCGCTTGTCGGATTTTTTCAGTTTAAAAGGAGAAGCACAATATTTTAGCGCTTCTACGGATTTGTTTTTTGATGCTCCCGGATTTGAATCGGTTATGGATCTGAATTATATTTCGCAGGCTGATTTTTCGGACTCAAAATATGATGCTTTAGAGCAAACCATGTTGACCGATTTTTATGGAATTTTGCCCAAAGTATTGTTCAAGAAAATGGATATTGCGACCATGCAAAGTGGGTTGGAAGGGAGGTCTCCTTTTATTGATAAATCGTTGATAGAGTGGAGTGCTTCTCTGGATTCCAATCTTAAAGTAAATGGGTTTACTACCAAATATTTATTGCGCGAGCTGAATAAAAAATACATTGACGGGGCGGTGTATAAATTGCCTAAAAAAGGTTTCGAAGTTTCGGTAAAAGATTTGTTGCAACATCAACTCAAAGAATTATATCAGGATTATTTACACAGCAGTAATCCTTATTATGCTACCTTTATCGACAAAAAATATATAGCCGATTATTACCTCAATGCCGGCAAACTTAATGATGTTAAACGATATAAAGGATTGTTAGCATTATTAAATTTGGAAATTTGGCACAAAAACATAACCAAAGTGTAAATGGGATTTGTAGTTTTACTAGTTGTTTTATTTTTCTTAAACGAGCAAATTTACAGGAGAATTGCGGCCAAGAAACCATTGGCTTCTATTAGTTTGTTGAGAAAGCTATTCCTGTATCATTTGTTATTGGCTGGGGTTTATTTTGCTTATGCTTCTTTTAATCCAACCGATTCCAAACACTACTTCAATGTGTTGAGCCAATTGGATATCAGTTGGGGCGAAACGATAGCTTTGACCAATTGGGGTGTTTTCTTTATAGAATTTCCGTTTGTAAAATATCTTGGATTTGATTATCCTCTTTGTATGCTTCTTTTTTCTTGGTTCGGATACATCGGATTTGTTTATGCCTATTTGTTCTTTATCGAAAACATTAAAGAAAAAATCATTGTTTTTCGTAGATATGATTTTTTAACCTTACTGCTGTTCTTGCCTAATATGCATTTTTGGTCAGCTTCTTTAGGAAAAGGATCTGTCATTTTTATGGGAGTCATGATGTTTATTTATGCCATTCAGTTTCCCAAACAAAGAATAGTAATATTGATTTTAGGAGCTTTTTTTATTTATTGTATCCGAGCGCATGTAATGTTTTTTATGATAGTTGGGGTCATGTTCGGACTTTTTTTCGGAAGTGATCAGAAATTGTCAAAAGGGATGAAGTTTTTTTTGATTCTTTCAGGGGTGTTATTTATTTATCTAGCTTCAAGTTCTATTTTGGCGGTTGCCAATCTGGAGAAGTCAGATGATTTAGTAAACGATTTTACAGAGTTTGCTTCCATACGTTCTGAAGGGTTATCAGAGAATGCGGGATCCGGTATCGATATGTCAAGTTATCCGCTTCCGTTCAAATTATTTACTTTTTGGTTTAGACCGTTGTTTGTAGATGTGCCTAATGTATTAGGTTATTTCAGTTCGTTTGAAAATCTACTTTATTTAATGTTGTTTTTTAAAATTTGTAACAAATCCTTTTTAAGTTTTATTAAAAAAGCCCCTTCAGTTGTTAAAATGAGTGTAATGATCTTTTTGCTTACTTCGTTTGCTATGACTTTTGTGATGTCTAATTTGGGGATTATCATGCGGCAAAAATCACAGGTAATGTATTTTGGGTTCTTTGTAATCTATTATTATTTGGCAGATAAAAAAATCAGAGAACGGAATCATTGGGAAAAAATAGAAGCTCAATCGCAAGAAGTTTACGAAAAGCAAAACAAAGAGTTTTTAAATTATTAAAAATATGAAGACAGGAGCTTTAGTTATTTCTCTTGATTTTGAATTGGTATGGGGTATTTTTGATCACATTGAGATAGCCGATAAAGTCTCTTATTTTAACAATACCCTAATAGCAATACCTAAAATGCTCGAGTTGTTTGAGCAACATAATATCAATGTGACTTGGGCTACGGTTGGCATGCTTTTTAATGAAAATTGGGAGGAATGGCAGGCTAATGTTCCGCAACAAATTCCCACTTACGATAAAACAATTTTAAACGCATATGCTTATGGTGAATTGCATAAAAAAAGCGGTTTTGACCAATTCTTTTTTGCTCCTCATTTGATTAAAGCTATTCAAAGTGTAAAAGGACAAGAGTTAGCAACTCATACTTATTCCCATTATTATTGCTTGGAAAAAGGGCAAACTGTCGAACAATTTGAAACCGATATAAAACTGGCTGTTAAAATGGCTGACCAATTTGGGGTTCAATTGCGCTCGCTGGTTTTTCCCCGAAATCAATTTAATAAAGATTATTTACAGGTTTGTACAGAAAATCTACTGACAACAGTACGCAGTAATCCCGGAGATTGGTATTGGGATACCACAAGACCGGATACGTTATTGTCAAAATTGGCCCGTACCGGAGATGCTTATTTTCCAATAGGAAAAAAATCATATTCCATTTATGGTATCGATAAGCAAATGCCTTTTTGTCAACCATCAAGTCGCTTTTTTCGGCCTCAACACAAAATAGAATTACTTAATAAAGCCAGATTAAATCGTATCAAGAATGAAATGATTCAGGCGGCTAAGAGAGGAGAAGTCTATCACTTGTGGTGGCATCCGCATAATTTTGGTATTGATACCCATAATGCTCTCAAAGCTCTTCAGGAAGTCATAGCAATATACCTGGATTGTCAGCAGACTTTTGGTATGCAAAGCCTGACGATGCAGCAACTCAGTGATAGTTTTGTAGGTTAAACAGAATCCTGTGAATGTCGGTTTTTTAACTATACCTACGTTTTAATAAATATTTTTATTTTTGTTTTAAACTGCCCTATAAACCAATATGTAGATAATGATTTTCAACTCATACGCCTTTGCCCTTTTTTTACCGATAGTTTTTGTTCTGTATTGGTTTTTATCAAAAAAAGATATACGCTACCAAAACATATTATTGCTTGTGGCAAGCTATGTCTTTTATGGCTGGTGGGATTGGCGTTTTTTGTTTCTGCTTATTTTTTCCACCTCCCTCGACTATTACACAGGCTTAAAGATGTATCATGCAGCAACAGCTGTAACAAAGCGAATCTGGTTTTGGATAAGTGTAGGAGTTAATCTGGGGTTTTTAGGATTCTTCAAATACTATAATTTCTTCATTACTTCGTTGCATGATTCCTTCAAAAGCGTAGGGGTAGATTTTAATTTTTATACACTGAAAATTATCTTACCAATCGGAATTTCGTTTTATACTTTCCACGGTTTATCCTATGTGATCGACATTTATAAAGACAAAATCAAGCCTGAAAAAGACATCATAACTTATTCTTTATTTGTTAGTTTTTTTCCGTTGTTAGTTGCCGGCCCTATAGAAAGAGCCACTCATTTATTACCTCAGTTAAAAACCAAACGGTTTTTTACTGATAAGTTTTTTCGCGAAGGAATACTCCAAATTGCTATGGGATTTTTTCGAAAAATGGTCATTGCCGATAGTTTGGCCGTATATGTAGACAGCATTTATGGCAATTCAGAAATTCACAACTCCAGTTCGTTAGTCTTGGCTTCCGTTTTTTATGCATTCCAAATATATTTTGATTTTTCGGGTTACTCAGATATTGCGATTGGTACCGCAAAATTATTTGGCATAAAACTGTTGGATAATTTTAACTTACCATATTTCTCAAAATCGCTAACCGAGTTTTGGCGACGATGGCACATGTCTCTTTCTTTTTGGTTGAGAGATTATCTTTATATTTCATTAGGAGGCAACCGAAAAGGAATTAAAATTACTTATCGAAATTTAATGATAACAATGTTGTTAGGAGGTTTGTGGCATGGAGCCTCATGGAATTTTGTGATTTGGGGAGGTATACACGGATTAGTTTTGAGTTTTGAAAAATTTTCTTTTCAAAAATTGAAAATAAACGATTTTGGTTTTTTAGGAGGAATAATAACATTTGCTATAGTAGTTTTGGCATGGGTATTCTTTCGATCACCCGACATACACACGTCTTTATTTATTATTCATAAGTTTTTCTCCTTCGATTACGGAGCACCGTTTATTGGTGACATTAATATTATGATTAACTCAATAGTGGTGTTGCTCATTGGTCTGAGTTTCGATACTTATCTGTTTAAAAAAGAGATTGCTATCGAATCCTTCGGAAGTAGGATAAGTACGTTTAGCTTGGTTGCTTTGGTTTGCTTTTTGACCATGTTGGTTGTGTTGTTTTATTCGAATTCTACTAACTTTATTTATTTCCAATTCTAATGAAATCATTCAAATTATTCATCATCGTTATTTTGTCGATTTTTATATTGGATAAAATTGTCTTTTTCTGTTTGTTGCAGGTAGATAAAAGAGTTTTTGTAGGTGAGGGAGTAGGGAAATTAAACCAATTTTTAAAGCTGAAAGACACTACCGAAATTATCTTTTTTGGGAATTCCAGAACCAATCATCATATCAATCCTAAAATGTTTGGTAAATCGTCCTACAATATGGGGGTTAATGGCAGAAAAATGGCTTTTAGTGCCACGCTAATTCAAACCTTGCCAAAAAACAAAAAACAATTCGTGGTGTTGCAATTGGATCCTAATAATGTTTTCGAAAAAGACTATGCAGGTGATGACATGGATGCTCTTTTGGTGAAATATCATCAGAACAGAATCATTCGAAAGAAACTGATTGAAATGAGCCGGAATAATTATTTTTCAAGCGTCATGTGGTCCTTGGATTATAATGGATTGGTCTTGTCATTGCTGCGGAACTTTGTCAAACCCAAATACAATTATAAGAAGTATAATGGTTATGATCCAATCAAAAACAACAAAGCACAGAAAGCCATTTTTCTTAAAAAATTGAAAAGAAACGGAAGAAAAAACAAATGTGAGGAAACCTATCAAGCTTCTGATATCAACAATACATGTTTGGATGAAATCGTCGCTTTTTGCAAAGTAAACAACAAAGCACTCATTGTCTTTACTTCTCCGGTTTACAAAGACAAATGCAAAAAAGATAACACAGCCATGAAGCAATTAATGGAATCCAAAGGGATTAAATATTACGATTTCACCGATTTTTACGCTAAAAATGACAATCTGGATTATTGGAAAGACGAAGAACATCTGTCAAAAATTGGAGCTGAAGAGTTCTCGGTTTACTTGGCTGATTTTCTTAAAAATGATTTAAAATAAATTAGCATCTTGAAACAAAAACAAGTCATATTACTCTTTCTCTATCATCTGATTTTTATTGTTTTTGCTTATGATTTTAGAGTCTTAAAAGGAATTTCGGATGCGCATTTGTATTGGGCTCAAAACTTTGATATTCATAAATATGTGTGGTTGGATTTTGCCAATTACGGCACCGATTTTATTCTTTTTCTGAACTACCCGTTGCTAAAGCTGGGATTGCCTTTCTGGTCCGGTTTTTTGATATATGGATTGATCGGTTTTTTCGGAGTTTTAAAATGGATGCAATGGGCCGTTTTGGTTTTGGGTAGCAGCACCATATACAAAAAAGTTAATCTTGTCTACCTGTTGGCTTGGTTGCCCAACCTGCATTTTTGGACTGCTAATCTGGGGAAGGAAGCTTTGGTTTTTTATGGATTGGCTGGTATTTTTTATGCGATGGCAAGTCATCATTACAAAACGTTTAGTTTTATTACGGGCTGTCTGTTGGTTTTAATCATTCGACCGCATGTGGCATTGATGCTTTTGACAGCTGTAGCATTGGTTGTTGCGTTTCAAAAAAATCAATCGATGAAAAAGAAAATAATCATGGTCTTTGTTTCGATTTCGGGAATGCTGGTGTTGTTTTATATGGTGTTGCAACTTACTAAAATTCGCTATTTTGATTGGAGCAGAATTCAGCGGTATAACGATTTTTCGGTTTATTCATTCCGGCATTCCGGGTCATACATTCCAATGCAGGAGTATGATTATTTTTCCCGAATTTTCGCTTTTAACTTCCGACCCTTGTTTTTTGACGTTAAGTCTATTTTAGGTGTATTGGCCAGTGTGGAAAATGCATTGGTGCTTTTCGTCTGTTTATTGGGGTTGTTTTTCAGCATTCGATATCTTAATAAGATTCATTATTCTAATTGGATGAAGGTTGCTTTTGGGTTTGCCTTAATCTCAAGTCTGTTATACGTGCAGCGTTATGCCAATTTGGGGATTTTTATGCGAACCAAGATGATGTTTCAGCCTTTTATGATGGTCGCATTATTTTGTATCATTAGTCAAGGTTTGGTGCTTTACAATTCAAAAAAGTAAATGAAAAAACAAAAACTTATCCGGATTACAACAGTTCCTATCTCATTGGACAAACTGCTCACAGGGCAATTGCGTTTTATGAGTGCTTACTATGAAGTTACCGCTGTTTCATCAGAGAAGGAAAACTTAGAGAAAATTGGCAAAAAGGAAGGCGTGAAAACATTTCATGTTGAGATGTCAAGGAAAATTACTCCGTTGGCTGATTTGTTGGCCGTTTTTCGTTTGTTTTTGTTTTTGAGAAAAGAAAAGCCTCTAATAGTACATTCTCATACGCCCAAAGCCGGAATAGTAGGGATGCTCGCGGCACGATTGGCAGGGGTTCCGAATCGATTACATACTGTGGCTGGGTTGCCACTGTTGGAAACCACGGGTTTAAAAAGAAAAATACTCGATGGAGTTGAAAAGTTAACTTATGCTTTGGCAACCAAAGTTTATCCAAATTCCCAAGGATTACAGGAAATTATTATTCAGAACAACTACTGTAAAGCAACCAAATTGAAAGTTATAGCCAATGGGAGTTCTAATGGAATTGATACTGATTTTTTTACTCCGACATTATATTCTGATGAATCGAAGAACATATTGAGAAAGCAGTTGGCTATAGCCGAAACGGATTTTGTTTTTGTGTTTGTTGGGCGATTGGTCAAAGACAAAGGGTTGAATGAGATGATAGCTGCTTTTGAGTTATTACAAAAAACGTATTCTCATGCCAAGCTACTTTTAGTAGGGGATTACGAAACCGATTTAGACCCCTTGTTTCCTGAAACAATGACTGTTATTCAGCAAAACGAGAATATAATTAGCGTTGGGTTTCAATACGATGTACGGCCTTATTTCAGTATAGCTAAAGTTTTGGTTTTTCCGAGTTATCGCGAAGGGTTTCCTAATGTAGTTATGCAGGCAGGCGCTATGGCACTGCCTTGTATTGTATCTGATATTAATGGTTGTAATGAAATTATTGAAGAAGGGATTAACGGGACAATCATTCCAGTCAAAAACAAGGAAGTGCTCCTGGAAAAAATGACTTTGCTCATGGAAAATCAGGAATGGTATCTTCAATTGCAACGTAATTCAAGGCCCATGATTACTTCACGGTATGACCAAAAAGTTGTTTGGGAGTCCATCTTGGCAGAATATCGTAATCTTTAAATAATTAAGTTTTTTTCTTCTCTGTTATTTAGTCTTTCTTAAAAAAAAAGAGAGACTGGATACTGTTTTTTATAGTACATAATAACGAATTATTTAACGCTTCAAATGCATCTTTTTCAAGTGTCTTTAAATGACGAATTTTCTATGCTAAAAAGATTATTTTCTTTGGAGTGAATATGGTACACTTTTTTTAAAAATCAATTAATCGATATTTAATTGCATTTCGTCTAAGCTTAACGACTTAAAATCGTTATAAGTACGCATTTAATCGTTTAAAAAATTTGTTTTTCATAAAAACTATCTCTTCCTTTGTCTGGACTATGGAGACGGAGGATTTTTCTTTTGTTTTTTAGGTTAAGAATCTGTGGGTCAATGATGATTTTACAGTTGAACAAAACGTTTTGTTTGATCTGTAAAAGCATGGCGCTCCGGAATAACGTTTACAAGTCTAAAAATTCTAAATTTTGAGCATATGAAAACATTTTTACTTTCAACCCCAAAAAAAATAAATGTTTTTGGAATACTAGCCAAGAAAGCTGTTAATCAATCATTCCAAAAAGGCTATTTTGTGATGATGCTAATTCTGGGAAGTTTTTCTGTACAGGCGAATGTGGGAATTACTACTGCAACAGGCGGAACCAATATATCTGCGGACAAAGCAGCCAATGCTGCTTCACCGGCTTATACAACTTTAGGAACAATAGTAATTGCTGAAGGTGTTAATAAAGATTTAAAAAATGGAACCTTTATTTTGAGCGCGCCTACAGGTTGGACTTTTAATAATACAGGAGTGTCTGTAACAGGCGGAGCTTCAGGAAGTGTTGCTTATACGAACAGTACAACTATTACCTTAACCATCAGTGGGCTTTCAAACGGAGCCTCCGAATCATTTAATATAGTAGGAGTATCAGTAAGAGCGATTGATGGAGCTAATGTAACTGCTGCAGGAAATATTACTTTTGGAGGTGGTACAATAGTACAAGATGCGACTAATTTAACTGTTGGAACCAATTTAGGAAGCTTGTCACAAACTTTCGGAACGATGACTAAATTATTAGTTACTCTGCCGGGAGAAACTTTTACGGATGGTACTACTGTTGCCGGAAGCGGAAACACAGGGACGCCAACAGCCCAAACGGTAGGGACTTCTTTCAATATCAGTAATCTAAGAGCTATTGATCAATTTTACAATGTAGTAACCTCTTATACAGGAGCTAAAACGATTGCTTACAGTGGACCGGGTACCAGTTCAGGAGGTAGTCCTACTTACACAACCTCGGTTACATTTGCTTCAGGGGTTTCTACAACAACATTGGCAACCTCATTAAGAAAAGCCGAAACTACTACGATAACGGCTACACAAGGAGGTTCTTTTGGTTTAGCAAGTTCGAGCTTTGTTGTCAATGCCAAAGCGTTAACCGTGAGTTCTCCGGCAGTAACTTCAAAAACTTATGATGCTACTACTGCAGCAACAATCACGGGAACTCTTTCCGGTATATTAAGCGGAGATACTGTTACGTTTAATGGAACAGGAACTTTTAATGACAAAAATGTCGGAACCGGAAAAGCAGTAACTTCAACCAGTACTTTGGGAGGGACCGATGCCGCCAATTATACTTTGACACAACCAACAGGCTTAACCGGAACGATTACTGCCAGAGCTTTGACCATTACCGGAGCGGCCAACAGTAAAACATACGATGCAACAACCAGTTCGGCAACGAATCCAACAGTAACTTCAGGAACTATCCAATCGGGAGATACTGCCGCTTTTACTCAAACCTATGATACTAAAAATGTAGGCACCGGAAAAACGATGACGCCTTCAGGAATTGTTACTGACGGAAACAGTGGAAACAACTACAGCTATACTTTTGTAACCAGTACCAACGGAACGATTACCGCCAGAGCTTTGACTATTACCGGAGCGGCCAACAGTAAAACATACGATGCGACCACCAGTTCGGCAACGAATCCAACAGTAACTTCGGGAACTATTCAATCAGGAGATACCGCCGCCTTTACTCAAACGTATGACAATAAAAATGTGGGAACTGGAAAAACCATGACACCTACAGGAATCGTTACTGACGGAAACAGCGGTAACAATTACAGTTATACTTTTGTAAACAGTACTAACGGAACGATTACTGCCAGAGCTTTGACCATTACCGGAGCGGCCAACAGCAAGACGTATGATGCAACAACGGGTTCGGCAACGAATCCAACAGTAACTTCAGGAACTATTCAATCAGGAGATACTGCCGCCTTTACCCAAACGTATGATACTAAAAATGCAGGAACCGGAAAAACGATGACACCGACAGGAATTGTTACTGACGGAAACAGTGGTAACAATTACAGTTATACTTTTGTAACCAGTACCAATGGAACGATTACTGCCAGAGCTTTGACCATTACCGGGGCGGCCAACAGCAAAACTTACGATGGAACAACCAGTTCGGCTACGAATCCAACGGTAACTTCAGGAACTATTCAATCGGGAGATACCGCTGCGTTTACTCAAACGTATGATACTAAAAATGTAGGAACCGGAAAAACGATGACGCCTTCAGGGATCGTTACCGATGGAAACAGCGGAAACAATTACAGCTATACTTTTGTAAGCAGTACCAACGGAATTATTACCGAAGCTGCTTTAACAATTACGGCTGACAATGCCTCAAAGTGTTTTGGTACTACTTATACTTTAGGAACAACAGCTTTTACGACTTCGGCGTTACAAGCAGGGGAAACCGTTGGGAATGTCACTTTGACAAGTTCAGGAGCAGCTTCAGGAGCAGCAGTTGGTTCATATACTATTGTGCCATCAGCCGCAACAGGAGGAACATTCAGTGCTTCTAACTATTCAATTACTTATACAAACGGAACATTGACGGTGAATGCTTTGCCAAGTGCTCCATCAGGAACTGACGGTTCAAGATGTAGTACCGGAACCGTGAATCTTTCAGCCTCTGTCAGCGGAGGAGAAACCGTAGACTGGTATAGTGCGGCTACTGGCGGAACACTGTTGCAAAGCAGTTCTACGTCGTATACAACACCAAGTATTTCTACGACTACAGTTTATTATGCGGAAGCAAGAAATACGACTACAGGTTGTGTTTCGGCAACAAGAACAGCTGTCACAGCCACTGTATATTCTGTTTCAGTAGGAGGAACAGTGACAAACAATCAAACCATCTGTTACGGAACAGAACCGGGAGATTTAACCTTGTCAGGAGAAACCGGTGATATAGTGAAATGGCAAAGTGCCACCGATGCCGGATTTACTTCGCCAACAGATATTGCTGAAACATCAAATACTTTAAGCGGGGTTACAATAGGTACTCTAACTGCCAATACATATTTCAGAGCAGTAGTGCAAAACAATATTTGCTCGGTAGCTTATTCTTCTTCCGTATTGATAACAGTAGATGCTTTGACCGTAGGAGGAACCGTCTCAAATGATCAAACTATTTGTTCGGGAACACAACCTGCGGACTTAAACTTATCCGGTCATACCGGTTCAGTAATTAAATGGGAATCATCCCTAGATGCCGGGTTCACTTCTCCAACAGATATCTTTGTCACTTCAGCTACTTTAACGGGTGCTACTATCGGTACGCTAACTCAGGATACTTATTTTAGAGCCGTAGTTCAAAACGGTTCTTGTGATACAGCAGAATCGGATTCCGTTTTAATTTCAGTGGATGAGGCTCCGGTTGGAGGATCGGTAACGGGAGGTACAGCCATTTGTGCCGGTTCAACCAGTGAGGAATTGACTTTAGGGGGGTATACGGGTAGCATAGTTCGTTGGGAATATTCAGTTAGTCCATTCACAACCTGGACGACGATTGCCAATACTCTTGATACATATACATCAGGACCATTAACTCAAACCACTCAATTCAGAGCCGTAATTGAAAACGGTACTTGCCCGGAAGCTTTTTCCAGTGCAACAACCGTAAGCATTAATACCACTACCTGGAGCAGCGGTGCTTGGTCAAATGGGGCGCCTAATGCTACTACTGCTGCAATCATCTCGGACTCCTACACTTCAGGAGGTGTTGATATGGAAGCTTGTTCTTTAACAGTCAATAATAGTGCTACGGTAAGTATTACTTCCGGAGATAGCGTAACATTGAGCGGACCCATCACGGTAGGAGCAGGATGTTTGGTTACTTTTAATAACAATGCTAATTTAATCCAGTCCGGAACTACAAATACGAATACCGGAGCTGTAATTATCAAACGCAACAGTTCTGCTTTGAAACGTTTGGATTATACTTTATGGTCTTCTCCGGTAGCGAATCAACAGTTGGCGGCATTCTCTCCACAAACGTTAACGAACCGTTTTTATACCTATACTACTATAGATACGAATCCGGCAGCTCCTGATTATACGAATCTGTATGAGCCGATTGATCCAACCACTAATAATTTCGCTACAGCGAAAGGATATTTGATACGAGTGCCAAATAATCATCCGTTGACCGCCACAGTTTGGACAGGGCAGTTTGCCGGAGTTCCGAATAATGGAAATTACAGTTTTAACCTGGTTGATGGGGGAGCAGGAATGCGTTTTAACTTGGTAGGTAATCCTTACCCGTCTCCAATTGATGCGACAGCATTTGTAGGGGATGCAAACAATAGTTCAACAATAACAGGAACCTTATATTTTTGGAGAAAAACCAATAATGCGTTGAGTCCTTCTTACTGTACCTGGACTCTGGGAGGCTTTGTTAGCAATGGCGAAGCACAGGTTTTTGACCCGAATGATATCATCCAAACAGGTCAGGGCTTCTTTGTGGAAGGTACCGGAAGCGGAACAGTAAATTTTGATAATACTATGAGATTGGACAATCATACCGATCAGTTTTTCAAAAATTCAAACACAACTTCTGCTGCTGTGGAAAGAAACAGAATTTGGTTAAACGCTACGAACAGTTCCGGATTATTTTCTCAGGCAATGGTAGGTTATATGACCAATGCTACTCAGGGAGTGGATGCGACTATAGACGGGAAATACATTAATGATGGTGATATTGCGCTGACTTCTTTAATTGATGCAACTCCTTATGCTATTCAGGGAAGAGCTTTGCCTTTTGATGCTACTGATGTGGTGCCGTTAAGCTTTAAAGCCAATGCAGCCGGAAATTATACTATTGCTCTTGATCATGTTGACGGTTTATTTACCGGATCACAGGAGATTTATTTAAGAGATAACACGACTCAAACCATTCACGATTTGCGTGCCGGAAGTTATAACTTCGCTTCAGAAGCCGGTAGTTTTACTTCTCGATTTGAACTTCTGTACCAAATGCCGTTAGGGGTTACTAATCCGGTATTCAATGCAAACCAAGTGGTGATTTATAAAAATCAAACTAATGATTTTGTAATCAATTCAGGAAATGTGACTATGGCTACCGTCAAAGTCTTTGACCTGAGAGGAAGGTTATTAGTAGAGAAAAAAGGTGTCAATGCTACACAAACTACCATAGGAGCAGGATTGGCCAATGAAGTGCTTTTGGTGCAAATCACTTCTGAAGACGGAATCACGATTACCAAAAAAGTGATGCGATAGTTCCTGTAAAAATCAATTGTAAGCCTCAAATTGCCGAAAAGCAATTTGAGGCTTTTTTATATTCTCTTCTTGTACATTTTGTAAAGCCGATGATTTTACTTTTCAGTTGACTGTCAAGCGATTTTTTAAAATAAACAAATAAAATGTATAAGAAAAATAGTTAAAAAGATAAGATTATCAAAAGCACTTGTATTTATGTAAGAAATTAACTTCATTGATTTGTCGATGAAAGACATGGAAAATCGATGAAAGAAATCTAGCGGGTTACTTAACAATAAGTTAATATCTTTTTATGAGGAAGCCTGATTTTATCTATATTTTTGTCTTCAATTAAATACTTATTTATGAAAAACATTTTACTATTGAAAAATGCAAGGCTCTTTCATGTGTTGAGTTTTGCATTATTTTTATTGGTTATTGGTTCAGGAAAAAGTTTTGCTCAAACAACCTTTTTCTTTTATCAAAACACTACAGCAACCATACCAACAGGTTGGGTGTTGACTAATAATGTGACTGCCAATGCAATTGATAAGTCAACTTATTTGCACTTGGAAGCAGGAAATCCTTCGGATCAAATTGTAACTCCTAATTACGATTTGACAGGGTATACCAATGTTACTTTGGCTTATTCTGTTGCAACCTTTGGAACTGTAACAGCGAATCCTGCACTTAAGGTTGAAGTTTCAACCAATGGAGGGACTTCTTGGTCAGCAACAACCTATACTTCTTCTGCGCCTACATCGTCAACCTATGTGAATGGAACGATAAGTATTACGGGGCAGACCTTTACAAGTACAACAAAATTCAGATTTTCAAATACACTTACCTCAGGAACCGGACTAAGAAATCAAAATTTGAAGTTAACAGGTTCTTTACCAGCCGTAAACCCAACTTTTGCATCGTATCCCAATGTTTCCAAAACCTATGGAGATGCCGGGTTTTCTATGGTAGCTTCTTCGGATAGTCCGGGAGCTATATCTTATACGAGTACAAATTCTGCTGTGGCAACGATTAACAGCAGTACAGGAGCAGTAACGATTAAAGGAGTGGGGTCTACCACTATTATCGCCAATCAGGCTGCAGCTACCGGATACAATGCCGGAAGTACTTCTGCAACCTTAACTGTTGCTCAGGCTACAACCGGGTTGACCATTACAGCGAACAATGTTACGAAATCATACGGAACAACATTGAGCAATGGCTCATCCTCAAATTTTAGTGTTTCAGGTTTACTCTATACCGATAGTTTAGGTACCGGAGCTACAGTAACCAATACTTATGGAGCTGGTGCCTCAGGGACTGCTGCTCCCGGAAGTTATGTAGGTTCTATTGTACCTTCTGCTTTGGTCAATGGTACCGGAGCTACTTATAATTCAGCTAACTATGCTGCTACTACTTATGTAAACGGTGATATTACCGTTAACCAAGCATCACAAACAATTTCATTGACTCCTTCGGTAACTAAAACCTACGGAGATGCCGCTTATACTTTAAATGGTGTAGCTACTTCCGGATTGACCGTATCGTACAGTAGTTCAAATACAGCTGTCGCTACTGTTTCAGGAAATACAGTTACCATTGTTGGGGCGGGTACCACTACGATTACCGCTTCACAAGCCGGTGATGCTAACTATAGTGCAGCCACTTCAGTTACTCAAACACTTACCGTAAATGTTAAGAATTTAAATGTAACCGGAATTACAGCTAACAGCAAATACTATGACGGAAACACCACGGCTACCTTAAGCGGTACCGCTGTTTTATCGGGAGTTGTAGGAACAGATGACGTTACTTTGACCGGAACTCCAACCGCTGTTTTTGTCAGCTCATCAGTAGGTACGGGTATCACAGTAAATGTTACCGGATATGCTATAACCGGAGCGGCAGTAGCCAACTACCTGTTGGTTCAACCAACCGCATTGAGTGCTGATATTATTGCCAATACCCCAACCTTGTTTGCCAGCGGGACTTTATCAGCAGTGTCAACTACTTACGGAACGGCAAGTGGAACCACTTCTTTCAGTTTAAGTGCGCAATCTTTAAATGAAGGCGTGCACGTAAGCGCCCCTGCCGGATTTGAAGTTTCTGATGGAGGAGCCTATGCTACTGCGATAACCGTGGGTGGTGCAGGAAGTTTATCTGCTACAACAATTAACGTTCGTTTGGCAGCTACTACCGCAGCCGGAACTTATTCAGGTAATGTTACCTTATCCAGTGATCAGGCTACTACCATTACGGTGGCTACAGTTAGCAGTACCGTTTCACCAAAAGGATTAACCATTTCCGGTTTAACAGGAGTGGACAAAACCTATGACGGGACTACAGCGGCATCAGTTACCGGAATAGCTACTCTTAATGGAGTTGTAGGTTCAGATGATGTTACTCCTAATGGGACTTCAGCGACCTATAATTTTGTAACGGCGACTGCCGGAACCAACAAGTCAATTACCGTTTTAGGATTTACGTTAAACGGGGCTTCAGCAGCTAACTATACCGTGGCTCAGCCTACAGGAATAACGGCTACGATTAATAAAGCAGCTTCTTCTATAGCGGTTACCGGTGCTCTTACCTTTACCTACAACGGAACGGCTCAAGGGCCAAACACTTCCAGTGTAACCGGTTCTACAGGAGCAATAGCGTACAGCTACAACGGAGTTTCACCAACCGTTTATGGTCCTAGTGCAACAAGACCAACGAATGCCGGAAATTACACTGTAGTTGCTACTGTAGCTGCCGATACTAATTACGAAAGTGCTGCTTCAGCAAGTGCTGGTTTTACTATTGCTAAAGCTGACCAAACAATTACTTTGGCCGCTACAGATACTAAAACGACCAATACAACTACTTATACTTTAGCCTTAAATGCCAGTTCAGGTTTAGCGGTAAGTTACTCCAGTTCAAATACAGCTGTCGCTACTGTTTCAGGTAATACCGTTACCATTGTTGGAATTGGTACTACTACCATTACAGCAAATCAAGCCGGAGATGCTAACTATAACGCTGCTCCGCAAGTTACTCAAACTTTAACGGTAACCCAGGGAGCTTCAGTTTTAGCAGGTTGGGATTTCTTTGGACAAAGTTCTCCGGCAACTTTTGCTGCGACTACTTACAACACCAATTTAAATAATACTGCCAGTCAAAGTACAATGACCAGAGGGGCAGGAGCTGCTTCAAGTTCAGGAAGTAATTCATTCAGAACCGTTGGTTTCCAAAATAACGGAATTTCTACGTCTAATACCGATTACTTTGAAGTAAAGGCAACAGCTGTAGCCGGAAAAACCTTAACATTGACAAGAATCGATGCTAATTTAATAGGAACTAATACATTCTATGCTTCACCGGGTGTTACATCTCAGTTTGCTTACAGTTTAAACGGATCTACTTTTACATTGATAGGTTCACCTGTTACCACTACTTCGTTGTCTATTAATTTTGACCTTACCGGAATTACGGCCTTACAAAATGTACCGGCAGGAACTACGGTAACTTTGAGATATTATGCCAGTGGTCAGACTTCTACCGGAGGTTGGGGATTCTCTTCACCTGCAGCAGGAACGAATGGTTTAGCCCTTACAGGATATACGTCTTTACAGCCGGCACCTTCAATCACCAGTGCTTTAACGGCAAGTGGTACAGTGGGAGCTGCATTTAGTTATGCTACAACAGCAACGAACAGTCCTTCTTCGTATGCGGCTTCAGGATTGCCTTCAGGTTTGTCCATAAATACTACATCAGGAGCCATAACAGGTACTCCAACAGTGGCCGGAACATTCAATGTTTCTTTGAGTGCGACTAATTTAACCGGTACCGATACTAAAACTTTAGTAGTTACCATCGCTAAAGCGAATCAAACAATTTCATTGACTTCTTCGGTAACTAAAACCTACGGAGATGCAGCTTATACTTTAAACGGTGTAGCTACTTCCGGATTGACAGTATCTTACAGCAGTTCAAATACCGCTGTAGCAACAGTTTCAGGAAATACAGTAACTATAGTGGGTGCGGGTTCAGCCACCATTACTGCTTCTCAGGCAGGGGATGATAACTATAATGCCGCTACAGCTGTAGACCAGGCATTAGTGGTTAATAAAGCCAATCAAACGATTACGTTTGCGGCTCTTTCTCCTAAGAATGATGTGGACGGTCCGTACACTTTAGCCGCTACTGCTTCTTCAGGTTTAGCTGTTAGTTATTCAAGCTCTAATACTTCTGTATTGACTATCAGTGGAAACACTGTAACTATCGTTGCTCCGGGAACTTCTGTAATCACTGCTTCACAAGCCGGTAATGATAACTACAATGCGGCTGTATCAGTAGATCAGGAACAAAATATCATCAATACTTCATTAGCGAATCAAACCATCACTTTTGGAGCTTTATCTCCGGTTACTTATGGAGATGCACCTTTTGCTTTAACAGGTTCTGTTAATTCGAGTTTGACAATTACCTATACCAGTTCTAATCCTGCCGTTGCCTCAGTTTCAGGAAATACGGTAACCATACATGCACCGGGTACTACAACTATTACCGCTTCACAAGATGGAGACAGTACACACAATCCGGCTCAGGATGTTGCGCAGTCTTTGGTTGTAGCTAAAAAAGGATTGAATGCGGTAAATGTAAGTGTGGCGAATAAAACTTACGATGGTACCACTGCTGCTACCTTAACCGCTGATTTAGACGGTGTAGTAGGTACAGATGACGTGACTTTAAGTAATGCTGCTGCTTTTGCTACAGCTAATGTTGGAACCGGAATAGCGGTTACGGCTAATCTTTCTATCAGCGGTGCTCAGGCAGATCGTTATGTGTTGTCACAACCAAGCGGCTTGTCAGCAGATATTCTTATGGCGGATCAGGTAATTTCATTTGATCCATTAGCTGATAAAACGTATGGAGATGCTCCGTTTACAGTATCCGCTACAGGTGGTGCTTCAGGTGCTCCAATTGTTTTCACAAGTTCTGATCCTTTGATAGCCACTGTTTCTGGAACTACAGTAACTATAGTTGGTGTAGGTACAGTAACGATTACCGCTTCTCAGGCTGGTGACAGCAATTATAATGCAGCTGCAGATGTGTCACAAACCTTTACCGTTAACAAAGCGAATCAAACAATTACTTTCAATGCTTTAGTGAACCGCACAACTGCGGATACGACTTTCACATTGAACGGATTTTCATCTTCTGCGCTTTCAGTAGTTTATTCAAGTTCTAATCCGGCTGTAGCAACTATCGTTGGAAATGTGGTTACAGTTGTTGGTCCGGGAAGCACTACAATTACCGCTTCACAACCAGGTAACGATTTCTATAATGCTGCTGCAGATGTGGCACAAACACAATTAGTGTTGACTGCCATTGCCAAATGGACTTTTGAAGGGGTAACTATTGCTACTCCGGGAAGTACTGCAGTTATTACTGCCGGTTCAGCAGTAGCTGACCAGGGATTACAAACTTCAGGAAGTTTATTCAGCTCAACTCACGCCAGTACTGCCACCATTTGGTCAACTCCGGCCGGAAATGGTTCAACAAAATCAGCAACTTCTGATCATTGGGCTGTTGGCGATTACTACCAATTCAAAGTAAACACTTCAGATTACCATGATTTGGCTATCGCATTCGATCAAACCGGAAGTGCTACCGGGCCTGCCTCATTTAAAGTACAATACAGTTTGGACGGAACCAACTTTACAGATTTAAGTACTTATGCTGTTACTAACGATAGCTGGAGTGCTACGAATTTCAAATCCATTTCAAACCGCACTTTTGACTTAACTGCTCTAACGGCTTTAAATAATAAAACAGCTGTTTATTTCAGAGTTGTAAGTACCGGAACTGTAGCTATTAATGGTAGTGCAGTAGGTACAGGCGGAACTAGTAGAATAGACAATTTTACAGTAACAGGGATTGCTTGTGAAGCAGCTACAGCTGCTATCACTGCTGACGGAGCGACTTCTTTCTGTGAAGGGGGTAGCGTAACGTTAACAGCTAGTGAAGGTCCTAGTTACTTATGGTCAACTGGTGATACTACGCAAAGCATCACGGTTGCTGCTTCAGGAAATTATTTCGTACAGGAATTAAGCGCTAATGGATGTGGCGCCACTTCAAACACGATTGCGGTGACCGTAACACCTAATACAAGCAACACTACTACTGCAACTGCTTGTGACAGTTATGTATGGTCTGTAAACGGACAAACCTATACTGCATCAGGAAATTATACTGTGGTTAACGGTTGTTCTACAGAGAATTTGAACTTAACCATTACACCAAGTACCAGTCATACCACTACAATAACAGCGTGTGACAGTTATACATGGTCATACAATGATCAGGAATATTTTGAATCCGGAACGTATTCAGTAGTTACAGGATGTCATACCGAAATTTTAGCGTTGACCATTACACCAAGTACCAGTCATACTACTACCATTTCAGCTTGTGATTCTTACACTTGGGCAGCTCCTCTGGGAGATGGACAAACTTACAGAGCCAGCGGTACGCATACCTATACTTCAGGATGTCATACAGAAACTTTAGTCTTGACGATTATCCCAAGTACAAACAATGTGACCACTATTTCAGCTTGTGACAGTTATACTTGGTCAAACACCGGTTTAACCTATACAACAAGTGGTACTTATACAGGAACTACGGCTAATTGTGTAACGCAAGTGTTGAACTTGACTATCAATACAACTCCAACGGTTTCTAATGTATTCCCATCGGCTTATAATGTATGTGACGGAGTTACCAGTACGCCACTAACTTTAACTTCATCAACGTCCGGAGATGTTACTTTTGATGTGACCGGTGGAGCTGCAATCGGATTGAATGATCTTACAGATGTTACTGTGGTTCCTCCATTTACTACTACATTAGGAAGTGCTACAATAACTATTACACCAAAATTACACGGATGTGTAGGTAATTCGGTATCGTTTGGAATTACGGTTAATCCTGTTAGCTCTAACACTACTACAATTACAGCAACAGGAAGTTATACTTGGCCTGTTAACAATGAAACCTATACAGCTTCAGTAAATACCATGTATTCAGCTCCAAACAGTTGTCATACAGAATACTTGAACTTAACCATTATTCCGGTAGCTGAAATTACCACGCAACCTGCTAATGCCATTCTTTGTTCAACAGTAGGTGCAACGGTGAATTATACCGTGGCTTCTACGATGCCAAATGCTACTTATCAGTGGCGTTACAGAGTGGCTACGGCTGCTAACCCTAACCCGGCTTGGATTGCGATTACATCAGCGAATGCCGGTCAGGTTTATAGCAACTACACTTCAGCTACTTTAACAGTAACTAAAACGACTACGTTGCCTGCAGTAGGAACACAATACAGTGTGGTGATTTCAGGAGACTTACCAAGTTTAACTTCTGACGTGGCTACGGTTACCGTGTTGTCTACTCCTAAAGGAGGTACTATTACTTCGCCTACATCAGTATGTTTAGGCAGTGATATTACGTTTACTTTAACTAAACAAGCAGGTACTTCATTACAATGGCAGTCTTCACCAATTTCAACTTCGACTGCACCGGGTGTGTTTACTGATATTCCGGGAGCTACAGGTACTTCGTATACTGTGGTAGGAGCTACTGCAGATATGGATAAATCGTATCGTGTAGCCGTATACAGCGAATGCAGTAATACCACAGTTTATTCACCAACTAAAACCATCAAAGTAGATCCGACTTCTGTTGCGGGTAACCTTACTTCAGGTGGTGGTGTAGTTTGTGCAGGAAGCAACGGTACTTTGAAAGTAGCGGGTTATGTTGGAAAAATCCAATGGGAATACTCTACTGACGGAGAAAACTATGTGAATGCACCAAAAGCAGCTGATGGTCAAACTGTACCGTTTGGTACTACCTCTGTCAGCAGCACTGCGGCTACTTACTTAGTAACCGGAATTGCTACTGAGTTGTGGTTCAGAGCCAGAGTGACTAGTGGCGCTTGTTCTTCAAGCTATACCAGCGCTGCTCATTACACTATCGGAACGGCTGCATTGGTAGGTGCTATTACACCGGCCAGTACTACTTTATGTCCGGGTACCGGAACTACTTTAACGTTAAGCGGAGCGGTAGGAGTAATTACTTGGCAAAAATCAACGACTTGGACAGCTGCTACACCAACATGGATTTCTTCAACGAACCATACGGATACGTTTGCTACCGGAAACTTAACAGTTTCTACGGCTTACAGAGCGATGGTTACTATCGGATCTTGTTCTACTGTGTACAGCGATTTAGCTTTTGTATATGTAGTAGCTAAACCATTGGCTAAAACTATCGTAGCCAATACCACTACACCGTCAGGTAAAACAGCGTTAACAGCCATGTGTACTAACGATGCTTCCAAAATCTTAACTGTAGGTGCCGGATCAGTAGGTTCAGTACAATGGCAGTGGTCTACCACTTCAACTACATCAGGATTCACAGATATCGCCGGAGCTACCGATAACAGTTATGTAGTGACTAATCCTGCAGTAGGTGCTAACTACTTCAGAGTTAAAATGAGCAACACTTGTGGTGTTGAAGTATTCGGAACTGCTGTTACAGTTTGGTACAAAGATTGTACACCGGCGAAAGCTGAGGTGAAAGCACCATTCAATGTGGTAGCGTATCCAAACCCTTATACAGCAAACTTCAACTTGAGTCTAACAACTTCAAGTGTGGATACTGTAGGTGTTTCTATTTACGACATGACCGGAAAACTAATCGACCAACGTACGGTGAGACCAAGTGAGGTTTCTGACCTACAGGTAGGTGATCGTTATCCGTCAGGTGTATACAACGTTGTGGTAACACAAGGAAGCGAAGTGAAAACACTTCGTGTGATCAAAAGATAATCCGTATCAATAGATTTATTTTTAAAGCCCTCTCCGGAAACGGAGAGGGCTTTTTTTATGAGTCCACCGCAGGATATTGTTGGCGGGACAGGAGGTGTTGGGAAAAAGATGTACATCATTGGAGTAAAAGATGTACATCTTTTGGGTGAAACATGTACATCTTTTGGATAAAACATATATATCTTTTTAGGGAAACATATATATCTTTTGAATGAAACATATATATCTTTTGAATAAAACATATATATCTTTTGAAAAACACTTACGTACCAATTAAAAAAGACTTCTGCAATTCTCTTCAAACGCCTCCATATTGGTTTAAAAAAATGGTCGGAGCTCACAGGGGCTTGCTATTGATTTAAACAGGGAAGGATAAGCAGTCTGAAAAGGGATGGAAAGCTACAAACTTAAAAGGATTGAATTGGATGCGTTTTGATTTATAAACAATGACTTATAAAATCATCTGTTCCGGCGGTTTTTTAACTATAAATCAATAATTTATCAACACGAAAACGTTTGCGTAGCGCTGCAAGTTCAATTAACAAAATATTTTGTTAATTTTAACATTCCCTAAGTCGCAATAGTATTGTTTTTATTGAGAATGCTCTTTTTTTAGTTTCTTATTTATTAGAAATAGACAAGAAAAAGAATAAAAAATTGAGTATTCTGTAATTGTTACATCTACAATACGGTAATCATTAGTAATCATTATTTAATCCAAAATTTATGAAACAGTTTTACTTGGGTAAAAAAATCCTTTTTACTTTATGGCTAGCACTTATAGGATTAGCTTCATTTGGACAAAACTCGTTTAATTCCGGCGATGGCTGGGGTGCAGGTTGGGGAACAGGAAGCTCATTTTCAAGTAGCGCAGGTTCTTCATTAATTTATACGGCCACCAATTCGAGCGGGGCAGGAAACCGGTATTTCAGATTCTACGGAAACGGAACACCTTGTGGGGAATATGGTCCTTCCGGGTCCAATGATGTACAGTTGTCTCCGGAAACAGCTTATACCGGCACCACCATTACTTGTGGTTCTTCTAAAGCATTTTATTTGGCTGTTGCGAATAGCACTGATAACTGGGTATTCAAATCGGCCGGAATCAGCAGTGCCAAGATGATTATCTTCAGAGTGCAAGGTGCCATTCGTAGCATAACCGGTGTCTCGAGTTCGCTTTCCACGGTATATGCCAATCAGTCTCCTACGATTACCGCCACCCTCAACGGAGCTTTGGCTACAGGGCAGGGCGTATACCTTCGTTATACCAATGATGGCTTTGCGACCAGTACAGTGGTTCCTATGACCAGCGCAACTTCTACCACTTATACGGCTTCCATTCCGGGTCAAATCTCAGGAAAGACAGTCAACTATTATTTGTTTACTGCAGGAACAACCACGCCTTCGGGAGCGGATGCAGACTGGTATACCATAAATTTAAACAACAACGGAGGGTCTAACTATTCGTATACGGTTCAGACACCACCTACGCCTACTATAACACTGGGGACTAATCCGACTGTTTGTCGCGGAGTGACCAGTGCTAATATATCCTATAGTGCCACTACTAACAGCCCAAATCAATACAGCATTACTTTTGACGCTACGGCTTTAGGGCAGGGTTTTGCCAGTGTCTCGAATGCGGCTTTGCCTTCGTCTCCTATTGCTATTACTGTTCCGGCAGCGGCAGCGGCAGGAACCTATAATGGGACTTTAACCGTAAGAAACACTGCAACAGGTGGTGTTAGTTCAAATTATGCTATTACAGTAACAGTGGCCGCCTTGCCCGATGCGGGTTCGCTTAGCGGGACATTGTCTTTTTGTTTAAACGGGACTACTACCTTAACCAGCAGTGGTACTTCGGGAGGCAGTTGGTCCTCTTCCAACACCAGTGTGGCGAGTGTCAATTCCTCAGGTGTTGTTACCGGAGCAGGAGTGGGCACGGCTACAATAACCTATACGGTTACCAATGGTTCAGGTTGTTCGGCCTCCGCTACGGCCAATGTTACGGTGAATGCCAACACTTCGTCGTCTCAAACGGTTACGGCTTGTGATACGTATACCTGGTCGGTCAACGGACAAACCTATACAACGTCGGGTACCTACACTTATGTTAATGCCTGTGATACTAAAACATTAAACCTAACCATTACGCCAAGCAGTAATAACAGCACTACCGCCAGTGCCTGTGGCAGTTATTTATGGTCGGTAAACGGACAGACGTATACGGCAAGCGGCACTTATACTTCAGTGTCGGGCTGTCATACCGAAACCTTGAACCTGACCATTACACCGAATACCAGCAATACTACGACAACATCTGCTTGTGACAGTTATACTTGGTCGGTGAACGGACAAACCTATACGACAAGCGGTACCTATACTTCAGTATCGGGCTGTCATACTGAAATCTTGAACCTGACGATTTATGTGAGTACTCCTTCCAGCCAGACCGTTTCAGCTTGTGACAGTTATTTGTGGAGTGTTGACGGCAACACTTACACTACTTCGGGAACCTATGTTTTTGAGGGAACTAATGCGGCAGGGTGTCCACAGGATCAGACTCTTTATTTGACTATTAACAGCAGTTCGGCCTCTTCACAAACCGTAACGGAATGTGACAGCTACACTTGGTCAGTCAACGGGCAAACCTATACTACCAGCGGAACCTACACCTATGTAGGAACCAATGCTTCGGGCTGTCCGGATACCAAAACGTTGAATTTAACCATCAACAACAGTTCGGCATCCTCACAAACCGTAACGGCTTGTGACAGTTACACCTGGTCAGTCAACGGACAAACCTATACTTCCAGTGGTACTTATACTTATGCGAGTACCAATGCTTCGGGTTGTCCTGATACCAAAACGCTGTATCTTACAGTCACTCCGTCAACCAGCAATACCACAACAATCAGTGCCTGTGGCAGCTATTTGTGGTCCGTTAACGGACAAACCTATACGGCAAGCGGAACGTACACTTCAGTATCCGGCTGTCATACCGAGACCCTGAACTTAACGATTACGCCAAACACCAGTAACACTACTACGGCAGCCGCATGTGACACTTACACTTGGTCTGTGAACGGACAAACGTATACTACCTCGGGAACCTATACTTCAGTATCAGGCTGTCATACCGAAATATTGGCATTAACCATCAATAACAGTACTTCATCCAGTCAAACGGTATCCGCTTGTGATACCTATACCTGGTCAGTGAACGGACAAACCTATACCACGAGCGGTACTTACACTTTTACAGGGACCAATGCTTCAGGCTGTACCGATACTAAAACCCTGAATCTGACGATTAACAATACTACAGCATCCAGTCAAACGGTTTCTGCTTGCGGAAGCTACACTTGGTCAGTGAACGGACAGACGTATACTACCAGCGGGACCTATACGAATGTAGGTACCAACGCTTCAGGTTGTACAGATACCAAGACATTGAATTTAACCGTATCGCCAATCAATAAAAGTAATGCCGGAACCACTTGGGTTAATGGTCAAAATGACAATACTGCCGGATTAGGTGCCTGGAATTTATCTACAGTAGGAACTACAGCCGGTTTCTTTTCGGGCAGTTCTGATATCAATAATGGTGGAACCCGTTCTTGGGGAATGTTTGCCAGCGGAGGAAGTAATGTAGCCAGCGCGGTAAGACCGGTTTCGATGGGAGTAGGGAATACCATATCGTTCTCTATGGATAACGGATTTATTGATACCGGTAAAACCATTGGTTTCGGACTTCAAAACAGTGCCGGGCAGAACCTGGCCGAATTGGTTTTCATTGGAGGACAATCCACTTACAGAATGTTGGATGCCAATTCAGCCAACACATCCATAGGGTATACAGCAGCCGGATTGGATATTTCTTTAACGTACACGGGAACCAATACCTATACCATCACCATAGCGGCCAGAGGAGGTTCATCCGCAACCTATACCGGCAGAACCTTTACCACCCAGTCCGGTGGACAGGTGCCGGCACAAATTCGTTTCTTTAATGCAGGAGCCGGTACCGGTTCAAGTTATGATTTGTTTTTCAATAGCTTGGCCATTACAAATCCGATAATTACCACACAACCTGCTGCAACAGCTCAGAATATTTGCGTAGGAACTACACCAACCAACCTTACAGTAGCTGCCGGCGGAGCCGGGCTGACCTACCAATGGTACAGCAATACCTTAAACGGATATACCGGAGGTACCTCTTTAGGAAGTGCGAACGGAGCCCAAACCGCCACATTGACTCCGCAAAATACAACTCCGGGAATCTTATATTACTATTGTGTTGTAACCGACCCTTGTGGGTCTGCCTATTCGGCTGTTTCCGGTGCGGTAACCGTAACGTCTCCGCCAAATGCCGGAGCCTTAAGCGGTACTCAGGAGGTTTGTGTAAATGGCTTAACTACTTTTTCTACTAACGGAACTACAGGAGGCTCATGGTCTACATCAAATTCAGCAGTAGCAACCGTAAATACTTCCGGTGGCGTAACCGGAATTGCTTCGGGTTCAGCCACTATTACGTATACGCTTAACGGTACCGGAGGATGTAGTAATGCTACAGCTACAAGAACCGTTACAGTGAATGCTTTACCCACAGCCACCATTACGGCTGACGGGCCAACATCTTTTTGTGAAGGTGGAAGCGTAGTTTTAACTGCCGGAGAGAGCACCAGCTACTTGTGGTCAACCGGAGCAACTACCCAAAGCATTACAGTTACTGCGTCGGGGAATTATACGGTTCAGGTGACCAATGCCAATGGTTGTTCTGCGACTTCAGGAGTTACCACAGTGACGGTTACCCCTAATACGACACACACAGTTACCACTTCTGCCTGTGATACGTATACTTGGTCGGTTAACGGTCAAACCTATACCGAAAGCGGAACTTACAGTTCGGTTTCCGGTTGTCATACAGAAGTTTTAGTTTTAACGATTACGCCAAGCACAAGCAATACCAATGTCGTTTCGGCTTGTGATACGTATACTTGGTCGGTCAACGGACAAACCTATACTACCGGGGGAACGTACAATTTTGTTTCCGGTTGTCATACTGAAATTTTAGAATTGACTATCAATCACAGTACTTCATCGAGCCAGTCAGTAGCCGCTTGTGACACTTACACTTGGGCGGTAAACAATCAAACCTATACCGAAAGCGGAACGTATACTTTTGAGGGAACCAATGAAGCAGGCTGTACGGATACTAAGATTTTAATCCTGACGATTAATAAAAGTACCGTTTCAAGTGAATCTGTGACGGCTTGTGACTCGTATACCTGGCCGGTTGACGGACAAACATATACTCAAAGCGGAACCTATACTTATGCGAGTACCAATGCATCAGGTTGTCCTGATACCAAAACTTTGGTGTTGACTATCAATGAAAGCATTACCGACAGTCAAACGATTACCGCTTGTGAAAGTTATACCTGGTCACAAAATAATCAAACATATACTCAGAGTGGAACTTATACTAAGGTAGACGGTTGCACTACGTATGAGTTGAATTTGACCATCAATCCGGCAATTCAAATCAATGCTCAACCGGAAAATACCGTTTTGTGTAGTGATTTAGGCTCAACAGCGGTTGTGGAAGTAGGTCTTTTACAAGGAGCAGCAGGCGTAACTTATCAATGGCAGTTTTCTGAAGATAATGGAGGAAATTGGACTACAATTGATGAATCAAATGCTGCAGGTGTATATACAACATTTACCACTAATTCGCTAACCATCACCAAAACATTGACCATGCCTGTAGATGGTACTCTTTACAGAGTTATTATCAGCGATGGAATTTGTGATGATGTAATATCGAATAGTGCTGTTTTAAGAATTTATGGATTGACAGCTTCCGAACTTTCGGGAGCTACCCGGGTTTGTGCCGGTGATAATTCGACCACATTGACTTTAGCGGCAGGTTCAGTAGGTGATATTCAATGGAAATATTGGGATGAGGCAAATCAGGTTTGGGTTGCATTAGGAGCTTCTGTTCCGGCAGCCTCTTTGGGAGCAATCAACCCTCAAAATACGCTTACTGTTACCAATTTGACGCAAGGAACTTGGTATAAAGTGGTGCTGTCCAATGGTTATTGTCAGCCTATCGAAACGAATTCAGTCAGAATCAGTGTAAGTCAACCGGCTGTAGGAGGTACTATTACCGGTGGGGGAGTTACAGTTTGTTCGGGAGACAATGCAACTACTTTGACTTTGGAAGGTTCTTCCGGGACAAGAGTATGGCAAAAATCTACGGATTATGATGTGAATAACCCAAACAATGCAACTTGGCTTCCGGCAGGCAGCTCAGCGCTTACATTAAATGTAAATAATAGTAATGTGACAACTTGGTACAGAGTGGTTTTGAGCAGTGAAACCTGTCCTACGGCTTACTCTAATGTAGTGACCATTACGGCTGCTCCGGCTTTGGTTAAAAAGGCAGTCTCAGGAACCGCCACAGTTTGTTACGGAAGCAATAGTACCAGTTTAACTTTGGCCGCCGGAACAGTAGGTAACGTGCAATGGCAGTCTTCAACTGATGACGGATTGAACTGGACAAATGCAGGTTCTCCGGTGGCAGCAACAGCACCAACGAATCCGGAAATAACCTATACTGCTGTAGATTTGACTCAAACTACTTTATTCAGAGTATTACTGACCAATGAAGTGTGTACTCCGCTCACTACGGTTACGGCCGAAGTTACGGTAACACCGGCGGTAGTAGCAGGAGAAATTTCAGGAGGAAATGTAAGCGTGTGCAGTGCTAATAATTCTACGGTTTTAAGTTTGCAGAATTATTCAGGTGCCGTGATTCGTTGGCAAAAAGCCACGACACAAACAGGGACTTATACTACCATTTCCGGCGCTACGACAGCCACTTATACTCCTTTGAACTTAACAGCTACGACTTGGTTCAGAGCACAAGTTTCCAGTCCGGCTTGTACAACGGTTTACACAACACCGGTTGTGTTGACTGTGGTTCCTAATGTGAAGGGAGGAACTATTTCCTCTGCCACTTCGGTATGTTTAGGTAACGACATTACCTTTACGTTGACCGGGTATGCAGGTACTTCATTCCAATGGCAGTCTTCGCCAATTTCAACTTCGACAACACCGGGTGTGTTTACCGATATTCCGGGAGCTACAGGTACTTCCTATACCCTTGTAGGAGCTACAGCTGATGTAGATAAATCGTATCGTGTATTGGTTACCAATTCATGTAACAACACTACGGCTTATTCAGCTGTTAAAACCATCAAAGTGGATCCGACTTCCGTTGCGGGTAACCTTACTTCAGGTGGTGGCGTAGTTTGTGCAGGAAGCAACGGTACTTTGAAAGTAGCGGGTTATGTTGGAAAAATCCAATGGCAATACTCTACTGACGGAGAAAACTATGTGAATGCACCAAAAGCAGCCGATGGTCAAACCGTACCGTTTGGTACTACCTCTGTCAGCAGTACTGCGGCTACTTACTTAGTAACCGGAATTGCTACTGAGTTGTGGTTCAGAGCCAGAGTGACTAGTGGAGCTTGTTCTTCAAGCTATACCAGTGCTGCTCATTACACTATCGGAACGGCTGCATTGGTAGGTGGTATTACACCAGCCAGTACTACTTTATGTCCGGGTACCGGAACTACTTTAACGTTAACCGGAGCGGTAGGAGTAATTACTTGGCAAAAATCAACGACTTGGACGTCAGCTACACCAACATGGATTTCTTCAACTAACCATACGGATACGTTTGCTACCGGAAACTTAACCGTTTCTACGGCTTACAGAGCGATGGTTACTATCGGATCTTGTTCTACTGTGTACAGCGATTTAGCTTATGTATATGTAGTAGCCAAACCATTGGCTAAAACTATTGTGGCGAATACCACTACACCATCAGGTAAAACAGCGTTAACAGCTTTGTGTACTAACGATGTTTCCAAAATCTTAACTGTAGGTGCCGGATCTATCGGTTCAGTACAATGGCAGTGGTCTACCACTTCAACTACATCAGGATTTACAGATATCGTTGGAGCTACAGGTAACAGTTATGTAGTGACTAATCCAGCAGTGGGTGCTAACTACTTCAGAGTTAAAATGAGCAACACTTGTGGTGTTGAAGTATTCGGAACTGCTATTACCGTTTGGTACAAAGATTGTACACCGGCGAAAGCTGAGGTGAAAGTACCATTCAATGTGGTAGCGTATCCAAACCCTTATACAGCAAACTTCAACTTGAGTCTAACCACTTCAAGTGTGGATACTGTAGGCGTTGCTATTTACGATATGACCGGAAAACTAATCGACCAACGTACGGTGAGACCAAGTGAGGTTTCTGACCTACAGGTAGGTGATCGTTATCCATCAGGTGTATACAACGTTGTGGTAACACAAGGAAGCGAAGTGAAAACACTTCGTGTGATTAAAAGATAATCTTTATTTAGATTCTATAGAAAAGACCTCTTCGAAAACGAAGAGGTCTTTTGCATTAATTAATTTAATTCAATAGAGGTTGACAACCTTTTTTTGCTAATTTTACACAACAAAAAAAGGAACCTACCGTTGTTATATACCAACTATCTGAAACGACTCTTTGATTTTACCGCCGCTGTAATCGGCTTACTTATTTTATCCCCTGTCCTGTTAATAGTGGTAATATTGCTTTATTTCGCCAATAACGGAAAACCTTTTTTTACCCAATTGCGTCCCGGAAAGAACGGTGTGATTTTTAAAATTATCAAGTTCAAAACCATGAATGATAAAAAAGATGCTCACGGGAAATTGTTGCCTGATGCTGTTCGATTGACAAAAATAGGAAGCTTTGTCCGTAAAACTTCTTTGGATGAAATTCCGCAGTTGTTCAACGTTATCAAGGGAGATATGAGTCTGATTGGTCCCCGACCTCTGCTGCCCAGTTATTTGGAATATTATACTCCTTTTCAGAATCGAAGACACGAAGTGAAACCGGGGATTACCGGTTGGGCACAAGTGAACGGAAGAAACACCATCAGTTGGGATCAGAAATTTGAGTATGATGTTTGGTATGTGGATCACCTTTCGTTTCTTCTGGATGTAAAAATCATTATTAAGACCATTGAAAAAGTAGTCAGAGCCAGTGGGATTTCACCTGAAGATCAGGTGACCATGCCGCGTTTTGACGATTTGCATAAAAAGAATATATGAGAAAAAATATTTTAGTTACAGGAGCAGGTGCTCTGCTCGGTCAAGGGATTCTACGCCTACTGCAGATTGCGGCTTTCGATAAAAAAATCTTTACTGCAGATCCTGACCCGCGTTCTTCCGGACATTGGCTGGGCGATTATGCAATTACCATTCCTAAAGTTAACGAGCAACATTATATTGACGTTTTGAAGAAAGCAGTTGTTGATTACAACATCGATGCTATTTTGGTAGGAACGGATGTGGAGTTACCCATTTTAGCCCAATACAAAGATGAATTTCAAGAGGCTTTCCGCTGTAAAATAATTGTAAGTAGTGAAGAAGTCATCGCTATTGCTAATGATAAATTTTTGACAGCAGCTTTTTTAGCAAAGAACAATTTTCCGTTCCCGGTATCGGTTATGGCAAATGATAAAAGTAAATTGATTGAAATAGAACAGCAATTGGGTTTTCCGTTGTTTGCTAAACCCTTTGACGGAGCCCGCTCTTTAGGCATTCGCAAAATTCACAATCATGAAGAATTGATGGAGATTTACCATCCCGAAAGTAATTTAGTGGTTCAGCAGTATTTACCCGAATCAGAAGGAGAATACACCTCAGGATGCGTAGTAGTGGACGGAAAATGTAAAGTGGTGGTAACCTTAAAGCGGGATTTGAGAGATGGCAACACATATAGGGCCTACCGCGATGCGGAAACATCAAAGTACGATGCATTTATTATTCCGATAGCGGAAAAGCTCAATGCGGATGGACCGGTTAATTTTCAGTTTCGAATTTTTGACGGCAAACCGGTAATCTTTGAAATCAATGCAAGGTTCAGTGGTACGACTCCTTTACGTCATTTTTTCGGTTTTAATGAAGTGGAAGCTTTGTTAGCGTATTATTTGTTTGGCAAAGAAATTCAGGTGCCTGAGTTGCAGAATGGCATAGTGCTGCGCACCTGGTCTGATCTTTTTGTAGATGAAAAGGAATTTAATACACTAAAAGAAGAAGGGAGATTTGAGAAGTTGACTCCGAAGTTTTATAACTTTTCATTAAAAGAATAAGAAATGAAAACAGCAGTAGTAGTTGGGGCCAATGGTTTTTTGGGAAGTGCTTTGGTAAATGAGCTAATTGCCAAAGATTTTGAGGTAACTGCCGTTTACCATTCGGCTACTGACAAAATCAACCCGAAAGCACAGCTGTTAACCAACGAATCCATGCTGAAGTCAGGAACCCAACCGGATTTTATTTTTTATTTATCGGGAAATTATGCTAATCCTCATACTAAATTGTTGGAGATTAATGATACGTTGTATCACTATTCGCTAACGTTTCCCAATGCTAAAATGATTTACATTTCGAGTACCAATGTCTATGGAAATCCCAATGGAGTGGTAACCGAAAACTCACCCTATCACAATCCCGGATTATACGCCCAATCCAAATTAGCAGGAGAATTTATTGTCAAGTCCATGAAACAGTATGCCATTATTCGTTTGGCTTATATTTATGGACCGGGTATAACCAACAGCTCATTTATTCCGGCGATTATAGCATCGGCAAAATCCAACAACAAAATAACCTTGTTCGGACAAGGTGAAAGAGAACAAGATTACATTTATATTGATGATGCTGTGGCTCTTTGTTTAGCTTGTGCCTTAGCAAAAGAAAATCAAACCTATTTAGGGGCTACCGGAATTTCGGTTTCCAATAAAACTGTTTCGGAAGAAATTCAAAAATGGATTCCGTGTAGTATCGAATTTACCGGAGAGGAAACCGGTCAGTCGTTTTATTTTAATCCACAGCAAACTTTTGCTGCATTGAACTGGAAACCACAAATAACGATTTCAGAGGGAATCAAGAAGATGCTGACATGAAAATTATAATTTTTGGGGATGTTCACGGCAATTTGGTTGCATTGGAGCGATTATTTCAATTGGAAAAATCGGAAACAGACGGGTTTATTTGTCACGGAGATGTGGTGAATTACGGGCCTTGGACTAATGATTGTATTCGTTTTTTAAATGATGTTCCCAATTGTGTACTACTCAAAGGCAATCATGAGCACTATTTTACAGATGGTCATTATGATGGGACCAATGTGATAGCACAAACATTTTTTAAACATTGCTATCAAAATTTTGACAAGACACTCATCTCTCAAATTTCAAATTACGGGGTAGCTACTACCATTGGAGATTTCACGGTACAGCATACCATAAACAAGCAATATATTTTTGCCGATACCGATATTTCTGATTTGCTCATCGACAGAAATTATATGATTGGGCATTCTCATCAACAATTTTTCAGGGAAAAGGATAACTTTAAACTTTACAATACCGGAAGTATTGGACAAAACAGGCAATTTATCAATCAGTCTTGTTATCTGAAATATGACACTGATACTCAAAAAGTCGAATTAAAAAGTTTTTTGCATGATATAGATAAAGTCATAAATCAGATGAAAACTGAAAATTATCCTCAACTTTGTATTGATTACTATTTGAGTAAAAAAACTTTATAAGTAAAAGATGCTAAAACGGATTTTTGATATTTTTTTTTCAGCATTTGCTTTGATTTTTTGCTCTTGGATGCTAGTTTTGTTTTGGGTATTATGTAGCATTGACACGAGGGCCAACGGTATTTTTACCCAAGAGCGCGTTGGACAGTTCGGGAAATTGTTCCACATTTACAAGTTGAGAACCATGAAGGTTCCCGATAATAGTATTTCAAAGTTAGGTGCTTTTTTGCGCAAATATAAAATTGATGAATTGCCACAGTTGTGGAATGTGTTTGTGGGGGAAATGAGTATTGTGGGACCAAGGCCTGATGTGCCCGGATATTATGATTTGTTGGAAGGTGAAGAAAGAAATGTTTTGAAATTAAAACCCGGAATTACCAGTTTGGCTTCACTCAAATACGTTGATGAAGAGTGTCTTTTAGCGCAACAACCCCACCCGAAACAATATAATGATGAGGTGATTTTCAGAGATAAAGTCAAAATGAATTTGGACTATTATAATCAAGGAAATTACGTTACAGAAGATATAAAAATTATACTAAAAACGATTGGCTCTTTGGCCAAAACCATAATTAAAAATGAATAATTCAAAAATTTGGCTTTCATCCCCACATATGGGTGGGAGTGAGCAAAAATTTGTTCAGGAAGCTTTTGATACCAATTGGGTAGCGCCTTTAGGGCCCAATGTAAACGGATTTGAAAAGGATTTGGAAAGCTATTTAGGCGATGGCGTTCACGTAGCGGCTTTAAGTTCGGGTACAGCAGCTCTTCATTTGGCTTTGCTGATGCTTGGTGTCAAAACCGGTGATGAAGTGATTTGCCAAAGTATGACCTTTTCAGCCTCCGCCAATCCGATAGTCTATTTGGGAGCGACACCTGTTTTTGTGGACAGTGAACCGGAGACGATGAATATGTGCCCCAGGTTTTTGGAAGAAGCGATTCTTGATGGTATTTCAAGAGGGAAAAAGCCAAAAGCGATAGTGGCTGTTCACTTGTATGGAATGCCTTGTAAAATGCAAGAAATCAGAAAAATAGCTGATGCACACCAAATACCTATTGCAGAAGACAGCGCAGAAGCTTTAGGAAGTACTTATAAAGGAAAAAAATGCGGTACCTTTGGGGATATCAGTATTTTGTCGTTCAACGGAAATAAGATTATTACAACATCCGGAGGAGGCGCTATGGTCACTAAAACGGCGGAACAAAAAAATAAAGCCGTTTTTCTATCGACCCAAGCCCGCGATAACGCACCGCATTATCAGCACAGTGAAATTGGGTACAATTACCGCATGAGTAATATTTGTGCCGGTATCGGCAGAGGACAGATGGAAGTGCTGGATGAACACTTGCAGAGCAGAAGAAAAATGCATCAGTTTTATGTTGATTTATTTGCAGGAGTTGAAGGAGTTAGGGTTTTTACTGAACCCAATGCAGATTTTTATTCTAATCATTGGCTTTCATGCATTGTTTTGGATCCCGAAAAAACAAAAATAACGAGCGAAGACTTAAGGTTAACTTTAGAAAGAGATAATATTGAATCCCGACCTTTGTGGAAACCAATGCATCTTCAGCCGGTGTTTGCAGACTGTGCCTATTTTGGTTCGGATATATCAGAAAAATTGTTTACTAATGGGCTCTGTTTGCCATCAAGTTCCAATTTAACTGACAATGACAGGGAAAGAATTGCTAAAGTGATACGGTCTTTGTTTAATCGCTAACTTTTTTACTATTTTTACCAATAAGTACAAATAACATTAATACGACTTGAATAACAATACTCCAATTAATTTTTTAAAAGATCTGAAAGGGTTTTGGTCTAAAATAAATATAGAATTTAGACTGGAAAACCTTGGGTATTTGCCAAGATGGCTGGTGCTTTTGTTTGATGTGTTGTTGTTGTTTATGGCTTCGTTAATCACGCTTTTGTTTTTCAGAGGGCTGCGATTACACTATGTGAAAAGCGATGTGTTTTTTGATGCTATGGCACTTTATTTCAGCATCAATGTTTTTTTCTTTTGGCTCTACCGAACATACTCGGGAATCATTCGACATTCCTCTTATGTAGATGCTTTAAAATTGTTTTTTGCTCAGTTTTTTTCATTTACCGTTTTGCTGGCAATAAACTATTATTTCTTTTTGTTTCACGACCGAAAATTATTTCTCAACACCGGATTAGTTATTAATGGGTTTTTATCGTTTTCGTTTCTGTTTCTGTATCGGGTAATTGTAAAACAAACCTATGAACGTTACTTCAATACCGGAGACAAAACCAACCTAACGAAAGCCTTAATCTTTGGTACCGATGCCAATGCGATTGCCTTGGCTAATGCCCTAAAGACTGAAATACCGAAACGATTTAAATTGGTTGGGTTTATTGAAAAATCGAATCAGAATACGACCAAGAGAATATTGGATGTGCCGATTTTGCACATGAAAGAAAGTGTTGCGCTACTTTTGAAAGAAACTAAAGCAACGGCACTGATCATTGTAGATAAAAATCTTTCCAAGTCAGAGCGTTCGCAAATAGTGGAAGATTGTTTGGAGTTTGATTTTAAGGTTTATACCATTCCTTTGGTGGCCGATTTGGAAGGGCAAAAGGAGATAACCAAAAGCATTAAGACCTTTGAAATTCAGGATTTGTTGGAACGCAAGCCTATAGTATTGGATAATAAGGCCATTTCTAAGCAGCTCAAAGGAAAAAAAGTGATGGTCACCGGAGCTGCAGGTTCGATAGGAAGTGAAATAGTGCGTCAGGTTTTAAGCTTTGAACCTCGAAAAATTATAGTGCTGGACCAGGCAGAATCTCCGTTGCATGAGTTGAGCCTGGAAATTATGAATGTCAATCCGAATGTGAAGATTGTCAATGTAATTTCTGATATACGGGTAAAAGAAAATATCGAACAGGTTTTTATGAAGTATAAACCTGAAGTGGTGTACCATGCGGCAGCATATAAACACGTGCCTTTGATGGAAGAAAATCCGGCACAAGCCATTTTTACCAATGTTATGGGAACTAAAAACATTGCTGATTTGGCTTTTGAACACGATGTGGAGCGCTTTGTTATGGTGTCTACAGATAAAGCCGTCAATCCGAGTAATGTGATGGGGGCCAGTAAAAGAATTGCCGAAAAGTATGTTCAGTCTTTGGACTATAAACTAAAAATGAAAAATGAAAACGGAATCAGTACCAAATATATTACTACTCGTTTTGGTAATGTATTGGGTTCCAATGGTTCAGTTGTGCCGCTTTTCACCAAGCAAATACAGGAAGGTGGGCCAATAACCATTACCCATCCGGAAATCATTCGTTATTTCATGACTATTCCCGAAGCTTGTCAGCTGGTGCTTGAAGCAGGAGCCATGGGAAAAGGAGGAGAGATTTTTATTTTTGATATGGGTGCTCCGGTTAAGATTATTGATTTGGCCCGAAAGATGATTCGTTTAGCAGGATTTATTCCGGAAAAAGATATTGAAATTAAGATAATCGGACTTCGTCCCGGCGAAAAATTATACGAAGAATTGTTGAATGATACTTCAAAAAATCTGCCAACCCACAATGAAAAAATACTTATTGCACACGAAGGCATAGTAAAATATGATGAGATAAATGAATTGGTTTTACAGCTCATCGATACGGCCAAGCAAAAATCCAACAATGCAATAGTAGCCAAAATGAAAAAAATTGTTCCGGAGTATAAAAGCCTCAATTCCATTTATCAAGAACTAGATGGAATGTAATGCTGTTTTCCCAAATCTTTTTAAAGTATTAGCCCAATTAATTCAGACTTCCTTGCTGAATTAAAAAATGGAATTGTAGATTTGCACGACCAAAAATTGAATTTATATACCGAATACCGTTAACAAATAAACCTGTTGAATTATGATTAAAAAGTTGTTTTTGTTATTAATCGCTTCCTTTTTTATCCAATCGTGTGCCAGTAAAAAAGACGTACTGTATTATCAGGATATAAAAAGTGATTCACAGGATAATATTAGCTATTTGAACAGTAAACTTCAGGTAAATGATATATTGTTCATTAAGGTATCCGCTTTAATTCCTGAGTCGGCCGAACCTTTTAATATTCAATTTAACTCAATGAGTAATATCAATATTGAGACTTATAAAATTCAAGGATATTTAGTGTCACAAAAGGGGTCTATCACATTTCCTATTTTAGGAGAGATTGAGGTAGCCGGAAAAAATGTTGAAGAGGTTCAGCTTTTAATTGCAAAAATGCTTAAAGACAACGGATATATAAAAGACCCTACGGTAAGCGTGCGAATAATTAACAGTAAGGTAACCGTCTTAGGAGAAGTGAAATCACCTGGGACTTATAGTTTTGATGAGCAAAACATTTCTTTAAACCAAGCTATTGGTTTTGCTGGAGATTTAACCATGAACGGGGTAAGAAAGGATGTACTTTTAATACGTGAAATCAACGGTACCAGAACGTATGTGCATTTAGATTTAACATCATCTAAATGGTTCAATGGTCCGTATTATTATGTAAAGCAAAATGATATTATTATTGTTAATCCAAACGGACCGAAAGTGATGACTTCGGGCTATTTAACAAATATAGGTAGTGTTTTAGGTGCCTTGTCTTTTGCTATTACCATCGTCTTTTTATTAAAAAAATAATTTATGGATAATCATAACGACTCAATTGATACCGGAAGTAACTTTAATATTATTGAAGAGTTTTTCAAATATTTCAGGTATTGGTATTATTTTTTAATTTCAGTAATAGTATGCTTTTTTGCCGTTAAGTATTATCTTAACCATACAATTTCCATATATGAATCCCAGACCAGTGTGAAAATTATTGATAATTCACAAAATAATTTTGCACTTCCGAGTACAGGATTATCTCTTTTTGGTCGATCAAAAGTAAATTTAGACAATCAAATAGAAGTCCTCAAATCGTACAAGTTACTGGAGCAGGTTGCTAAAAGTTTAAACCTGAATACCCAATATTATAAAGTGGGTTATTTTAATAATATAGAGTTATGGAAAAATCGTCCATTCAATGTAGAATGGATGAGTTCGTCTGTAACCATGGAAAATAAGGACATTGCTCTCGAAGTTGAGTTGGAGAAAGACGGATACAAAATTGTAGAAGTTAACGGCAATGATGATAATCGTTTTGTTCGCTACAATGAGGTACATACAATTAAGGGAATTCCGTTTCGTCTGTCTCTTCAGGTTGGGGCCAATCTTAAAAAAATCTACGGAAACAAATATTTGATTCAAAGGAGTTCATTAAATGCGTCGGTGGTTAATCTTTCCAGAGGATTGAAGATTGTCAACAAAAATGAAAATTCAGATATACTTAATATTTCAATCAGCGGTGCTAACAAAGATAAATCAGAAGCGATTTTGAATGAAATCGTTAAACAGTTTGATATTGATGGATTGAATGACAGACGATTAATTTATCAAAAAACAATCGAATTTGTTAATGATCGTTTTAAATCCATCGAAATTGATTTAGATTCGATAGAAACCAGAAAGGCAAGATATAAAAGTAACAATGAGTTGACCTTTATTGAAAGTGATGCTTCGGCGGTAACCGAAACTAAAATCAGCGCCAAAAATGATGTATTCCACATAGAAACTCAAATTGCGTTGTCTAAGCTTTTGGATCAGTCCGTTAGAGCCGATAAAAATCTGACATTGTTGCCAACCAATATTGGTGTTGAAAATACAGATATTAATGAGTCAATAAACTTTTTCAATACAGTGGTGCTTGAGCGTGATCGTTACTTGGTTAGTGCAGGGGAGCGAAACCCTAAAGTGATCATGGCAAATGAAAAGTTGGAAGATTTAAAAAATAACATTCTTAAAACCATAAAAGATTATCAGGAAGAATTAGAAGTTTCGCTTTCTAAGAATAATGATGTAAAACAAGCCACGATTGCTAAATTCAGTCATTTACCGTTTGATGAGAAAGTATTGAATGGTATTGAAAGAAATAAAAACATCAAAGAGGCTTTGTATATTCTTTTGTTACAAAAAAGAGAAGAAGCAGCGGTGAACTTAGCAATTACTTCATCATCTATAAAAGTGATTGATTATGCTTTAACCAATTCGGTACCGGCATCACCTAAACGGGCAACTTATATTATCGGTTCTATTATTGCAGGTTTGTTACTTCCTTTCTTGATTATTTATATCAGCTTTTTATTGGATGATAAAATTCACAATTCCGAAGATGTTTCCAAACTGGCCAAAGGAAAAATCATTCTTTCTGAAATACCACATATAGCGGATAGTGAAAAGCTTACTACCTTCAATGACCGCTCTATTTTGGGAGAGTCTTTCAGGATTCTCCGAACAAATTTGTCTTATGTACTGCCGCTGAAAGTAGATAATAATTTGGGACAAACCATTCTGGTATCTTCAACTGTTAAAGGGGAAGGGAAAACCTTTACCGCAATCAATTTGTCCATCTCTTTTGCTATCATGAACAAAAAAGTACTGTTGATTGGTGCCGATTTGAGAAACCCGCAATTACACCAGTATTTGGGTACTACTAAAAACGAGATAGGGCTACAGGATTATTTACATGATGTATCTGTTGATTGGCATTCTATCATCAAGAAAAACCAATTGGGCAACCCTAATTTAGACATTATTCTTTCCGGAAGTATACCACCAAATCCGGCTGAATTACTCTCAAACGGAAGAAAAGAAATGTTGATTAAAGAAGCGCGAAAAGAATACGACTTAATTATTATTGACAGTGCACCGACTCTTTTGGTTACGGATACACTTTTGATATCTCAATTCGTAGACGCTACTTTATACGTGGTAAGAGCTGACTTTACTCCAAAGAAATTAATTCCGTTCTCTGTGAATTTGAGCAACCGAGAGAAATTGAAAAACATGAGTTATGTAATCAATAATGTTGGATTGAATTACGGCTACGGTTACAAATACGGTTACAGCTATAAATACAAATACAACTACGCGTACGGTTACGGTTATGGCTACGGAGCTGATGAGGCTCAAGATAAGAAGTCATTTATAGACCGATTAAAAGGGCTATTCAATAAGCCTAAAAATGAGGTTTAAAAATTGAAAAAAGAGTTGTTTTGAAAGGCAGAAGGTAAAAACTTGTGATTTTTTAAAACAACTTTTTTTCTTATAAAATCCAGGTGTCGGCTGTGATGCACATCGGAACCCACAAAATCAATCAATCCTTTTCCCAGAAGGTAGTCAGCTGCTTTGGCTACATTAGGACCATAATAACCTGTTGCAGAAAGCATGTTCAGTTGAAAATCGCAACCGGCATCTTTTAGTTTGTGATATTCATTCAGATTGTGATGGTAAAAATTGTAACGTTCAGGATGAGCCAATACCGGTTTGTACCCCTGAGTTTGCAATTCAAAAAGTGTTTCAAACAACTGAAACGGAGGACTCAAATAAGACATTTCTACCAGAACGTAATTATCGCGCAAGGTTAGCAGTGGTTCTTTGGCAAAAAGTTCTCTGAAAGCGGCATCCATCATATATTCAGCGGCGGCTTTGAAATGGTTTTGTAATCCCGGAACTTTCAAATCGGCAATCGTTTTATCTTTTGTTTCCTGAATCCCTGCGGCCGTATTATTCCATACATCACTCATAATATGTGGTGTACTTATAAATTTTGAGAATCCTAAACTTTGTAAACCATCAATCAACTTAGCTGTAGTTTCAATGTTGGGTGACCCATCATCAATTCCAGGCAATAAATGGGAATGAATATCCACATATCCGTCGGGAATGAAGTCCATTAAAAAAGGCTTTGGCTTAAAAAAATGTATCAAAATGTTTACTTTTTAGGGTGCAAAATTAATCAATTAAAATTCGTTTTGTTCAATTATGTTGCATTACTGAATAAATCAACACTTTTGTTTTTGTAAGGATAGCCTAATTTATATATTTGCAAGTAGCACAAAAGGAAATTTTAACCCAAAAAACAAAATGGAAGGCAAAAATCAATCGCAAGATTGGGATTTAGTAATTAAGGGACACACGTCACTTTTTGATGTTAAATTCAAAGATGTTTGGAATTATAGAGATTTGCTTTTGCTGTTTGTTAAAAGAGATTTTGTCAGCTTTTATAAGCAAACGATATTAGGACCGCTTTGGTTTTTCATTCAACCTATTTTCACCACACTGGTCTTCACTTTTGTTTTCGGAAACCTGGCCGGCATCAGTACTGATGGCTTGCCACATCAACTTTTCTATTTGTCCGGAATTACCGCTTGGAATTATTTTTCTGATTGTTTGACTAAAACCAGTACCGTTTTTAAAGACAATGCCAATATTTTCGGAAAAGTTTATTTTCCAAGACTTATTATGCCGTTAAGTATAGTGGTGAGTAATTTGGTTCGTTTTGGGGTGCAACTTTTGCTGCTGATTTTAATGATGACTTATTATTGGTTTTTTCCGGTAGCCAATGCTGATTTTCACGTAACATCCGGGTTGTTTTTATTTCCGGTATTGATACTTTTAATGGCATTACTTGGGTTGGGAATGGGACTAATCATTACAGCAGTTACCACCAAATACAAAGACTTAACTTTTCTGGTTACCTTTGGTGTTCAGCTTTTAATGTATGCTACCACTGTAATTTATCCTTTAAGTGCTGCTCCGGTCGCGTATAAAAAGTATATTGAACTTAATCCCATGACCGGAATCATTGAAGCATTTCGTTATGCCTTTTTGGGAAAAGGAGAATTCACCGCCTGGAGCTTGGGTTATTCGACCCTAGTTACTTTTGTCATTTTATTTTTCGGTATCATTATATTCAATAAAACCGAAAAGAATTTTGTTGATACTATCTAATGAGTAAACCAATCATAAAAGTAGAAAACCTGTCCAAAGCCTATCAAATCGGACAAATCGGAACGGGAACAATCTCTCGGGATTTGGAACGCTTTTGGTTGACCAAAGTCATGGGTAAAGAAGACCCGTTTCTGAAAATTGGGCAAACTAATGACCGTAGTGTTAAAGGAGATAGTGATATTGTCTGGTCATTAAAAGATATCAACTTTGAAATCAATCAAGGGGAAGCAGTAGGTATTATCGGCAAGAACGGTGCCGGAAAAAGTACGTTGTTAAAATTGCTTTCTCGTGTTACCGCTCCAACTACAGGGTCAATAAAAGTAAAAGGACGAATTGCCAGTTTACTTGAAGTGGGAACCGGATTTCATCCTGAATTATCAGGGCGGGAAAATATCTATCTCAACGGAGCCATCCTGGGCATGCGCAAAAAGGAAATCACAAGAAAGTTGGATGAAATTATTGATTTTTCTGGTGTAGAAAGATATATAGATACGCCGGTAAAAAGGTATTCTTCAGGAATGTATGTGCGTTTGGCTTTTGCCGTTGCCGCACACTTAGAAAGTGAAATCCTCATTGTAGATGAAGTATTGGCTGTAGGAGATGCCGAATTCCAAAAAAAATGTTTGGGGAAGATGGGCGATATCAGTAAAGGGCAGGGGAGAACAGTTCTTTTTGTAAGCCACAATATGGCTGCTGTGAAGAGTTTGTGTTCCAGGGGTATTTTTTTAGAAAACGGTTTAGTTAAAAAAGATGACAGTGTAGAAAGGGTTGTAGCCGCTTATCTGAGCGGTGATTCGGAAGCTCAAAACCAAAAGACATTCTCAAGTAATTACGATAAAAAGGAGTTTACCCTGCATCAGATTAGTATCAATCCGGTTGATAATGAAGAGGAATATATTCTTGATGAGTTTCAGGAAATCGAAATTAACACCACCATTACGGTAAAAGAAATAGATCAGAGTCTTCATTTTACCTATGTGTTGAATAATGAATATGGTGAAGCATTATTTACTTTTTCACATACAGCAGCAGGGATTCAGTTACAATTGGGTATGAATAAGATAAAATGTTCATTGCCCAAGGGGTTCTTAAATATCGGTTCTTACTTTTTGTCTTTTTATGTTATTCAAAATGCCAAGAAAACAATTTTTGTAGAAAAAGATATTATGACATTTAATATACAAGAAGGGGAAAGACCGATAGGATCATGGATGGGTAAGGAGCCCGGATTTATTAAACCAGTTTTTGATTGGTCAAAAAAATAGCAATGAAAAAGAAAGGGAAAAAAATATTTTTCAAATTAACACAATCGCTTTTCAATAAGCTGGGTTATGAAAGAAAAAAGGGATTACATGAACGAGAATTCTACAGCAAAAAAATGTTGCTGGAAACTTTTTTTACCAATTTAAAAAGTATGGGATTGTCGCCAAAACACATCGTTGATGTTGGAGCCAATCACGGGACCTGGACCAGAGAAACCCTGCAGTATTTTCCGGAAGCACATTATACACTTATTGAACCGCAAGAATGGCTGCAACCGTCTTTTCAGGATTTGTTGGATGCCAATTCTAAAATAACCTACTTGCCGGTGGGTGCCGGTTCACAAAAAGGGTCGTTTAAGTTTACAATTGTTGACCGGGATGACAGTTGTTCGTTTCGGTACAGCCAAGAAGAAGCTGAAAAATTAGGACTTAAACAATTGGATATTCCTATCATAACCCTGAATGATATAGTAAATTCAAGTACTGCTCCTTTTCCGGATATTGTAAAAATTGATGCGGAAGGCTTAGATATTGAAGTGCTTAAAGGAGCCAGTGCTCTTTTTGGGAAAACAGAAGTATTTATGGTAGAGGCCGGAGTAGTTATCAAGGAATTCGAAAACAGCTTTTTGAAAATGATTAATTTTATGGATGAAAAAGGCTATCGGTTGTTTGAGATTACGGATTTGAACCGACCATTCCATCCAAAAGTTTTGTGGTTGGTAGAACTCGCCTTTGTTAAGAAAAACGGAATTATTGATTCCTATAAAATTCAATAAAAAATGATTAATGTAACCAAAACGTTTTTACCACCCATTGATGAATACCAGCACCATGTTCAACGTGCCTGGAAAAATGAATGGTTAACAAATCGTGGTGAATTGGTTTTGGAGTTAGAGGAAAATTTAAAAAAGTACCTCTCAGTTTCAAATATTATTATTACCAACAACGGAACCATTCCTTTGCAAATTGGAATGAAGTTGTTGGGAAAAGGAGGCGAAATCATCACGACGCCTTTCTCTTATGTGGCCACTACGGCGGCTATAGTTTGGGAGAATTGCACTCCTGTTTTTGTAGATATTCACCCGGAATACCTGACGATTGACGAAACCAAAATAGAAGCAGCAATTACTCCAAAAACTACTGCAATTTTAGCCACCCATGTTTTTGGAAATCCATGTCATTTGGAAGCCATTGAAGCCATCGCCTTAAAACACAATTTAAAAGTTATTTACGATGCCGCTCATTGTTTTGGCGTAACCTATAATCAAAAATCTGTTTTTGATTTTGGAGATATGAGCACTTGCAGTTTTCACGCCACCAAATTATTCCATACCGCTGAAGGTGGTGCTATGTTTTGCAATGATGCAGAGTTGTTCAAACAGTTGTATTACAGTCATAATTTTGGACATAAAACCAATATAGACTTTCACGGGATTGGTATTAACGGGAAAATATCAGAATTGCAGGCAGCCATGGGGTTAGCGGTATTGCCTCATATGGATTTGATTTTGACAGAGAGAAAAAAAGTGGTTGACTATTATAACCTGCATTTGAATTTTTCAAAACTAAAAGGACTTAGAATTCGGGAAAATACCCAATGGAATTACAGCTATTATCCAGTGATTTTTGAAACCGAATCGGTACTGCTCGAGGTAGAACAAAAGCTGAATGCACTCAAAATTTTTCCAAGAAGATATTTCTGCCCGTCACTGAATACCATTGAATTTACCAACGGAAAACCGATGCCGATTTCGGAGAGTATCGCTTCGAGAATCTTGTGTTTGCCTTTATATGTTGGGTTATCCACTCCGGAATTGGACCTTATTATTGCAACTATCAATACCAATCAATAATGAAACTGGCGGTCATGCAACCCTATTTGTTTCCGTATATAGGCTATTTTCAGTTGATTAATGCCGTGGATAAATTTGTGGTTTATGACGATGTGAATTTTATCAAACAAGGTTGGATAAACAGAAATAATATACTCGCGTCAGGCAAGCCGCTGTTATTTTCGGCTCCCTTAAAAAATCAAAGCTCTTTTCAAAAAATCAATGAAACAGAACTTAATGAACGGTTGTATGATTCTTGGGCCAAAAAGTTTCTAAAAACAATAGAACAGAATTATAAAAAAGCACCTCATTTTGAAACTGTCTTTCCATTGCTCAAAGAGGTATTGGAAACAGAAGAAAAAAAAATAGCTCAAGTTGCGGTAAACGGACTGAGAATGGTAGTAGATTATCTTGGAATTGATACAGAAATAGTAGATTCTTCAGTGAAATATCACAACCAAGAGCTGCATTCCCAAGCCAGAATTTTAGATATTTGTGCTTTGGAAAATGCCAGCCAATACATCAATCTGTCAGGAGGTATGGCTTTATACTCCAAAGAAGATTTTGCAGCAAAGGGAATTGCGCTGCATTTTATTCAAAACGAGAAGATAACATATCGACAGTTTACGGATGATTTTGTGCCGAATTTGTCAATTATAGACATATTAATGTTTAATAACATTACTGAAATACAAGGGTTTTTAAACCAATATAAATTACTGTAGCAATGGAGAAGATAATCATATTCGGTGTGAGCCAATTGGCCAGTTTAGCACATTTTTATTTTGAGCATGATACCCCGCATCAGGTGGTGGCTTTTACGGTTGACAGAGATTATATTGAAGAAAATGAATTCAGAGGCTTGCCCGTTGTGGCATTTGAAGATATAGAAGAGAAGTATCCGCCTTCAGAATTCAAAATGTTTTTGCCTATTAGTTTCAAGCAAATGAGTTTTTTGCGCAAAGCGAAATATGAAGAAGCCAAAGCCAAAGGATACCAATGTGTGAGCTATGTGTCATCAAAAGCAACTACTTGGCCCGATTTGAATGTTGGAGAGAATTGTTTTATTTTCGAAGATAATACCATACAGCCTTTTGTTGAAATAGGTAATAACTGTGTGCTTTGGAGCGGCAATCATATTGGGCACCATACGGTAATTAAAGACCATGTTTTTATTACGTCTCATGTTGTAATTTCAGGCTGTTGTGAAATAGGAGAGAACTCTTTTTTTGGCGTCAATGCCACCGTACGGGATGAAACCATAATAGGAAAAGGTTCTTTGATAGGAATGGGAGCCATTATTACTAAAGATACGCCGGAGTTCAGTATTTGGCTTGGGGCCAAATCAACAATGCGAGAAGGGAAAAGTATCGATATCGACAGTATTTCTCATAAAACCAAAGGATAGTTATGTGGTTAAAAAAAGGGGTTCTGTTGTATGTTGACCATTTCAATGATTGGATGATTTCACATGCCTGTGTGCCAACGGCAATACAAATAGATGCAGATACCATCCGAATTTATTACGCTCCCCGCAACCAAAAGGGGAAAAGCATTCCAACCTATTTTGATGTTGATGCCCATAATCCGGAGAAAGTGAAATACATACACGACAAACCGATTTTAGAATTGGGTCAGCTCGGTACTTTTGATGATGATGGTATTATGCCCTGTTCGGTAGTTCGAGTTTCTGATACCGAAATGTATTTGTATTATGTAGGTTGGAATCCCAGTGTTTCCGTGCCTTATCGCAATGCCATCGGATTAGCAGTCAGTCATGATAACGGATCAACGTTTAAAAGAGTTTTCCAGGGAGCCATCGTTGAGAGAAATCAAAATGAACCGTTCTTTACGGCTTCACCTTTTGTTTTGAAAGAAGGCGATAAATGGCACTTGTGGTATGCTTCTTCAACGGGATTTGTTAAGGTAAACGGAAAGCCCGAACCGTTATATGAAATCAAATACGCTCACTCAACTAACGGAATTGATTGGGTGAGAACTAATATTACCTGTATTCCGCCTTCAAAAGAATATGAATGTACGGCCAGACCAACGGTTGTAAAAGAAGGCAACGTATATAAAATGTGGTTTACTTTCAGAGGTTCTTTTGATTATCGAGACGGGAAAGACAGCTATCAAATTGGTTATGCTGAATCTGAAGACGGTATAAATTGGTTTCGGGATGACCAAAAAAGCGGTATCGGATTGTCTGAAACCGGTTGGGATTCAACCATGCAAACCTATCCGTCAGTCATTGTGATTGGAAATAAAAAATATTTGTTTTACAATGGTAATGGTTTTGGAAAAACCGGTATTGGCTGGGCAGAATGGAAAGAGGTATGAGAAAAAAAGTGAGTTGCCATGTGATTACTTATAATCAGAAAAATTATATAGCGCAGTGTATTGAAGGGATACTGATGCAACAGGTTAATTTTTCTTTTGAAATCATCATTGGTGACGATAATTCGACGGATGGAACCCGGGATATTTTGCAAAAATATGCCGAGAAGTTTCCCGAAATCATAAAATTAAATCTCAGACAAGTGAGAGGAACCGGAATTCCCGGTAAAGAAAACTTTGTCACAACACTCGCCATGTGTACTGGAGAGTACATTTCGTTGTGCGACGGAGATGATTATTGGACCGACCCGCTAAAACTTCAGAAGCAAGTTGATTTTTTAGAAAAAAACAGCGACTATGTTCTGTGTTTCCACCAAGTTAATATACTCCAACCGAACGGATCTATACACGAAGATTTTATTACCATTGTTCCCGATGAACACGAAACTTTTAAGGATTTAGCCCTTTCTGGGAATTACATACATACTCCTTCTGTAGTTTTCAGAAATATTATACAACCGCTTCCTTTCGAGTTTGAGTATGCCCCGATAGGTGATTATTTTATTTACATGATATTGGCTCAACATGGGAAATTGAAGTATTTAAAAGAAACCATGGCCGTTTATCGTTATGGTGTCGGGGTTTACTCGGGGGCCAAAACGTTGCAAAATATCAAAAGCAATTTGAAATTATTTACCTTACTGCTCTCATATCATACCGATGAAGAAATAAAGAAAATCATATGGACACGACAGCAAAGAGCTGCAGGCGTGCTCGAAGATTTTTTGAAAGGAGAAGAAAAAGTTCTTTTTATTACCAAAAACCAATGGAAAAGAATTTTTAAAAAAATCAAAAAAAGTGTGGGATGATTATGTTGGCAGTCGTAATTCCATATTATAAAATAAACTACTTCGAAACTACCCTACAGTCTTTGGCAAACCAAACTGACAAAAGGTTTACGGTTTACATTGGTGATGATTGCAGTCCCGAAGGGCCCAATGAAATTCTAAAAAAGTATGAAGGGCAATTCCAGTTTGTCTATAAAAGATTTGATTCAAATTTGGGAGGCATTTCTTTACCGAAACAATGGCAACGCTGTCTCGATTTGGTGAGAGAGGAAGAATGGATTTTATTGTTGGGTGATGATGATGTTTTAGGCGAAAATGTGGTAGCAGCTTTTTACCAATCTTTAGATACCATACAGCAAAATAATTACAATGTAGTTCGGTTTGCGACCCAAAAAATTGACAAAGATACTCGCTCGTTCTCCGAGGTGTACAAACATCCCGAAGTTGAAAAATCAACAACATTTTTGGCTCGGTTGTACTCCGGTGGCAGCAGAAGTTCATTGAGCGAATATATTTTTAACAAGCAAAAATTATTTAAAATAGGGATAGCCAACTTTTCTTTAGGCTGGCACTCAGATGTTACACTGGTACTGCGTTTGTCTGATTTCAGGGAAGTCTATACAATTAACGGCGCTTTGGTAATGGTCCGAATCAGCGAGGAAAGTATTTCGGGTTCGGTGCAATACCAGAAAGAAAAAAGGAAAGCCGATGCTCAGTTTGGAGTCTTTCTTGTACACCATTTAAATCGATTTGAAAAATCAGAAAGAGAATTGTTAATCGCCCGAATGGAAATTAAATATTTGAATAATATGAAGGCTTTTCGTTTCGGATTTGCTATCTTTTCCTATTATTTAATTAATTTTAAATTTGGTGATGCTCTTTCGCTTTGCCGTAAAGTTTTAAAAAAAATATAATTCATGCGCTCAGGATTCAATCCGGAAAAAATAAAAGAAGAAAAGAATGTCCTGAAACCCCACAGAGTAGTGGTGGTTTTCTATATTCCGGAGATAGAAAGCGATTATTACAGAGAAGCCGGTAAAGTCTTGGATGTTTGTTTGGATTCCCTAATCAAAACCATCAATCCCGAAACGACTAACATCACCCTAATCAATAACAATTCCACTCCCAAAGTTGAGGCTGTCGTTGAAAAATACCGTTCTCATCTCGATAAATATGTGTTTTATAACGAAAACAAAGGGAAAGTTTTTGCGGTCCTAAATGAAGTCCGTGGCGTTTTCGAACCTTTTGTAACCATCACCGATTCGGATATGTTATTTTATTCCGGATGGGAAAAATCGGTTTTTGAAGTATTTCGACAATTTCCGCAAGCCGGCGTGGTGAGTCCTATTCCGTTGCCTTACCTTACATTTCATTACAATCAGAATGTCTTTGGTTTTCCTTCGTTTTCAGGTCAGATACAGTATGGCAAATTTGTAGACGATGAAGACATTGAGCTGTATTTAAAAGGAACCAATTTGCCGAATCTGATTAACAGAAAAGCCAAATACAACTGGAAAGAAAAACAATTTGTCTTGAAGAAGAAAAATGGTTTTACGGCTGTAATAGGTGCCTATCATGTAGTTTCAACCTACCGTACGGACCAGTTTCGCAATGTGTATACCTTCCCGGAATTGAAATTTCAGAATTCTTATGAAACCAATTTTATTGACTGTCTGGCCAATCCAAATGGGTTTTTCCGGTTGTCAACCATGAAAACCTTTGCCTATCATATCGGAAATAATTTGGATGATGTTGTGGAAAAACACCAATTTGATGATAGCCTGTTGATTTCTCCCGATGAAATTGATAAAGTGGTGAAAAAACAACACTATTCAAGCTGGTATATTTTATGGAATCGATTTATTGGTAAATTGTTGATAAAACATTTATGGAATAAATGAAATTAGATTATTTTCGAACCAATCCAAAAAAATAACTCATAAACAGACAATGATTTCTCAAACAAAGAAAGTTTTAATTTGTTTTGGCACCAGACCGGAAGCCATAAAAATGGCACCTCTTTTTCATGAGTTAAAAGGCAATCCCAATTTTGAAGTCAAATTGTGTGTTACGGCACAACATCGGAAAATGTTGGATCAGGTACTGCAGTTTTTTGAAATCGTACCCGATTACGATTTGAATTTGATGAAAGAAAATCAAACTCTAAACAGCCTAAGTGCTACAATTTTGGCTGGTATGGATGCCGTTTTGGTTGCAGAAAAGCCTGATGTGGTTTTGGTTCATGGAGATACTACAACTTCCTCAATGGTCGCTTTGGCGGCATTTCATCGCAATATAAAAATAGGTCATGTCGAAGCCGGATTAAGAACTTACAATAAAAAAGCACCTTTTCCGGAGGAAATAAACCGACAAATCACAGGCAGAATAGCTGATTTTCATTTTGCACCAACGCTTTTAGCTAAAAATAATTTACTGCAAGAAGGAATCGATAATGAGGATATTGCGGTGACGGGAAATACCATTATTGATGCGTTGTTATGGACCCAAAAGAAACTGGACGGTGGTTTTACCAATCGGCAAATTGAGGATTTCAAATTTCTTCAAAACAAAAAATTCATTTTGGTAACGGGACATCGCAGAGAAAGTTTCGGGCAAGGGTTTATTGATTTTTGTGAAGCTTTGAAAACCATTGTTAAGGAACAAAATTGTCATGTTGTTTTTCCGGTACATCTCAATCCGAATGTTCAAAAACCGGTAAACGAATTGCTGGGAAATGATGACAATATTCACCTGCTGGAACCTGTAGACTATCCGGTAATGGTATGGCTGATGAAAAACTGTAGTTTGATTATTTCTGATTCGGGCGGTATTCAGGAGGAAGCTCCTACATTCAAAAAGCATATTTTGGTTACCCGGGAAGTTTCCGAAAGACCGGAAGGAATTCAGGAGGGTTTTTCTACTTTAGTAGGAACCAACAAAACGCTGATAATACAAAAAGCAAAAGAATACTTAGGTAAAGGTTTTGAACCGACAAACCAAAACCCTTATGGAGATGGCAATGCTTGTAAAGCCATAGTGAAATATTTATTACATTCGCAGGTATGAAGATTTTAGTCATATCAGAGTCGATAAACATTGAAGACAGTAGTGCCTCTAAGGTAAATGTGGCTTTAATTACCAATTTGAAAAAGGCCGGTTTTACAATTAAGGTTTTGCATTATTCTCATAAAAAAATTGATTTAGACGGTATCGAGTGCCTTTTGATTAAAGAAAATAAATTTGGGTTGTTGTATTTACTTTCCCGAGTGGTAAGGGTTTTTCAACGGTATACCCATATTTACATCAATAGAGATATTGAAAAAATATTTGGTTTTTCGTTTACCCATACCAACGATACCAACAGCATTGTACGCGGGATAAAAAAAGAAAACCAATTCAATCCTGATTTGATTCTGACATTGAGCAAAGGAGGTAGTTTCAGACCTCACAGAGCCATGTTAAAACTCCCGAAACTACAATCCAAATGGATGGCTTATATCCATGATCCTTATCCTTTTCATATGTATCCCAGACCCTATAATTTTGTAGAGAAAAGCTATAGTCATAAAGAAAAGTTTATGCGATTGGTTTCAGAAAAATCCAAGTTTATGGCATTTCCTAGTTTGTTGCTCAAAGAATGGATGCAAAGTTATTTTCCTGCTATAGCTGATAAAAGCGTGATAATTCCACATCAAATTAATTTGAGTCAGGAGATGGCATCACTTCCCGATTTTTTTGATAAAAACCAGTTTTCATTATTACATGCTGGGAATTTGTTGAAACAAAGGAATCCGAAGTTTTTATTGAAAGCCTTTCTCATTTTTTTGGAAAACTACCCAGACGCAAAGGCTAAATTGTATCTGATAGGCAATCACGACAGTCATAAAGAATTGCTCAGTAAATATGCTAATCATCCTGATATTGTTGTTCAAAAACATCTGGAATATAACATTGTTCAGGCTCTTGAAAACAATGTTTCTGCCAATATTATTCTGGAAGCCATTTCGGAAATCAGTCCGTTTCTGCCCGGTAAATTTCCTAATTGTGTTGTGGCCGACAAGCCCATTGTTATTTTGGGACCTTACTATAGTGAGGTGAGACGATTGCTAGGCAATGATTATCCGTATTGGTCAGAAGCCAATGATGAAAAAGCCATAGAGAAAATCATTACGAATCTCTATAAAATATGGGAAACAAAACCTGAAAGTTTGGCTTTAAACCGCAAAGATTTGGTTGATTATGCTACAGAGTTGTATTTGAAAAGTACCATAGAAAATCTGAATTGGCATGAGTCAAACTAAATTTTCCATACTGATTACCACCAAGGATAGACGAGAGGATTTAGTCTTTACACTGCATAGAATAAAGCATTTGTTTAGCAAAAATGTTTCCTGCGTTGTTTTTGACGATGGTTCATCCGACGGAACTTTTGAAACAGTGCAAACCCAATTTCCTGAAATTACACTCTACCGCAATCAAGTTTCCAAAGGGTTAATGTATTGCCGCAATGTTATGCTCAATGAAACCGATGCTGATTTTGCTGTTTCCCTCGATGATGATGCCCACTTTTTGACGGACAACCCTATTGAAATCTGTACCGATTATTTTGAGAAACATCCGGAATGTGCATTAATAGCCTTCAGAATTTTTTGGAGCAAAACAGCTCCGGTTTCCTTTACTACTACTGAAACTGTTCAGAAAGTCAAATCCTTTGTTGGCTGCGGTCATGTTTGGCGTATGACGGCTTGGCGTCAAATTGCCAATTATCCGGAATGGTTTTTATTTTATGGAGAAGAGAGTTTTGCTTCTTTGGAATTAACGAAAAGGAAACTGGAAATCCATTATGTGCCCGAAGTTTTGATTCAGCACCGTGTTGACCTAAAGCAAAGAGCCACGGAGGTCAAAGATTTTGCCGTTCGGTATCGGAGATCGGTTCGCGCTGATTGGTACATTTTTTTCTTGTTTTATCCCATCAGCGAAATTCCTAAAATGCTGGGTTATTCGGTTTGGATGCAGTTTAAATCTAAAATTTTCAAAGGTCATTTTAAAATAATCGGCCCTTTATTTTTGGCATTTTTAGATTTACTTATATCGTTCCCGAAGCTCCTGAAGCAAAGAAATGCACTCACTCTTCAAGAATATCAAGACTACCTCAAATTAAACGAACCCAAAGTATATTGGATACCGGAAAAATAGTTATTTTTACTGTCATTTGAATACTTTTTTGATGAGAAATATTGCTGTTATTCCTGCTCGTGGTGGTTCCAAAAGATTACCGAACAAGAATATTTTACTGCTTAATGACATTCCTTTATTGGCTCACAGCATTAGGTATGCGCAGCAAAATAAAGCTATAATTGACGAAGTTTTTGTTTCAACCGATGATGCGGCTATCAAAGAAATAGCAATGCAATATGGGGCTAAAGTCATTGACAGGCCGGAAGCTATTTCGGGAGACTTCGAACCCACAGTTTCCGCAATGAAACACGCTGTTCAGAGTTTGAATAAAGAAGTAGAAAATGTGATTTTATTGCAGCCCACTAATCCGTTACGTCCCGAAAATTTATTAGCAAATTGTTTCGAAAAGTTTTCAACCACAGGGGCTGATAGTTTGTTTACTGTAAGTCGAAATCATCATAAATTAGGTAAAATTGTTGACAATACTTTTATCCCTTTCAATTATACCATCGGGCAGCGAAGTCAGGACCTGGAACCATTATATTATGAAAATGGATTGCTGTATATCAGTAAAGCTGAGTTAATCCTGAATGACCAAATCATCTCTAATAACGTGATTCCTTATCAAATGAGTGACTCATTTCCCATTGTGGATATTGATACTCCGGAAGATTTTGAATATGCTGCCTATCTTATAACTAAAAAAACAACTGAAAATAAACCATGAATCCATATGTAGAAATTGCGGGAAGAAAAGTCGGCCCGGATTATCCGCCATTAGTCATTGCCGAAATCGGAATTAATCATGAAGGTTCGTTGGCTGTAGCCAAAGAAATGGTTGATGCAGCGTTTCGGGCCGGTGTAGAAGTAGTCAAACACCAAACCCATATAGTTGAAGACGAAATGAGCGGAGCCGCCAAAAAAGTAATTCCCGGCAATGCCGATGTTTCGATTTATGAAATTATGGAAAGATGTTCACTCAACGAAGCTGACGAATGGGAACTCAAAAATTATGTAGAAAGTAAAGGGATGATTTTTATTTCCACTCCTTTTTCAAGAGCTGCCGCCGAAAGATTGCGAAAATTTGACACTCCGGCTTACAAAATCGGTTCTGGTGAGTGCAATAATTACCCTTTGTTAGAACACATTTGCAGCTTTGGCAAACCGGTTATTCTGAGTACTGGGATGAACACTATTGAAAGTGTACAAAAGGCGGTTGCAATTTTTGATAAACATCACATTCCCGTAGCTCTCTTACATACGACTAATTTATATCCAACGCCTGTACATCTGGTGCGTTATGGCGCGATGACCCAATTGCATGAGGCTTTCCCGGATAAAGTTTTTGGGCTTTCTGACCATACCTTAAACAATAATGCTTGTTTGGGTTCGGTCGCTTTGGGGGCTAGTATTTTGGAGCGTCATTTTACAGATCACATGCAACGCACCGGTCCGGATATAGTGTGTAGTATGGATGAAAAAGCTTGTGCCGAACTTATTGTAGGTTCTAATGAAATATGGCAAATGCGCGGTGGAGATAAAGTTCCGGCTAAAGAAGAGCAAGTCACAATTGATTTTGCTTTTGCTACGGTTTGCGCTATAGCTCCGATTAAAAAAGGAGAGGTGTTTACCAAAGAAAATATTTGGGTAAAAAGACCGGGAACCGGAAAAATTTTGGCAGAACATTTCAATGATGTACTCGGAAAAACAGCCGCACATGATATTGAAGATGATGCACAATTAACATGGGAAGATGTTTCGTAAATTAAAAAGATGAAAAAAATTCTATTCCTGACAGGTACCCGAGCCGATTTTGGAAAAATAAAATCGCTGATTCAAATTTTGGAAAGCCGTCCGCAGTTTGAAGTTTTTGTATTTGTCACCGGTATGCATTTGCAAAAAGAATACGGTTATACGTTGTTAGAAATTGAAAGATGCGGTTTTAAAAACGTGTATACTTTTGAAAATCATACCCATGAGACGACTATGGATTTGACTTTGGCAAAAACCATTGAAGGCTTGTCAAAACATTGTGCAGCGGTCTCTCCCGATATGATTGTGGTGCATGGTGACAGGGTAGAAACCTTGGCCGGAGCTATCGTTGGGTCGCTAAACAACATATTGGTTGCCCATATTGAAGGCGGTGAATTATCAGGAACAGTAGACGAATTGATTCGCCACAGCGTCAGCAAATTAAGTCATATACACTTTGTTTCCAATAACGAAGCCAAAAAACGATTGCTTCAGATGGGCGAAATGAAATCCTCTGTTTTTACCATTGGTTCTCCCGATGTGGATATTATGTTTTCTGCGGATTTGCCGAGTTTAGAAAAGGCAAAAACCTATTATGAAATTGAATTTGAGAATTATGCAGTGGCTATGTTTCATCCGGTGACCACAGAAGCCAATGAAATGGAGTCATATGCCCGTCATTTTGTAGACAGCTTGCTCAGTGATAATCACAATTATATTGTCATTTATCCCAATAACGATTTAGGAAGCCAAAGCATTATCAATGAATATCAAAAAATGAAGGACAATGCCCGGTTCAGAATTTTTCCGTCATTGCGTTTTGAATATTTTCTGACTTTGCTAAAGCATTCCAAGTTCATCATTGGCAATAGCAGTGCTGGTATCAGAGAAGCACCCTACTATGGTATTCCGATAATTAATATTGGCACACGCCAGCAAAACAGAGCTTTGCACGCAGATATCATCAACGTTGACTATGAAGCAGATTCAATTAAAAAAGCATTGAAGAAAATTGACACGCACCAAGTGATGGAAGTAGCACACAGTTTTGGTAAAGGAAACAGTGCCGAATTGTTTTTGGAAAGTTTATCCGATGAAAAGATCTGGAGCATCAATCACCAAAAACAATTTAGGGATATTTAACTTTTTTAGCTTGCTTTGCAAAGGAAAAAAGAATGATTTTAAAAGAACATGAAAAAAATAGGAGTTGTAATTACAGATGGCGTTGGATTCAGAAATTTTGTTTTGAGCAATTTTTTGCAGGAAGCTGAAAACGCCTTCGATGAAGTGGTTGTTTTTTCATGTTTGCCCGCATTGGTTTTTACAGGTTTATCCCAAAAGATAAAAGTGATTGAACTGACTGTCTTTCAAGAGCATTTTTACACTTGGTTTTTCAGAAAAGCCAAAGAATTGGCACATTTACAGTTACACAAAAAAGGAAATTTTGGGATTACTGATAACCTTAAAACGAACAGTACCAAATCAAAAACACCACGCGGCTATGCTACCCGATTCCTTATCGATTGGACAGCTTTTTTCAATACAGAAAGATGGATTCGTTTTTACAATGCCTGCCAGCAGTTTTCGTTCAGGAATAAAGCGGTTACCAAAGAATATATAGACCTGCTCCAAAAGGAACAACCCAATATTCTGTTTTTTACCCATCAAAGACCTGAATTCATAGCACCATTGGCCTATGCCGCCGAAAAACTAAAGATAAAAACCGCTGCGTTTATTTTCAGTTGGGACAATCTGGCTTCCAAAGGCAGAATGGCGGCTGACTTTGATTATTATTTGGTTTGGAGTGATTTAATGCAAAAAGAATTGCTGCAGTTTTACACCAAAATACCAGCCCGAAATGTGGAAGTGGTGGGAACACCACAGTTTGAACCGTATGTCATGGAGCAATATAAAACGACAAAAGAGGATTTCTGCCAGCGTTTTGATCTTGACCGCTCCAAGCCAATAGTTTGTTTTAGTTGCGGCGATAGCGCTACCAGCAAAAACGATGAGTTGTATATCAGCTGCATTGCCAATGCAATGAACGCAAAGATTATTCCGGATTGCAATCTTATTGTAAGAACATCACCGGCCGAGGATGGTTCGCGTTTTTTGGCGATAAAGAATCAATATCCTTTTATCAAATGGAATTTCCCCAAATGGAAACTATCCAGGGAAAACCACCAGCAGGTTTGGTCTCAACGTGTTCCAACCATAGAAGATGTCAAAGATTTAAGGGCTTTAATCGAGTTTTCGGATTTGAATATTAACATGCTTTCTACCATGAGCCTCGATTTTATGCAATTTGACAAGCCGGTTATCAATACTGTTTTTGGTAATGAATCGAATGGATTGTATGATGATCAGCGGTTTTTAAAGTACGCCCATATTGTTCATGTGGTTAACAGTCGAGCCACCAAGATTGTCAAAGAAGAGGCATCTTTGCTAAAAGCCATCAAAGATTATTTAGACCATCTGGATTCAGATAGTGAAAAAAGGAAAGCATTCCAATCCATGCAGATAGGAAAACCATTGGCAGGAACAAGCAAACGCATTGCTGAAAAATTATTGGCATGGACAAACCGATAAAGATAATCGCTGTGATTTGCAACTATAAACTGCTGCCCGAAAGAGTAGGAGGAATGGATTATTTCTTTTGGATGTTTGATAAAAAGTGCAAAGAAAATGATATTCAGGTGGATTGGTTTTTCCCGAACACATCCAATCATGGATTGTATAAAGAGTTGACTATATACCACAGTCATCACAAAAACGTGGAGCGTTTTTTTTTAGAAAATTATTCCCAAAACTGCTACTCGCATATTATTACTCATTTTGTTGAGCTGTGTACTCCTTTTTACAAGCAGTTAAAAAGAGTTAATAAGGCTAAAGTGATTGCTGTTGACCACAATCCAAGACCATTATCAGGATATCCTTTAAAGAAGCGATTCGAAAAAAGGGTCAAAGGAATTCTATATTCAAGATATATTGATTTATTTGTGGGTGTTTCCCATTATACAGTAACAGAAATTCTGAACGATTTCGGATCACAAATAAAAAACAAAACCATCACACTTTATAATGGTGTAGTAATTGATGATATCAAAGTCAGAACTGAGCGAAATTTTGAGAATCCAACTTTTTTAGTAGCATCTCATTTGAGAGAATCCAAGGGAATTCAGGATTTAATTGATGCGGTGGCAATGCTCACGAAAGACGAACAAAGAAAAATAAAGATTGATGTTTATGGAGAAGGTCCTTATGCCTCAAAACTTTTGGAAAAAGTAAAAGTATTGCAGTTGGAAGCGAGCTTTGATTTTAAAGGCAGCGTGGCCGACTTAAAAGACGTTTTTTGCCAATACGATTATATGCTGCAACCCACTCACATGGAGTGTTTCAGTTTGTCTATTTTGGAGAGTTTAGCGGCCAATGTTCCGGTAATAACAACCAATGTGGGCGGCAATGAAGAAGCGATTACAGATGGCGTGAACGGCTATATCTTTAAAGCCAAAGACATTGTGGCCTTAAAAACGATACTGCATCAAATTTTGGCCAACGAAATCAAAATTGAAGCCAATACCCGAACTTTGGTTGAAGAACGTTTTTCATTAAAAACCATGGTTGATAATCACTTTTCATTAATCCGATAATGCTGTTTAACTCCTTTCAATACCTGCTGTTTTTGCCTTTGGTTTTTGCTGTTTATTGGATGGTGAACAAACGAAGTCTGGCATTGCAGAACGTATTATTGTTAATAGCAAGTTATTTTTTTTATGCTTGCTGGGATTGGCGTTTTTTGTTTTTACTCATTTTTTCCACGGGCTTGGATTATTACACCGGATTAAAAATGCATCAGGCCGAAAATCAAAAGCTGAAAACGTTTTGGTTTTGGTTGAGTGTATCAGTAAATCTGGGCTTTTTGGGAATTTTTAAATACTATAATTTTTTTGCGGAAAGTTTTGCCCAAATGCTGTCGGCTCTTGGTTTTCATCCTAATTTATGGATGCTGGATGTCATTTTACCGGTCGGGATTTCGTTTTATACGTTTCATGGTTTGTCGTATGTGATTGACATTTACAAAAGCAGAATTACACCCGAAAAAAATATAGTGACTTATTCTTTGTTTGTGAGCTATTTTCCCTTGTTAGTAGCCGGTCCTATTGAAAGAGCCACCCATTTATTACCGCAGATTAAAGTTGCGCGAAAATTCAATTATCTTCAGGCCATGCAGGGTGTGAAGCAAATTATCTGGGGATTGTTTAAAAAAGTGGTTGTGGCAGATAACTGTGCTTTTTTTGTCAATCAGATTTTTGATCATGCCGGCAGTCATTCGGCATCCGAATTGTGGCTGGGGATGTTCTTGTTTTCATTTCAGATTTACGGAGACTTTAGTGGGTATTCTGATATAGCATTGGGAACCTCCAAACTCTTTGGAATCGATTTATTACGTAACTTTAGTTTTCCGTATTTCTCAAGGGATATAGCTGATTTTTGGCGCCGATGGCATATTTCTTTATCGTCATGGTTTCGGGATTATGTGTATATTCCGTTAGGAGGGAATAAAGGCTCCAAAATAAAGCAATTACGCAATGTATTTGTGATTTTTCTGCTTAGCGGATTTTGGCACGGAGCCAATTGGACTTTCATTTTTTGGGGGTTACTTCATGCTTTGTTGTTTATCCCGCTTTTACTTTTAAATAAAAACAGAAATAGCTTGAGTGCTACTTCCTTTAATTTTAGAGTCTACTGTAAAATGGGGTTGACTTTTCTTTTGGTTTCTTTCGCATGGATATTCTTCAGGGCCAACACAATAACAGAAGCTTTTCAGTACCTGGCCGGAATGTTTGATTTCAGTAATTTGTCACTAAACTATTTTTACAGCAATACCAAGTTCGCCCTTTTGACAGTCATAAGTTTATTCAGTATTGCTTTTTTAGGTTTTATCGAATGGAAAAGCGTACTCAGAGGGAATCCTGAGGTTAGGTTAACAAAAATGATGGTATTTATTGTCTTATTTTTTTTGTTTTGCATGGGAACCTATCGGAATGAAATGAGTTTTATTTACTTTCAATTTTAATAATGAAAAAGTTTTTACTCAAAATAGCGCTTTATACTTTAGCTCTACTGCTTTTTTTCAATGCAGTAGCTTGGTGCAGCTTGTATTTCCTGAGAAATTCCTCTTTTTACAAGCCTGAATTTTTGACGCATGAGGTCAAAGAAAACCAATTCGACTACATCATTATAGGTTCCAGTATCGGTCTTACGTCTTTGAATACAGTACAAATTGACAGTACTTTAAAAACCACCGGATTGAATTTATCTATAGACGACACCTCCATAAATTCCAATTATTTGATGTTGGAACATTTTTACCATCAAAATAAAAAAGCAGCATACTGTATACTGGCAGTCAACTATTGGGATTTGGCCAACGAAAAACCAACATTGAGTGATAACGATTACCGCTTTCTGCCTTTTGTAAACGAGGCTTATGTTTTCGATTATTACAGTGAATTGGAAACCGGTTATTTCAAGCCACTGACTTGGTCGCATTATATGCCTTTTGTGGGCGTGGGATACTACAATACCGAAGTTTTTTATTCTTCTGTCTTAGCTGCTGTTCATCCGGAAAAGCGCAACCGGTTTGACGCTAAAGGCAATTATTCGTATCCGAATAATGGTGAAGTAAAATCTAAAAACAAAACCATGACCACGTTAGAATGGAAAAACCCGTTTATAAAACGTATTCAACAACTCTGTGATAAAAACCATACCCAATTGATTATTTATCAGGCTCCTAATTTTTCGGTAAGTATCAAAAACAACCAAGCAAATTTTGTCTTAATCAATCACAGTGATTTGATTACAAAGCCCAATTTGTTTTATGATGAACTACATCTGAATGAGGGCGGAAGGAAGTTAGCCACACAGGCTTTTGCCAATGATTTTGACCGACTGCGAATTAAAAAATAAACACTATTTTTGATTTTAAGAGTTGTTGTATCATTCAAAACCCAAACATGAAAATAGCCTTTTTGACTTCTGAGTTTCCTCATCCCAAAATGAAAAGTTCGGGAGGTATTGGTACCAGTATCCTGAATTTGTCCAAAGGAATGACACAAACCGGAAATGAAGTAGTTATCTTGGTCTACGGCCAAGATAAAGATGACTATTTTGTAGAAAATGGGATTGGCTTTTATTTGGTAAAAAACCCTAAATTCAAAGGGCTTTCCAGAATTTTGACACAAAAAAAAATACAAAAATTACTCAATACTTTGGTTGATGAAGACAAAGTAGATATTGTTGAAGTCCCCGATTGGACCGGAATCTCATCCTTCATAAAACCCAAATGTCCTTTAGTCGTAAAACTGCACGGTTCGGATACTTATTTCTGCCATTTGGATCAGCGTCCCGTGAAGTTTATCAATCGATTTCACGAAAAAAGAGCATTACAGCAAGCCGACGCCATCCTTTCAGTAAGTCGTTACACAGCTGATTTAACCAACTCCTTATTTGGGTTGCACCGTGAGGTTACCGTAATCCCTAATGGTATCGACCTCGAAAAATTCAGTTCTCCTGATGTTATCACTCAGGAAAACACCCTTTTATATTTTGGCACCTTAATCCGAAAAAAAGGGTCGCTTGAATTACCCCTCATTTTTAACGAAGTTTACAAGCAAAATCCCAAGGCTAGGTTGTTTTTGGTAGGTCGTGACAGTAACGATGTGATTTCCGGGAATGCCTCAGTTTGGGACATGATGCAACCTTTGTTTCATCCTGCAGCTTTACAAAATGTAGACTATGTTGGTAGTGTGGCGTATGACGAAATTAAAAATTATATTGCTGCAGCAACGGTTTGTGTTTTCCCTACTTTTGCTGAAGCTTTGCCGGTTTCCTGGATTGAAGCTATGGCAATGCAAAAGGCCATAGTTGCCTCCAATATAGGTTGGGCCACAGAAATTATTGATGATAAAGTTGATGGTTTTTTGGAGCATCCAACAAATCACAAGGCTTATGCTGATAAAATAGTAACATTGTTCGCAAACCCTGAGTTGAGAAAACAATTCGGTAGAAAAGCAGGAGAAAAAGTGGCTGAAAAATTTACTATTGAAACTGTTGCTCAACAGAGTCTGACCTTTTACCAACAAGTAATCACAACAAGTAAACACTAGAACTATGATTATCTTGTATCATGCAAATTCAAAAGTTACAGCCGTCATTTCTTCGGAAAAAGGTGAGCTCCCGGGCAGAAGGCGAAAGAATGCTGTATCGGTTTTATTGGATTTAGCTACCGAATTCAAAGAAGAAGTTTTGGTATGGTGCCATGAGAATGAGAGAGAAAATCTGAATATACCCTTTGTTGTACAGCGATTGCACCATCAAAAACTGTTGATTTCATATCACCCTTTTGATTGTAATTTCTTTGACAACCGTTTAGGCTACATTGAAGATACGCATTATATCAATATTGATAAAAAAGTAAGTTATGCTACTTGGCAGATTAGTGGTCAGGTTGGCGCCGTTCATGCTTCGGTTATTCATGTATGTCGGCAGGATTTGAATCCGGAAAAAAATTTTGATTATTTTTTGAATTCACTCGGCAAGAGACTTTTACCATTAGGCATTTTTTGTTATTCTGAACCGTCATTATTATTAAAGCAAAATACTGTTGGACCGACCCCCAAAGCCAGTCTCTCGGAACTGTTTAAATTTACTAAGCAGCATTATCGGACCCGTTGGGTATTTTTATTGTTCTTCAATTTGTTTCTCTACGAAAAGCAATTTGCTATAATACCTTTGCTGATTTCGTTGTTTTACCGAAAAAGAAAATTAAATCCGGAAAAACTGAATGCTATTCCGCTAAAGTCGAACAGAAAAATTGTTGCCAGCGGTACAATTGATGTATTGATTCCAACCATAGGCAGAAAGGGTTATTTACATGATGTACTCAATCATTTGACGAATCAAACCCAACTTCCTAAAAATGTAATCATTATTGAACAAAATCCTCTTGAAGGCAGTACCTCGGAATTGGATTTTCTACAAAACCAAGCATGGCCTTTTAACATAAAGCATCAGTTTACCCATCAGTCCGGAGCGTGTAATGCCAGAAATATGGGATTGGCCTTGGTGGAAAGCGAATTTACTTTTTTTGCTGATGACGATATTGTTTTTGAAAGCGATTTGCTGGAAAAAGCATTACAGGCTTTTCAAGATACCGGAAATGAAGCCCTATTAGTAGCGTGTCATTTGCCAGCTGAAAAAATTATACCACAGCCTCCCAAGCAATCACCTTTTTTTGGTGCAGGTCATGCCTTTGTCAAGTCAGATTGTTTTCGAGGTCTGTCCTTTAATATGGCTTATGAATTCGGTTTTGGTGAGGACAATGACTTTGGTATGGAGCTCCGTCACAGAGGGTTTGATGTTTTATACATTACCACTTCTAAAATTTTACATTTGAAAGCTCCGATGGGCGGTTTCAGGACCCGTCCGATTTTGCAATGGCAAAACGATGACATACAGCCCAAACCCTCGCCAACAGTAATGTTTTACAAATTAAAATACGATACTAAAGAACAATTACGGAGTTATAAGACTACACTTTTTTTCAAAAATTGGGACAAGAGTTTTTTTCGCAATCCGTTTTTGTATGTCAAAATGTTTCAAAAAAAATGGAACCGTAGTGTTTTTTGGGCTAATGAACTAAAACAATCTTAATCATGAATTTTACCTTGGTAGTCTGCACCTATATGCGACCTAAATCGTTGTTGGATTTACTGCAATCTGTAAAGACTCAAACGCGCTATCCGGATGAAATCCTGATTGTTGATGGCTCAACAAATGAGGCTACAAAAGACATGTTGCAGCAAAATACATTTCAAAACCTATGCTATTATAAGGTGGAGGCACAACACAGAGGGTTAACCAAACAAAGGAATTTTGGGGTTTCTAAAGTTTCAGAAGCGTCTGAAATAGTGTGTTTTTTAGATGATGATACGGTTTTGGAACCCAACTATTTTGAGGAAATTATGAATGCGTTTGCGGGTGATGCTGAAATTGTTGGAGTAGGCGGAGTTGCCATCAATGAAAATAATTGGCGTAAAAAAGAAAAAAATAAAATTTATAACAAACACAACTATTACGAGTTGGGTGAATATGTTTATCCGGAAGGTTCCCGAAATGTATTGAGAAACCGTTTGGGTTTGCAGTCGAATTTAGGCCCCGGTTTAATGCCGGAATACTCACATGGTCGGACTTGTGGGTTTCCGTTAGACGGAAGAACGCATGAAGTAGATTTGCTGATTGGCATGTCATTCTCATTCAGAAAACATATTTTCAACAGCATCAATTTCTCGCAATATTTTGAAGGTTATGGTTTATACGAAGATGCCGATTTTAGCATCAAGGCCCTTCAATTCGGAAAAAATGTAATTACTACCAAAGCAAAATTATCGCATTTTCACGATCAGGCAGGGAGACCCAATAAATATAAATACGGATTGATGGTGGTTAGAAACGGCTGGTACGTTTGGCGCTTGAAATACCCAAACCCTTCATTCAAAGCCAGGCTCAAATGGAATGCAATCACATTAGTGTTGACTTTGATAAGATTTAGCAATATCTTTACCACAAACAAGAGAAAAGAAGCCTTTACAGAATCAATGGGGAGATTGATAGGATGGTTGAGTCTGTCTGTAAACAAACCCAGAATAGAGTAGCAATTAAGCACGTATGAAATTAGAAATTCCCCTTTGGCATCATAGCAATAGTCAATTAATTTATGCTTTCTTCTACTATTGTATGAAGCAAAAAATAAAATGCGATATCGTACTCAATAGTACAGTTCACTACAATGGAGCTATACTTCACTATCAAAATAAAAAGCTTTTTTTTGATTATTCAGACGATTCTATCCTGATAAACAATCCGGCCGACTATGATTTTTATTTTAAAAGATCCTTGTTGCCAAAGGATAAAACCGACCGTGTTCTTCCATTGAATTTTAATGTACCGTTAGCTTATAAATCGTTTCAGTTGTTAACCAAGCTGAGCTATAACCTTATCATGGATAAGTCGAGTAGGATTGAAGTGATTAGGGCCTTGGATGCTTTTGATTGGTTTACCAATAACTCACACAATGCCATGGATGTGAGGAAATATCCGGCTGAAGTTAAAGATAACGGAGGGAAAATTATTTTTTATACAAGATTATGGAATCCAGACCGACACGGTGATGCAGAAGAAAAAGAGCGCAGAAGACTTCAGAACGATTTCAGAATCAATGCGTGTCGAATCATTAAAAAGAATTTTGAAAATGCTTCTGTAGGGCTATTTCCGGATGAATTGTCATTGAGCCTTGCGCCTGATATCGTCTTAGATTTTAAAGATACTAAGAAAAAAAGCTATTTCCAAAAACTGCAGAATTATGACATTGGTATAGCCGATGACGGACTAAAAGATACCCCGGGATGGAAAATCGGGGAATATTTGTTTTATGGTAAAGCTTTAATTACAACTCCATTGAATGTGTGCGTGGATGATTTTTATGAAGGAACCAACTATTTAAAACTTTCAAGTCGGTCTGCGTACGAAGAGTTGCCGGATAAAATAGAAACCTTACTCAAAGACAAAAAATATTTAGAAATGGCGGATGCCAATTTGAAATGGAGCAAGGCTTATATTCATCCGTTCCATTATATAGAAAGACTACTCAACGTAGTTAACAACTCCAATTGATTTGTAACCATGAAATTTACAATCATTACCCATGTTTCACATTGTCAGGAACAGAACCGCTTTTTTGCCTACGCTCCTTATGTTAGGGAGATGAATATTTGGGCAAAATATGTTGATGAGGTAATTATTGTAGCTCCTTTGGAAGACAAGAAAAAAACCGCCATTGAATTAGAATACCAGCACGGGAGAATAGATTTCAGGCCGGTTCCCGAATTTAATTTACTGGGCATTTCTTCCAAAATTAAAGCCATTTTTGCCTTGCCTGGAATTTCATGGAAGATTTACAAGGCCATGAAAGATGCCGATCATATTCATTTGCGGTGTCCCGGAAATATGGGGTTACTGGGGAGTTTGATTCAAATTCTTTTTCCTAAAAAGAAAAAAACAGCAAAATATGCCGGCAACTGGGATTACAAATCATCACAACCGTTGAGTTATAAGTTGCAACAATGGATTTTGAGTAATACGTTGCTCACTAAAAACATGCAGGTTTTGGTTTATGGAGAATGGGAAAACAGCACTAAAAATATAAAACCTTTTTTTACGGCCAGTTATTCTGAAAAGGATAAAGTGCCCGTAATTCCGAAAACATTAGGAGAAACCCAATCCTTTGTTTTTGTTGGTACTTTATCTAATGGGAAACAGCCGTTATATGCTATACAATTGATGGAGCAATTATTGGCCAAAGGACGAAAGGTACAGCTGACTCTTTTTGGAGAGGGGAGTGAACGCACAATACTCGAAAACTATATTGCCGATAAAAATCTCGGGTCATTCATTCACTTAAAAGGAAATCAAGATCAGGGAACTATAACCAAAGCCTATTTAGAAAATCATTTTGTAGTTTTGCCTTCCTTAAGCGAAGGCTGGCCTAAAGTAGTGGCAGAAGGGATGTTTTGGGGATGTTTGCCCATAGCTACAAAAGTTTCCTGTGTGCCTACTATGTTGGATAATGGAGAAAGAGGTTTACTTTTGGCCCTTGACATAGCCCAAGATGTTGAACAAATTGAAAAGCTTTTAGAAGATGGCGCCTTATATCAAAGAAAAGTAGTTAACGGGGTGGATTGGTCAAGAAAATATACTTTGGATTTGTTCGAGAGTGAAATTAAAATGCTTTTGCAGTCATGAGAATAGTTCAGATAATTGATTCACTTGAAATTGGAGGTGCTGAAAAAATGGCTGTAAATTATGCCAATGCCTTGGCGGATAAAATAGAGTTCTCGGGTTTGATTGCTACAAGACTGGAAGGTGATTTAAAGGGGCAGCTCAGTGAGAAAGTAGACTATTTGTATTTGGCCAAAAAAAGAGCATTCGATTTAGGAGCTGCCCTTCGGTTGAAGAAATACTGTAAAACCCATCAGGTAGAGGTGTTGCAAGCACATAGCAGCTCTTATTTTATTGCGTTTCTAACCAAGTTGATGTATCCCAAAATACAACTGATTTGGCATGATCACAATGGTATTCTGGCTTTAATTACCCTCAGACAAACTATCGCTTTAAAGATGACCTCTTGGTTTTTTCATGGAATCATAGCCGTAAATTCGGAGCTTGAAAGCTGGTCAAAACAAAAGCTGAATTGCAAAAAGGTAATTTATTTGCCTAATTTTACCAGTGTAAAAGTCTTCGAAAAAGCGGAAACCCATTTGCAAGGATTGGAAGGGAAACGGATTTTGTGTCTGGCAAATTTACGCCCGCAGAAAAATCACTTTTTGTTGCTGGAGGTCGCTGTAAAAATTAAGAAACAATTTCCGGAATGGACATTTCACTTGGTGGGCAAAGATTTTAATGATACCTATTCAGATCAATTGAAAAATGCTATAGCTGAAAAGAATTTAGAGACTACAGTTTTTGTATATGGCTCTAAAAATGATACGGTTCATATCATAAACCAATGTGAAATAGCCATTTTAACTTCGGATTCCGAAGGATTACCGGTGGCTTTAATTGAATATGGTTTATTGAAAAAACCGGTTGTAGCAACAGATGTTGGGGAAATCCCTTCGATTATAGTGCATGGCAGCAATGGTTTTTTAGTTAGTGCAGGAAATGCAGTAATTTTTGCCGATTTTTTGATGAAATTAATAGAAGACAAAGCGATGAGCAATAAATTGGGTGAAGCTTTGTATGCAACAGTAGCCAAAAGTAATTCGGAGGAAGGGGTCATTACACAATATTTAAATTGGTTAAAAAACGATAATGGAAATTAAGGACAATCATTATATTTTGTTAGTTGTACTTCATGCTTTGATTGGCGTGTTGGTTTATCTTGTGCCTTCAATCTCCGGTATGTATGGTTATCTAATCTTGCTGCTGTCCGTATATTATGTGTTAAAAACAAGAAATAGAAACAATGATGTTTTGTTGGTTTCTGCTTATATCGTTGGTAGTGAGGTGTTTTTGAGGATGACCGGAGGGGTCATACTCTATGAGTTTTCCAAATATGGTGTTATGCTTTTTTTAACCATAGGAATGTTTTACAGTGGTTTTTCCAAAAATTCAGTACCGTTTTGGGTTTACATGCTGCTGCTAATCCCCGGTGTTTTTGTGGCAACAGAAACCTTAAATTTACAATCAGATTTACGAACTTCCATAGCGTTTAATATTTCAGGACCGGTTTGTTTGGGTATCGCTTCGATTTATTGCTACAACAGAAAGATTTCTTTTCAGCAGGTTAATAATATCTTACTGGCCTTGGGATTGCCAATTATATCAACAACTGTTTATTTAATTTTATACACTCCAGAGCTAAAAGATATTTTAACAGGAACCGGGTCAAACGGAGAAACTTCAGGTGGATTCGGGCCTAATCAGGTAGCTACCGTTTTAGGTATCGGGATGTTCATTTTCTTCTCCAGACTGATTTTTTCATCCAAAAGCAAACTCATATTTATTTTAAACGTTATTATAGCTTTTAATATCAGTTATCGTGGGTTGGTAACATTCTCCAGAGGAGGAATGATTACCGGTTTTGTGATGATTGTGCTCTTGTTGTTTTTCTTATATACCAATTCAAGTGCTAAAGGGCGTTATAAACTCAACTTACTTTTTGTATTCATGTCTATCGTTTTTTGTTTTGTATGGATTTATACTTCCATGCAAACCGGTGGTCTTATTGATAAACGATACGCAAATCAGGATGCTTTGGGAAGGGCAAAAGAGAGTAAGTTTACCGGAAGGGAAGAGATTTTGGAAAACGAAATTAATTCTTTTCTGGACCATCCTATTTTGGGCATTGGTGTTGCAAAGGGATTGGAGATACGATACGAACAAACAGGAGCTATCGTTACGTCACACAACGAAATATCAAGAACTATTGCGGAACATGGCGCATTAGGAATCATGGCGCTGATGATAGTCTTTTTCACACCACTTTTTTTATACCTCGATAACAAACAACACGTTTACATGTTTTGTTTTTTACTTTTTTGGTTGCTCACTATCAACCACGCGGCGATGAGGATTGCTGCTCCGGCTTTTGTTTATTCTCTATCGTTGTTAAAAGTGACTTTTGACAGAGATTCACTAAAATAATGACTTCTTTTAGCAAATTATGAAAATCAACAATTTCATTTCAGGATGCGTATTATTTACTAACTTGCGGTTCCAAATAATTGCTTTTGACCTGATATGAATAAATACAAGGATATCCACTTTGAAATTTCCGAAAGAAAAGTTCTTTTGCGGATTTTTGATGTGGTTTTTGTATTGTTTTTTCTGTACCTCGTCGGTATCATTTTCAGGTTTAATTACTTCATTATTTCGACCAGTAATTTTTACTGGACAATAGTTTTAGGACTGTATCTAAATTTTATTGGTTCTGTATTTGAAATGTACAATCTGCAGGTGGCCAGTAATCAGTTTCAAGTCATTAAAAGTATCATTCTCACTTCATCAACAACAGTATTACTCTATTTGTTGACCCCGGTTTTTACACCTATTCTGCCTAACAGGCTTCAGATTTTAATTTTCTTTCTGGCTGTTTTTGTAGCGCTGTTTACCTGGAGGATTATTTATGTTCGCTTTTTTGCTTCCAATCGTTTTTTGAAAAAAGTAATTCTGATTTGCGATAAAGAGCAGGTAAAAGAATTGGTAAACGGATTGGAAAGTGTTGATCCGCATTATCGGGTTTTGGGCTATGTCAATTCAGACAGCTCAGATGAAAGCAAAATTTCATTTGTAAAAGTCAAGAACATTGCAGTAGATGATTTGGAGAAATTTGTCAAAGAAAATTCGATTTCAGAAGTAGTAATCGCTTCTCAAAAAACAGATGGAATTACTGTGAATTTATACAATCAGTTGATTCATTTACTCGAAAGTGGTTTCATTATCAGAGAATATACCCAAGTGTACGAGAATATTACCCAGCGCATTCCAGTACAGTATGTTTCCCGCGACTTTTACCGTTATTTTCCTTTTAGCCGAAGCAATCAAAATCATTTGTATCTCATTGTTGTACGCTTTTTAGAAGTAATCCTTTCGCTGGTTGGGTTGGCTATCGGACTTGTTTTGGTTCCATTGGTGTTTGCTGGAAACCTGATGGGAAATAAAGGGAAGTTATTTTACACACAGGAAAGAGTTGGGAAGAACGGAAAGGTTTTTAATATTGTCAAATTTCGAACAATGATTAAAAATGCCGAAAAGGCAGGTGCGGTTTTTGCCACTACAAATGATTCCAGGGTGACTCCTTTTGGCAAAATCCTCCGAAAATCAAGAATTGATGAGTTTCCCCAATTTTACAATATATTGAAAGGTGATATGGCCGTTATCGGGCCTCGTCCGGAACGTCCGGTTTTTGTTAATGAAATTGCTGAAGTTATGCCGTTTTATGAAACCCGTCATGTTATCAAACCAGGGCTGACAGGTTGGGCGCAGGTCAATTACTCCTACGGAGCGACTATTGAAGACAGCCTAATCAAACTGCAATACGATTTGTATTATATCAAACACCGAAATCTTTTCCTCGATTTTAATATCATTTTTAAAACCTTTAGTACCGTCTTATTTTACCGTGGGCAGTAAGGCTCTGTTACTTTTTCTGAGGAAGTAAAACAACATCAGTAACATGCTCAAAATCATGGGTAGAAACATGACTAAATTGGGTTTGTCAAGTAAAATTACCACCAATGCCATCAACATTACTATACCGATTTGAGTGAATCGCTTCACCCAAACAAAGTTTTGTTGCCAATAACAGTATATTAACGCCAACAACAATGGGTTGAAAAGTAGTGTATTGTAGTTCCAAGCTACTTCGGCATGATAAGAATACCACCCCACTAAAGATAAGAATGTACCCAACAGTCCGAAAATGGCAAATAAGGTAAGATAAATCCAGGTTTTACGAGTTAAGACTATCAGAAGGAATACGAGTGTGAATGCATAAAAATTGTTCCAAAGCGAAGTGGTTTGACTTTGAGCTTCTGCTTTTAAAATTAGTTTTGGCGCTTCGGACACGGGTTTTCCATAGAGTTTAGTTGTTTTCAGACTCTCCATGAATTGATTGGGGAGGAACAATTTTTCCCCATTATCATCCACTTTTTTACCAAAAATAATCATGATACCCAAGTTCTCTATAAAATGATTTCTGAGATAGGGATACAGAATTTGTCGGTAACTTAAATCCTTTTCGGTTGTTTTTACAATACAGTTTTGTCCCAATGTTTGATTGACTTTATCAACCACCATATTGGTACAGTTACGGTCGATAAATTTATAGGTATAATACTTTTCCTCGGATTCTAAACTGTGGTTAAGTCTTTCAAAAAGCTGCTGTTTTTGCAAATCGGTCAGGTTGATTTTTTGCTCATAAATAGAACGGTTTTCCAATACATATTCATTGAAAAAATCATTGTAGGTAGTGGCCGTAACAAAATAACGCAAGTCCCCCTTGACGAATTTTAGATAAAAGTTTTCTGTACTGAAATCGAATGTACCATAATTATAAACAACATCCAGGGCATTGATATCATCTTTAATCCGAATGGCGGTGTGGCCAAAAAGCGAATAGAGTTCATTCCCTTCGCCACAGGTAAGGATACTTACTTCAGCGTTTTTGCCTAAGGACATTTGTCCGAAAATCAAACTGTTACTCAAGAGCAATACCCATAGAAACAGTAAAAAGATTTTGTTTTTAAACATAAAGTTCTATTTGATTTATCTAAAAATACTCAAGTCGACTTTTACTGAAAAGATATTGGAATAGAGCGCGGCACTTTGATCGCCTAAGTCGGTTAAAGCATAATCTACCTGTATGCCTTTATACTTGAATCCCAAACCGATGTTGGGTTGGAAATTTACTTTTTTGCTACCGTCAATTTGTTCTACATTCTGAAAATTTCCCACGCCCGCTCTGAGAAATACCAAATCGGTATACCCGAATTCGAGTCCCAAGGCCGGGTCGATACTTACGGCATCTGAAGCAATCACATCATTGGTTCTGGTAAACTGCATATTCAAATTGACAGCCGCCAATAACGTATAGTCATAATGAAATTCGAATTTTTTAGCAATACCCAACTGTGCTTTTGGCATTGTAATCTCGGTGCTTTCAGGCGGTTCTTGGTTTTGACCGGCTACGGCATCTTTAATTTCGTTGTACTTGTCTTCATCAATAGCCCACACGTTGTAAGTAGTGGTAATATCACGCAACATTAAACCGTAATGCCAATCGTCTTTTTCATATTGCAAACCAAAATCAAAACCAAAGCCCCAGGAATTGGCAAATTTACCAATCACACGTCGAATCACTTTGGCATTTACCCCATAACGTAAACCTTCTATTAGTGTCGGACGTCGGGCATAGGAAAAAGTCAAGCCATAATCGGCGGTAGAGAAGAGGCTGATGCGATTGTAATCAATATTTCCTTGTGAGTCAATTAATTGAGTGGTGTTTAAGATGTCATCTACTCCAAATCGAATAATGGAAAAACCCCAAGCACTGCGATCATCTATCTTTTTGGCGTAACCGGCATAATCATATTGAGCAATATTGGCAAAATAACTGGCGTGCATCAAAGCGGCCTCACTGTCTTCAATTTGGAGTAAGCCTGCCGGGTTCCAATAGCCCGAATTTACATCGCCTGTAAATGCGGTAACGGCATTTGACATTCCTAAGGCTGCGGCATCCACTCCAATATTCATGAATTCGTTGGAGTATTTTCTAACGGTCTGAGCATGAGTGTATAGTCCGGTGAAAAGCAGGAGAATAGCAATTGTATTTTTCAAGGCAATTTTTCTTTTTACAAATATCAATTAAAAATCTTGAATATAAAACGCAGAAGTCTGCAACTTATTGTATTAAATTTGCAAAACTTACATAAAAACCAAGTCTAATGAAAATAAAAGCGCAGATTCCCAATTTGTTTACAATGCTTAATTTGTTTTGTGGCTGTGTAGCTGTGGTGATGGTAGCTGATTTTAGATTTGATTTGGCTTTTTACTTTGTTTGTCTGGGGATTTTCTTTGATTTTTTTGATGGCTTTTTTGCCCGAAAGTTTGGTGTTGCTGGGCCATTAGGCGTACAACTCGATTCATTGGCCGATATAGTAACCAGTGGTGTAGTACCCGGATATGTGATGGTGTATTTATTGTCGGGTCATTATGAACATGCGCCCATTGAAGGATATCTTCCCTATTTGGGATTTGTAATCACGCTTGGAGCTTGTTATCGTTTGGCGAAATTCAATATCGACACACGCCAATCGGATTCTTTTATAGGATTGCCAACTCCGGCTAATGCGTTGTTTGTGACCAGTTTACCCTTGGTTATTGTATATGGTCAGGATACCTTTATTGCCGATATGTTGTTAAACCAATGGGTACTGTTGGGATTAACGCTTCTAAGTGCTTATGTGATGAACGCTGAAATTCCGCTGTTTTCATTGAAAATAAAAAATTTCAGTTTTGACAAATACAAATTGCAACTTTTCTTTTTAGGGCTTTCGGTAGTTTTAATTGTAACGCTGCAATTTTTGGCGGTTCCGCTGATTATTTTACTCTATGTTTTATTGTCAGTAATCAATAATGTACTGAGCAAAAAAGTTTCCTAGAGCAGAGACTTTTTATTGATTCTTTGTAATCATGTAAATTACAAATCCGAAAAATAAGGTAGCCAAAAGTAAAGATAAATAGGCTTTCGGATTTGCAAAATTAAGGGTTACGCCAAAGTCCGGATTTCTTTTTTCTATAAAAACTCTTTGGTCTTTTTTGTTATAATAAAAAAGTCCGCGAAGTTTCCAGTTTGAGTCATCATCATGCCAACGCTGTAGGGTTTCTTTGCTTGGATTTTCCATGCGTTTAAAATTCCAGTTTCTTTTTACGAAGTTCAAAGTTTTGTCCGAGATACACTTTTCGTACCATGGCGTCTTCGGCCAATTCCTCAGGAATTCCGGCTTTCAGAATGCCACCTTCAAACATTAAGTAGGTTTTATCAGTAATGGCTAATGTTTCCTGAACGTTGTGATCGGTGATAAGGATGCCGATGTTTTTATTTTTTAATTGCGCTACTATTCGTTGGATATCTTCAACTGCCACCGGGTCAACTCCGGCAAAGGGTTCATCCAATAAAATGAATTTTGGGTCAGTAGCTAAAGCACGAGCAATCTCAGTTCTACGGCGTTCTCCACCCGAGAGTAAATCACCGCGATTGGTTCGGATGTGTTCCAAGCTGAATTCTGCAATCAGACTTTCCATTTTGGCAATCTGTTCTGCTTTGGATAATTTAGTCAACTGTAAAACACTTAAGATGTTGTCTTCGATGCTCAGTTTTCGGAAAACAGAAGCTTCCTGTGCCAAATATCCTATTCCGTGTTGCGCACGCTTATACATGGGAAATTCGGTGATGTCAGTATCATCGAGGTAAATCTTCCCTGCATTGGGTTTTACCAAGCCTACAATCATGTAAAAGGAAGTTGTCTTTCCGGCACCATTCGGTCCTAAAAGCCCCACGATTTCTCCTTGGTTTACTTCCACGGATATGCCTTTTACGACACTTCGCCCTTTATAGGTTTTGACTAAATTTTCAGCTCTTAATTTCATTCTGTTGGTTATTCGGTTGTTCGACTATTTGGTTATTCAACAAATTAACGAATAAACCAATCATCAAATTCACCATTTAACAATTATTTATTTTCTTCTAAGGCTTCCCAAAATTCATAAGCTCTTCTCAAATGCGGAATTACGATAGTGCCACCTACCAAAGTGGCTATACCCATGGCTTCCATCATTTCTTCTTTGGTAATGCCTTCTTTGTAACAGGTTTCCAAATGATATTTGACGCAGTCGTCACAACGTAAAACAGTGGAAGCAACCAAACCCAATAACTCTTTGGTTTTGACATCCAAAGCTCCTTCGGAGTACGCATTGGTATCCAAATTAAAAATGCGTTTTACAATTTTGTTATTGTCAGCCAATAACTTTTCGTTCATCTTGGAACGATATTCGTTAAATTCTTCAACCAGCTTGCTCATTTCGTTTTTTATTTCGGACAACGATAGCGGATATCCAGATACTCACTTCGTAAATTAATAACATGGGGATGGCTACGGTAATTTGGCTTACCACATCGGGCGGCGTTACAATAGCGGCAATCACTAATACGATAACGATGGCGTATTTTCTATAGGTTCTAAGGAAGGTTGGGGTTACCAATCCCAATTTGGTGAGGAAATACAAGATGATAGGCAATTCAAAATAAAGTCCACTGGCAATTACGGCGGTTTTTACCATACCTATATAAGAATCAATATTGAACTGATTTTTTACGACACTACTGATGGAGAATGTGGCCAAGAAGTTGACTGACATCGGTACAATTACAAAATAGCCGAACAATACCCCTAAGAAGAAAAGCAATGAGGCTACGGTAATAAATACTTTAGCATTTTTTCGTTCTTTTTCATACAGAGCGGGACTGATAAATTGCCAAAACTGCCAAAGAATATAAGGGAATGCCAAAATGAACCCGGCAGTGATACAGGTCCATACAAATATGTTTACCTGTCCTTCCATTTCTGTATTTTGAATGATGAACGGCAGTTCGGTAATACAAATACTATCGGCAAAACCTAAATAGTGAGAGGCTTCACAAAAGAAACGATAGGTGATAAAACTAGGATCGGTTGGTCCGAAAATCAGCGTGTCAAAAATATAATCGGCAAAGAAATAGGTAATAGTTGCCATGATGACCACAGCGGCAGAGCTTCTTACTAAGACCCATCTTAATTCTTCTAAATGATCAAGGAACGACATTTCGCCCGTAGGCTTTTTTGTTTTTTTTGCCATTATACGATACCTTCTTTTAAAATGTCATGCAAATGTAAAACACCTTTATAATCTCCATTGTCTGCAACAACCAATTGCGTAATCGAAAAATCTTCCAACAGGTTGAGTGCATCGCTGACCAAATCAGTAGATTTTATGGTTTTAGGATTTTTAGTCATGATGTCAGCAGCCGTCAAACCAGAAATGGAATCGGTTTTATTCAGCATTCTTCGAATGTCACCATCGGTAATAATCCCGATAATTTTGTCGTTTTCAACCACAGCGGTTACGCCCAAACGTTTTTCAGAAATCTCAACAATCACTGTTTTGATGTTTGAATCGGGAGTAACGACAGGTTTGTGGGTTCCGTCAAGCATATCTCCAACGCGCAGCAATAGTTTTTTTCCCAACGCTCCGCCTGGGTGGTATTTGGCAAAATCTTCTGCTGTGAAATTTCTCATTTCCATCAAACAAACAGCAATTGCATCACCAATAACCAATTGTGCTGTGGTACTGTTGGTGGGTGCCAGGTTATTGGGGCAAGCTTCTTTTTCTACATAAGTGTTTATGGTGACATCAGCTTCTTTTCCTAAAAAGGAAGTAGTGTTGCCGGTAATGGCAATCAACTTGTTTCCGAAACGTTTTAATAATGGGACTAAAACCTTAATTTCAGGACTGTTACCGCTTTTCGAAATGCAAATGACCACATCGCCGGGCTGTACCATCCCTAAATCGCCGTGAATGGCTTCAGACGCGTGTAGGAAAAGAGAGGGTGTTCCTGTTGAATTTAAGGTCGCTACAATTTTTTGAGCAATGATGGCGCTTTTACCAATCCCTGTGACCACTAGGCGACCACTAGCCTTGTAGATGAATTCAACCGCTTCTGCAAAGTTGTGGTCTAAAAAATCTACAAGTTTCGCAATGGATTCACTTTCAGCTAAAATGGTGCTTTTGGCCGAAGCCAAAATGGTGTCTTTATTTATCAAAATTGTAATAATATAAAATTTGTGTGTGTAAAAGAAAGTCGTATCTTTATGTTTGCAAATTTATGTAAAAATACCACATTACCCAAGAATGAATTCAAACGAAATTGACATACACGCAGCATTAAAAAAGTATTTTGGTTTCAACCAATTTAAAGGATTACAAGAACAAGTCATAAAAAGTATTATTACCCATCATAATACTTTTGTTATTATGCCGACTGGCGGTGGGAAATCACTTTGTTACCAGTTGCCTGCTCTAATACAAAACGGAACAGCCATAGTTGTTTCTCCACTTATTGCTTTAATGAAAAATCAGGTTGATGCCATTCGGAGTTTGTCTTCTGAAAATGGGATTGCCCACGTATTAAACTCCTCACTAACCAAAACCGAAATCAATCAGGTTAAAAAAGACATCACATCCGGAATTACCAAATTATTGTATGTAGCACCTGAGTCACTGACTAAAGAAGAATATGTAGAGTTTCTGCAAAGTGTGCCTATATCTTTTGTTGCCATTGATGAGGCGCATTGTATATCAGAATGGGGTCATGATTTCCGTCCGGAATATCGAAATCTCAGAAGCATTATCAAACAATTGGGAGATGTGCCCGTGATTGGTTTAACGGCTACGGCTACGCCAAAAGTGCAGGAAGATATTTTGAAGAATTTGGACATGTCTGATGCGACGACTTTCAAAGCTTCGTTCAACCGTCCGAATTTATTTTATGAAGTACGTACCAAAACCAAAAATATAGAAGCGGATATTATTCGCTTTATCAAACAACATAAAGGAAAATCAGGGATCATCTACTGCTTGAGCAGAAAAAAAGTAGAGGAAATTGCCGAAGTGTTGCAGGTAAATGGTATCAGTGCTGTGCCTTATCATGCGGGATTAGATGCTAAAACACGTGCCAAGCATCAGGATATGTTTTTGATGGAAGATGTTGAGGTGGTGGTGGCTACGATTGCATTCGGAATGGGAATTGACAAGCCGGATGTTCGTTTTGTGATCCACCATGATATTCCGAAATCACTTGAAAGTTACTATCAGGAAACCGGTCGTGCAGGTCGGGATGGAGGAGAAGGACATTGTTTGGCTTATTACTCCTATAAAGATGTTGAAAAATTAGAGAAATTCATGTCGGGAAAACCGGTGGCTGAGCAGGAAATTGGTTTTGCTTTACTTCAGGAAGTAGTGGCTTATGCTGAAACATCCATGTCAAGACGTAAATTTTTATTGCATTATTTCGGTGAGGAGTTTGACAGTGAAACCGGTGAAGGTGCTGATATGGACGACAATGTTCGCAATCCGAAAACCAAAGTCGAAGCCAAAGATCAGGTAAAAATGTTGTTAGAAGTGGTTCGCGATACCAAGCATTTGTACAAATCCAAAGAAATAGTATTTACTTTAATAGGCAGAGTAAATGCCACCATCAAAGCGCATCGAACTGATACACAAACATTTTTTGGTTGTGGTGCTTCTTTTGATGAGCGGTATTGGATGGCATTGATTCGACAAGTATTGGTTGATGGTTTGCTCCATAAAGACATTGAAACATATGGGATTTTAAAAGTCTCGGAACGCGGTCATGAGTTTATCAAAAATCCGACTTCTTTTATGATGTCTGAAGACCATGAATACAGTGAAAGTGAAGAGGAAGCTCTGGTAACAGCTGCCAAATCCTCGGGCACTGCTGATGAGGCTTTGATGACGATGTTGCGTGATTTACGTAAAAAAGTGGCAAAGAAATTAGGTGTACCACCATTTGTGGTGTTTCAGGATCCTTCCTTAGAAGATATGGCCTTGAAATATCCGATTACTATTGATGAATTGAGTAATGTTCATGGAGTAGGAGAAGGCAAAGCCAAGAAATACGGAAAAGAATTTGTTGATTTGATTGCCAGATATGTGGAAGACAATGATATCATTCGTCCGGATGATTTGGTAGTGAAGTCTACCGGAGCCAATTCTTCGAATAAATTGTACATCATTCAAAACATTGATCGGAAGTTGTCTCTTGAAGATATAGCCAAAGCCAAGGGCTTTACAATGGATAATTTACTTAAGGAAATGGAACAAATAGTTTATTCCGGTACCAAGCTCAATATAGATTATTGGATAAACGAAATCTTAGACGAAGAACAACAGGAAGAAATCCATGATTATTTCATGGACTCTGAAACGGATAAAATTGAAGAAGCACTTAAAGAGTTCGATGGAGATTACGACATTGAAGAACTTCGTTTAATGCGAATAAAGTTTATTAGTGAGGTGGCAAACTAAACTAAGAGGTTTCCAAATAAAAATCGGCTGCTTTTATGAAGGCAGCCGATTTTTTTTAGTAATGAATAGTAGTATTATTGCTTAATTATGCGAAGTGTTTTTACTTCATTTTCTTGTCTTACGATCACATTGTAAACGCCAGTCGGATAACCCAAACCAAGTTGTGTTTTAGTAAGTTCTTCCAAACTGATTTCTCTTTGTTCAATTAATCTTCCTAACATATCATACACCTGAATATGTATATCAGAATTGTTATATGACAATAAGTTTATTTGAAATGTTTTCTCATACGGATTGGGGTAAGCCATTACATTACTTAAAGACTCAGAAAGCGTTGGTGTATGCAGGTCACAGTTTTCGGTTAATACAGTTGCTGTAACGGCTACTCTGGCTGAGGAACAAACTTCGGTAATATCCCAATCGTAGAAATAGTTGTAACTGTAAATATCTGTATAATCATTATCAATGCCACCGATTATCATAACGGGACCATTTTCCATAGGAAATGGGCTCGGGAAGAAACTATTATAAGCCAGAGCATTGTCATATGATGTACCGTCGGTAACCTGAAGGGAGTAATTCTCTCCTGCAGCTAATTCATAATTAAGAATAACTGTTTGTGCTGTAGTACTTGGCGAATAATCTGAAAAAGAGTTTGGTGTAAAAGTTACCGCAGCAGTACCGGGAACTGGTATGCCGTTTTGAAATATTCTTATCGTAATAGGTGCTACACCAGATCCGCCCGGACTTTGATTAGGGTATACTTTAACCGAATTTAAAATAATGGAATTATTGAGATTAAAGGACAAACCTTTATTGGTGCCACCGGATGGATAACCGTCTCCTGAATATGACATGCCCGCTGTAGTATTGCTGGTAGTTTCCGTGCCGACATAATAGGTTGTAGTCGTTGAAATTGAAGGGGTAATAAATGTATTTCCGGTAGCTAAAGTTGTACCGCCGCTTGGAGCATCATACCATTTAACAGTTGCTGTTGAGGCGGCTGATAACGTAGCCGTGTCGGTATTTAATAAACAAATAGTTGCTGGTATAGTAGAATCAATAGAATTGTTTAAAGTGATTGAAACAGGAGTTGACGCTACTGTTGCAGAACTGAATGAACAACTTACATTACAACGATAATACGTGTTTTCCAAAGGAGTAACCACACAACTTGTAGCTGTGGCACCATCAATATCATCATAACTTAACCCAGAGGCAGAACTTTGCCATTGATAGCTTATTCCTTCTCCAATAACTACATTTTGCAAACTCAAAGTACTTGATTGTCCGTTACATACATTGGTTCTTGTAGCTATTGTATTCCCCGGGTTAACAATAGAACATTCTGCTTGTCTCGCGGTAGAAAAAAAGCCTTTAAATGCAGTAAAATCTAATGGAGCACTTGTGGATGCTAAGGTGTTTGGTGTTCCTGCTGTAAAAGTTGAAGTAATTCCAAAGTCATTATCATACACACCCGCAGCAGCAGGTGCCTGAACAATAATACTGTTTTCTCCGGCTTCAGAATCACTTACTTTTATGTTGAAGTTTATAACAGTACCATCTGTTTTATACACTTCCCAGCGATTTTGACTCAAATGGGCAATGTTAGCGGAAGGTGTTCCTGAATTGGTTCCGAATGCTTCTACTTTCAAATTGGTCCCCGGACTGTTAAATCCTCCGGAAGGAGTCGTAACCCCCACCCATATAGGCGCATAAGATTCTTTACCCACAGGGAAAAAGAAAGCAGAATCAAAACCGGAACCATTGGTTAGGTCAATTGCATTTTGGCCACTTCCGATATCTTTAGACATCGGCCCGTCTACATAACAAGTGCTCCCGAAATTACCATCTATAAAAGCCGTATAAGCCATAGCCGGAGTTCCGATTTTCAAAATGTTTGTTCCCATATGAATAATACCGGCCGTCATGTTAAGACCGCTAACTACATTAAAAGGAATGGTAAAAGTGACTCCGGAAGTACTGGTGTTGTTTACTTTCAGTTGGTTTACAGATCCGGTATTGAAGGAATTGTTGAGAATTACATCGCTTTGCGCATTAAATGTTCCGTTACCTGAAATTGTTTGAGGATTTGTGGTTTCTACATAAGAACCGTTGATATAATTACCTAAGTAGGTGCTGTTGTAAACGTTTAATTCTCCGTTGTTCAGAACATTTCCTCCGTAGTAGGTATCCACGCCGTTACCTTTTACTTTCCCCTGCAAAATTTTAAAATCGTTTTGAACATTCATTACAACAGTGCTGAAATTACTGTTGTTATTGTCTAAATTCATGAATCGGTTGGTCGGATCTAGAGCGTTAACAGTTAAATTGCCCAAAGACAAAGCACCGTCAGCAGTTCTGAAATTACAATTGAAACCATTTGTGGTTACGGTACTCTTCTCAGTAGAAATCCCATCTCCAATTTGTAAAGTATGTCCTAAACCGGCGGCATAATTTGTATTAGAATCATAAACAAACGCCGAAACGGTATTACCGGTGTTATAAAATGATAAACTCAATGGCAAATTAAGTCCTGTTTCGGGTAAACTGGGATTAGTATTAATGGTTCCGTCAAAATTGATATTAGCAATAGTTGTACCGGCAGGAATTCCTGTGCCAACCACAATTTGTCCAACAGCCAATCCATCAACAGAATCCAGTTGCACACTTGAAGTATACCAACAAAAAAATCCGGTGCAAGGAATAACACTTGTTGCTTCGTGAGTTGTTACTAATGTAGTATTCACCACAGGTGGATCAATAATTGTTATTTTTCCTCCTGTCAGATTCAATGTTGAGTTCCCTATTTTGAAAAGTGTTTGGTCACTGCTGGTAGCGGTAGCTCCATTATGATTTCCGTCAACTATTATATCACCTCCGGTTTGGTTGAACGAACTGCCATTTGCATGGAATACGTTTCCATTAACAATAAGTGAACCTCCGTTAATAGCATACGTTCCTCTGTTTGAAAAAGTAGCATTATTATTGGTACAACCTACAGTTAAACTGGAAGCATTACTAATCAAGGCACCACCGACAGAAATATTAATGCCCGCAGCATTGCTGTTAGTATCAACTGTTATGGTATGACCGGAAAGTATGGTTACAGTGTCTGTACAGGTAGGCACTGAATTACTGCTCCAAACAGCAGCATCATTCCAGTTTCCTGATTGGAGTGAAGTTACCGGAGTGTCTAAAGCGGCATTGTAACCCACCTGAAAAATATTGTCTAAATCAGTATCAGAAAGATCTGTTCTTTCTGCAAAAGGGGTAGTGGTTCCTGTTTGATGAACTCCGATTGTGGTTCCGTCAGCTTTGATAATTCGGGAGTTACCATTTTTAATTAAATAAGCATCCTCCAAAGAAAAAGCTAAAGTATGGTTTCCAACGGGGAATGAATAAGTCGCATCTTTTTCAACTACCCAGGTGCCTTCATAAATATCTGTAACGGTATAGGCACCGTCTGCTATTGTAAAGCCGGGAGATACAGTGGACGCATCATAATAACTTACAGAGAGTTGTCCTGATATTGCTGAAAAAGTAGAGTCGTTTGGCCTCGTGATAAAAGCCGCACGGCTTTTCCCGTTGGCACTGATAAAAGGAAATAATGCCTTAATATTATAATAATCAGCGCCAGAAGCAATAGGGTCGTAATTATCATATGCGTCATACCATCGCCCGATAGTACCGCTCAAAAAACCATTACCGGCAGGGCAAACAAGAGCGGCACTACCATAATTTCCAACAGACATTTTATTACTGCCCAAGTCGACTCTGGCATTCGTCAGTGTTAAAACACTTTTGATTTTAATATTGTTGAATCCCCAAATAACATTAGGCGTTGTCGGGCTGGTGTTGTTTACGACCAGCTGATTAATTACTGCACCATTGTTTGAAGAGGAAGTGTTATAAGAGGTTCCGCCGAAAGTTCCCAAACCACTTACGGTTTGTAAAGTAGTTCCGTTTAGATTCAGAACGCCTTCCGGATTATAACTGGAACCTTCGGACAAATCGATTCTCCCGTTGTTAATAATATTGCCTGCAATGCTAAGTTGTATTCCTTTATTATAACCAAATGAACCGGCATCAAAAAAGTAATACCCTTTAAATAAACCACCCGAATTCACCGTTAAATTTCCATTTACAATGAATTCCCAAGAGGCTGCTGTGCTTTCCAAAGTGCCGTTTATTGTTACGTTTTGAACTGTCAACCAATCTGAAAGGGATACTGTAGTTCCTGTACTGATGATTACATTATCGTCAGGAGTTGGAGCTGTTTCAGTTCCCCAAGTTAATGGATCGGTGTAATTTCCTGATTGAACTGACGTATATGTAGTTTGTGATTGTATATCCGTAAAGATAAAAAGCACCATTAGAGACAGTATTCCTTTTAAACCAACTTTGGTTCGGCAATTGTGAAAACCCGGAATGTTCTTAAAAATGTAATTTATTAGCATTGGATAAAGATTTTGATTAATAATTACTCAAAGCTAATTATTTGTATGTCTTTTTTTATAAAGCACACTTTCAAAATGGCAGAATTTACGAAGCTTATTTGACTGGTTTTCCCCAGTAAAATAAGCATTGTTGCACAACTGAAGGTAAAAAAAGAAGTAATCGCTTTTCTTTTTTTAAGGAGTGTAAAGTTCGCCTCGATGTGGTTTCAAAACATCTCTGACTTGAATCATGTACTCATCAGTTACCACCATAAAAGCAATGGCATACATGTCATTTTTAATCTCAAAACCGGTAATGTTTACAGGCAGTTTTTCAATTTCTATATATTCTTTTAGATGAATTTCGTGATGTTCTGCTGTTTTTGCTGCCGCCGGACCACGAAAGTCCCAGATTAATTTTATTTGTCTAGACATGATAACGATGTTGATGCGATGCAAAATTACAATAACAATTTTCAAATCACTATTTTTGCCAAAATTCAATACAAATGCCACGCGAATTACTCATACAAGTCTCCCCGGAAATAGCATCAAACGAAAGTTTACTTTATGAGAATGTGGCTCAATTAGTTCGGGTTTCTACCAAATTGGTTCAAAAAGTTGTAATTCTGAAAAGATCCATTGACGCACGCCAAAAAGCAATAAAGGTGAATCTTAAAGTTTTGGTCTATTTGATTGATGAAAAATATACCGAACAAAAAATAGAACTTCCGGATTATCCCAATGTTTCCAATGCACAGGAAGTTATCATTGTCGGAGCAGGGCCGGCAGGTCTTTTTGCCGCTCTACAATTGATAGAATTGGGGTTAAAACCAATTGTTCTTGAAAGAGGAAAAGATGTTCGCGGACGTCGCAGGGATTTGAAAGCGATTAATCGGGATCATATTGTCAATGAAGATTCCAATTACTGCTTTGGCGAAGGCGGAGCAGGAACCTATTCTGATGGAAAGCTCTACACCCGATCGAAAAAACGCGGTGATGTTGATAGAATTTTACAGTTATTAGTAGCCTTTGGAGCCACTCCCGATATTTTGGTGGAAGCACATCCGCACATCGGGACAAATAAATTACCACAAATAATTCAAGACATCCGAGAAAAAATTATCGAATGCGGAGGACAGGTTTTGTTTGAAACCCGCGTTACCGATTTTGTGATAAAGAATAATGAAATACAAGGGGTGACAACCCAAAAAGGGGATACGATTGCGGCCAATAAACTCATCTTAGCCACCGGACATTCCGCTCGCGATATTTTTGAATTACTAGACCGAAAAAAGATTTTTATCGAAGCCAAACCTTTTGCATTGGGAGTTCGTGCTGAGCATCCTCAGGAATTGATTGATAAAATTCAGTACAGTTGTGACTTTAGAGGAGAATATTTACCGCCGGCACCTTATTCCATCGTGAAACAAGTAAACGGCCGCGGAATGTATTCATTTTGTATGTGTCCCGGTGGTGTAATTGCGCCTTGTGCTACCAGCCCGGGCGAAGTGGTGACCAATGGTTGGTCTCCGTCTAAAAGAGATCAGGCGACAGCCAATTCGGGAATTGTGGTCGAATTGAAATTAGAAGATTTCAAACCATTTGCCAAATATGGCGCCTTAGCAGGTATGGAATTTCAAAAAAGTATCGAACAAACGGCTTGGCGTTTGGCAGGACAAACTCAAAAGGTACCGGCACAGCGCATGGTTGATTTTACCCAAAATAAAGTTTCGTCTTCCATCCCGAAAACATCCTATGTACCGGGAACAACTTCTGTTGAATTAGGGCAAGTATTCCCCGGATTTCTGACCCAAATCATGCGCGAAGGTTTCATGCAATTCGGTAAATCAATGCGGGGTTACATGACCAATGAAGCAATTTTGCATGCGCCCGAAAGCCGTACTTCATCGCCCGTAAGAATTCCAAGAGACATTGAAACGTTAGAACATCTTCAAATTAAAGGATTGTATCCGTGCGGTGAAGGAGCAGGATTTGCCGGCGGTATTATTTCGGCAGCTATTGACGGTGAAAAGTGTGCATTGAAAATAGCGGAAAGTCTTTCAAAATAAGTATATTTCATTTTTATTGTAAAAAAAAGTAGGGTGATAGCATTATGTGTTGTCCAACCTTAAAACTCTAAATTATAAATAAGATGAAAAAAATTAAAATTTTACTGTTGTTACTAACCGCTATTGTGGCAACATTCTATTCTTGTTCGGATAATAATCCGGTTGAAAATGAGGTGGTAGCTACTAAGAGTATTTCGCTGAGAACCACACTTAATGAAATTAAAAAAGCCAATAATATTCCGGGCAAAACAAATCAGACCACATTAGATCAAGCTTTTTGTTTCAATTTTGTTTATCCTATTACTCTTTCCTATAACAACGGTACTGCTGTAACCGTTGCTACATATGATGGGTTAATTGAAATTTTGACCGATGAAACCAATAATTTGTATATTGATGGAATTGTGTTTCCATTCCAAGTTCAGGAGGAAAATACTATAACTACAATTAATAATGAAGCTGAATTTTACGCTTTGATTGATGCTTGTACCACATTTGAAACGGTAAATGATTTAGTGGTAAATCCTAATTGTTATCAGATTGTGTATCCTATTTCAGTCATTGGTCCTAATGGACAAACTGTAACTGTAACCAGCGACACACAATTGAACAGCATGATTTCTCCGGCGGCTGGTACATATCAATTGGATATTGTATTCCCAATATCATTGACATTGAACAATCAAACAGTAGTAGCCAACGACTTATACGAATTGTTCGATTATTTTGATGATTGTACCGGAAATGCGTGTAACTGTCCAACCGATATTAACCCTGTTTGTGTACAAACGGCCAATGGAATAGTGCAGTTTGACAACGCTTGTTTGGCTGAATGTGCCGGTTATACCGCTAATGACTTTGTAGATTGTAACAGTAATAATCCGTGTAATTGTCCAACAGATTTCTTGCCGGTATGTGTACAAACGGCTACGGGAATAGTACAGTATGACAATGCTTGCAGAGCAATTTGCGATGGGTTTTCACAAGCTGATTTTGTGAATTGTAGTACAGCTACACAAACATTTGGTCAGTTATTAGGCAATTGTTTTACTATTTCTTATCCGGTTCAGATACAAAATCAGGGAGCTTTGGTGACGGTTAATAATGATGGGGAATGTCTGCAATATTGGTTCCCGGTACAGAATTCTATGCCGGCGTTTAGTTATCCGATAACAGTTACTTTTGGAAATCAGGTCTTTACTTTTGCTAATCAAGCGGCATTTCAGACACAAATTGATTTGCATTGTAATTAATGATAGGGTTAAAAATTGGATTAAATTTAATTCTTGTTACCACATGTTTTAAGTAAACATGTGGTAACTAATTTTATGATAATGAATCAAACTGACCAGCAAAATAATGCATGCTTATGTTCGGAACCTATTTTTAAATTGGTTTTTGAGACCAACTTTAAATTGCTGCGAAACTTTTTAATTTATAAATTCAGAGATGTTGAACGCGCCGAAGATGTGGCGCAAAATGCATTTGTAAAACTTTGGGAAAATTGCGGGATTTTGAAACCCGAACAAGCCAGAAGCTTTTTGTATACCACGGCCATCAGGCTTTCATTGAATCAAATTAAGCACAATAAAGTTGTAGCTAATTTTGAAATACAATCCAAGTTGAAAACAACATATTCGGAATCTCCAGAGTTTTTGATGGAAGAAAACGAGTTAAAAAAGCGATTGGAAAAAGCGATTCATGATTTGCCCGAAAAACAGCGAATTGTTTTTTTGATGAATAGGTTTGATAATCAATCTTATGCCGATATCGCAACAGCATTAGATTTGTCTGTAAAAGCAGTAGAAAAAAGGATGCACTTGGCCTTGCTGTCGTTGCGAAAAGTGGTGAAAAATGTTTAAAATTTGTAGTATGAAAAATGAGAACGAAGCGTATTTGTCCGATTGGTTAGCCCAAAAAATTTCAGATGAACAACTGAAATTATTGGTTGGGGAAAAAGAATTTAAAGCTTATCAAAAACTGAAAGAGGCCTTGAACGATTTCACCGTCAATGCTCCGAATATGGAGCAAAATTTCAGTGCAATTCAACAAAAAATAAAGGCTCAAAAAGAGGAAAAAAAGTCTAATGTCTTTTTGCTTTGGTATTCCGCAGGTGTCGCGGCTGCCATACTTTTATTGGTGGGATTGTTCCAGTTATTTTACTTCTCCAATACGGTAGAAACGGCTTGTGGAATCAATAAAATAGAGCTGTTGCCGGATAATTCACGAGTGACTTTAAATGCAAAATCAAAATTGTCATATCCTACCTTATTTCGATACAACAGAACTTTGACATTGGATGGCGAAGCATTCTTTGAAGTCCAAAAAGGAAGTGATTTTACAGTAAAAACCGATTTGGGAAGTGTGAAAGTCTTGGGGACCAAGTTCAATGTTATTGCCTATAAAGATTATTTTGAAGTGGTGTGTTATGAAGGGAAAGTTCGGGTGCAATCCAAAGACAGATTTACTATTTTGACTCCTACTGAAAGTGTTCGCTTTTATGACAATCATTGTGAGAATTGGGCCGATAATTTGGTCAAAGCACCTTCTTGGATTTACGGTGAATCCACTTTTAAAAACGTTCCGATAAAATATGTTATCAATGAGTTGAAAAATCAGTATGATGTAGATGTTCAATTTCCGGAGAACCTGGAAAACGTCAAGTTTACAGGAACTTTTACTCATAAAAAGCTGGAAACTGCCTTGAAATCAATTTGTATCCCTTTGCGTTTGAATTATGCTAAAACCAGTTCGGGAAAAATTATTATTTCCAAATGAAATACCTGATTTCGTTTTTTTGTGTAGTTGTTTTTTGTCAAATTTCATGGTCGCAAAAGAGCGAAAGGAAATCCTTTGTCTTTACTGTAACCCCAGTTCAGAAAGTTTTAGCGGAAGTTGAAGAGAAGTTTGATGTCAAATATTCGTATGTAGACAGCATTGCGGTAGGAAAAAAAATCACCTTACCTAAAGCATTGTACTCTTTGGAAGAAATTAATAACCAAATCTCAGAGCAAACAACACTTTCTATTGTCAAAATTGATAATCGGTTTTATTCTATTGTTCAACAATACCAAGAAATTCCGCCCAAAATTTACACTTTGGATGATGTTTTAGTCGAAGCGTTTTTAGCTAAAGGCATCACTAAAACCAGTCAAAAAGTAGTGCTTTATCCCCAAATAATCCAAACTCTTCCCGGGGTGACAGATGCCGATATTTTACTCACGTTGCAGCAATTGCCCGGAGTGAAAAGTCCCAACGAAACGGCGAGCGGTTTGCATGTCAGAGGCGGCTCGCCTGATCAGAATCTAGTCCTATGGGATGGTATTCGGTTGTATCATCCGGGGCATTTATTCGGTATGATTTCGGCTATTAATCCGAATGTAAATCAAACGGTTAATTATTATAATCAAGCGGTTAATCCCAAATTCGGTGAACGTATCTCGAGCGTTATTGATGTTAAAACGTCTGATAAAATTTCTGAAAAGACCTTCATCAATGCAGGACTTAATGCACTCAATGCTGATCTATACCTGCAAACTCCCTTGATTAAAAATAAACTAGGCCTACAGCTTTCGGGTAGAAAATCATTTACAGAATGGCTACAGTCGCCAACGTTTGAGCAACTGGCCAAAAAAGTTTTTCAGAACACCAATTTCAAAGATTTCAGTAATCAAAACCAATTTCAGTTTCAGGATTATTCCGCAAAATTGAATTATAAACTCAATCCGAATTCAGAATATTCTTTGACCGCTTTATGGATTGATAATAATTTGGATTTTAAAAGTAAAAGTGCCGATTCGGAATTCAATAAACAAACCATGTCCATTTCCAATTTTGGTTTCAGTTTCAACTGGAAACAAAAATTCAGCAAACGATTCGAACAAAAACTGCTGATTTTTTACTCGGCTTATGATTTTGATTATGAAAAGCGACAGCAACATTCGGATGTTACTTTTGAAGGCTATAAAAAATTAAACCGTTTGATTGATTCGGGTACAGAACTCAATTATTCCTTCGGGATTAACAATCGATTGAAATGGGATTTCGGGTACCAATTTTTAGGAAATGATGTGTCTCATTTGTTCAACAGCTATAACCAAAACCTCGGTGTTGTATTGGATTTGAAGCATCATTACAACGTCTCGCAAGTTGGGTATTCATTTCTGAAATACGAATATCAAAAATGGAATTTACAAGTAGGAATGCGCTATGCATATTATGTTCAATTGAAAAAAAACAGTTTTGAGCCTAGGATTATGGTGCAAAGACAGCTTTCGGAATCATTAATCGGACAATTGTCATATGAGGGGAAAAGTCAGGTTTTGAGCCAAATCAGAGAAGATTTTGCAAACGATCTGAGTTTGGAAAACTATGTTTGGGTTTTAGCAGGAAAAGATTCTTATCCGATACAACGCGCCAATCAGTGTACCCTTGGATTCATTTTCAAAAAGAACTCTTGGTTGTTGGATGCCGGTGCTTATTATAAAACAATAAAGGGCATTACTTCTTTTACCTTTGATTTTCAAAATCAATACGATTACACAATTCATCAGGGTAACGGCTTTACTAAAGGAGTAGACGTTTTGCTGCAAAAAAGTGCTTCCGACTGGCGTGCCTGGATGACCTATACTTTTCAGGATTCACAACACAAATTTGACGGAGTGAATCAGAATGAATATTTCCAAATGAACTCCAATAGCAAACACGCCTTGAATTTTTCTTTCTATAAAAAATGGAAAAGCTATAACTTGGCTTTAGGTTGGTTTTGGCACACCGGGAAACCCTATAGTTCAATTAATGAGACAGGTGAAATAATTTCCTATAATTCGGAAGTGCTTCCGGATTATCATCGGTTGGATATTTCGGGTTTTTATCAGTTTAAAGACAAGCATGATTGGAATTATAAGGTTGGTTTCTCTGTTTATAATCTCTACAATCGTCATCAAATTCTCAGCAAAGAGTTAGAACGAAAATATACTGTAATAGGCGATTTTATGACTGCCAATTATACCGTTCAGAATTACTATTCATTGGGAATCATGCCTAATGTTTTTATTAGAATGAACTTTTAAATAAAAAACCGCTCATAAAATGAGCGGTTCTGAAAGTAATAATTAATGCTTCTTTTTCAATCGGTCTTTAAATACCTTCTCGAATTTTTCCAACTTAGGTTGTATAACCAACTGGCAGTACGGTTGCTCTTTATTGTTTTCATAATAATTCTGATGGTAGTCTTTCGCTTTGTAGAAGGCTTTGAAAGGTTCTAAAGTCGTTACAACTTTTTTGCCGTACACATTGCTCGAATTCAATTCAGTGATGATGCTTTCCGCAGCTTTTTTCTGTTCATCATTTTTATAAAAAATTACAGAGCGGTATTGTGTTCCCACATCAGCACCCTGACGATTTAATGTTGTTGGGTCATGAACGGTGAAGAATACTTTGAATATTTCATCCAAATTGGTTTTGGTTTTGTCAAAGGTAATTTCCACCACTTCGGCAGCACCTGTGGTTCCGGTACAAACTTCTTCATAACTCGGGTTTACTACTGTGCCTCCTGAAAAACCGGAAACTACTTTTTCTACACCTTCTAATTGTTCATATACAGCCTCCACACACCAATAACATCCGCCACCAATAACGATGGTGTCCAGATTCGATTTGTCTCCGGCAATTGCATCCGGAACAAAATCCAAGGAGACTGCATTCATACAGTACCGTTTTCCTGTTGGTGCCGGGCCATCGTCAAACAGATGTCCTAAGTGACTTCCACATCTCCCGCACAGAGCCTCGGTGCGTTGCATACCATAGGAATTATCCGGTTTGAAAATTACACTGTTTTTGTTTTCCTGCTCAAAGAAACTTGGCCAGCCACAGCTGCTCACAAACTTTTGTTCCGATTTGAAAAGCTTGTAACCACAGGCCGCACAGTAGTAGGTTCCTTTGGTTTCAGATTTCCACATCGTGCCGGTAAAAGCTCTTTCCGTGTCGGCATGTCGGGCAACAGCATACAAGTCGGGAGATAATACCTTTTTCCATTCCGCATCAGGCAAATCCAGTTTTTGGGTATCGGTATTAGAGTAATAAGGATTTTCGGGTTTTGAAATTACATTTTCCATAGTAACGGGTTTTGAGTTTGCTTCTGATTTACTAGCATTTTGGCCACAAGCATTCAGCATGAACAGTGGCAATAAAAATAAAAAGTTTACAACGGATTTTTGCATAATTGTAAGTATTTAAATCTTTGACAAATTTACATCACATCTACGAGGTGAAATGTCAGTTAAATTACAAATTGCGGCTATTTAAGGAAAGTTTAACGGTTGTTCCAAATGCAGAATTAATGAGGCTTGTTTTTTTTCGTATTTTTGAACGATTAATAAAAGCTATGACAGAAGAAAAAGTAATCTTAGTCAACGAAGAAGATGAACCTATAGGGTTGATGAATAAGTTGGAAGCACATGAAAAAGCAGTGTTGCATCGTGCTTTCTCGGTATTTGTATTGAACAGTAATAATGAAATTATGTTGCAGCAACGAGCGCATCATAAATATCATTCTCCGTTACTTTGGACGAATACTTGTTGCAGTCATCAGCGGGATGGTGAAACAAATATTCAGGCCGGAACCCGTCGATTGTATGAGGAAATGGGTTTTAAAACTGAACTCAAAGAATTGTTCCATTTTATTTATAAAGCACCATTCGACAATGGCCTGACCGAGCACGAACTAGACCACGTCATGATTGGCTATTATAACGAAGAACCCAGTATCAACAAAGAAGAAGTGGAAAGCTGGAAATGGATGAAAATTGAAGATGTGAAAACAGATATGCTTCAAAATTCGGAGATTTACACCGTTTGGTTTAAAATCATTTTCGATGAGTTTTATCACTATCTAGAAGACCATAAAATATAATCATGAGAGTAACTGTTTCAAGAAAAGCTCATTTTAACGCTGCCCACCGATTGTATCGCAAAGACTGGTCGATGGAAAAAAACCAGACCGTTTTCGGACTCTGTAATAATCCCAATTTTCACGGACATAATTATGAACTGACGGTTTCGGTTACCGGTGAGATCGATCAGGAAACCGGTTATGTAATTGACGTTAAAATTCTTTCCGACTTGATTAAAGAACATATAGAACTTTCTTTTGATCATAAAAATCTAAATCTTGATGTTCCTGAGTTTGCTGATTTGAATCCAACAGCTGAGAATATAGCTGTAGTCATTTGGCAAAAAATGAGAAAACATATTGATCTCGATAAAGACTTAGAGGTGGTATTATATGAAACCCCAAGGAATTTTGTAACCTATAGAGGCGAATAATGGCATTGCAGGTAGGAGAAACAATTCCCGTTTTTTCGGCTATTGACAATCATGGCGATTTGTTTGAAAGCACAACAGTTATTGGGAAAAAACCGGTAGTAATTTATTTTTATCCTAAGGATGATACTCGAGTTTGTACCGAGCAGGCCTGTGCTTTTCGTGACCAATATGAAGATTTTAAGGCTTTGGGAGCAGAAGTTATAGGCATCAGCAGTGATAGCTTACAGTCACACATAAAATTTGTGACTAAGTACCAACTTCCTTTTATATTGCTTTCTGATTTTGATAAGAAGATAAGACGTGCTTTTGGTGTTCCAAATGATTTGTTGGGATTAATTCCGGGAAGAGCGACTTACGTAGTTGATAAAAAAGGCGTTGTCCAAATGGTTTTTGACAGCACTTCGGGAAAAATTCATATTGAAAAAGCACTCGAAATGCTGAAAACCATGTAAGTTTGACAAAATGAAAGAGATGAAATTTTATCCGTTGCAATTTGAACCGATATTGAAAGAGAGGATTTGGGGCGGAACCAAGTTGAAATCCTATTTGAATAAATCCATTACTTCCGATATTACCGGTGAGAGTTGGGAAATTTCCACTGTTCAAGATAACGTGAGTGTTATAGCAAATGGTCATTTCCAAGGAAAACATTTAGACGAATTAATTGCTGAGTTTCCGAAAGAGATTTTGGGAACCAAAGTCTATGAAGCCTTTGGTAAACAGTTTCCGTTACTATTCAAATATCTGGATGCCCGGGATGATTTGTCTATACAGTTACATCCGAATGATGTTTTGGCCAAAAAAAGACATGATTCTTTCGGGAAAACCGAAATGTGGTACGTTATGCAAGCTGATGACAATGCCCGATTGATCGTTGGGTTTAAAGAAAAATCTTCACCGGAGGCATTTTTACAACACGTAAATGACAAGACTTTATTGGATATACTGGATACTAAAAAAGTGAAACAAGGTGATGTTTTCTTTTTGGATACCGGAACAATTCATGCTATTGGTGCCGGAATTGTCATTGCCGAAATTCAGCAAACTTCAGATGTAACCTATCGTATTTATGATTTTGACCGCAGAGATGCCAATGGTAATACACGCGAATTGCATCTTGATTTGGCTTTAGAAGCCATCAATTATGATACGGTAAAAGCGCAAAAAGAATACTTGAAAAAAGAAAATGTGTCTAACGAAATAGTACATTGTCAATACTTTACAACCAATATTATTCCGCTAAACGGAGCTGTTGTAATGAATAAAAGCAAAGATTCTTTTAAAGTATTTATGTGCGTTGATGGCGAATTTCAACTGCAAACCAACGAAGAGACATATCAATATCAAAAAGGAGATACTATTTTGATTCCTGCTGCTTTGACTGACTTTCAGTTGATTGGCAAGGCCTCGGTACTAGAAATTTACATTTCGTAGTGTAAGTTCTAAAGAATTAACGTAATTTTGCGCCACCCGAAACCTCAAGGTCGAACGGGAGATCATTAAATTTAAAATTTACGAAAAAATGGGAAGTGTTAAGAATTTAAAAAAAGACATCAACTTTGTATTAGGAGATATTATTGAAGCAGTTTATATTTATGAAATGACTTCTTCAGGAAAACCGTCAGACAAAACCAATGCCATCATTGATGAGGCGATTGCTTCTTTTGATGCTTTGATTACAAAAGTGAATGCTAAGAATGTGGAGAACAAAAAAGCACATTTCAAACAAATCAACGCCGAATTAGAACAAACTGCTAATCAATTGGTTGAAAAAATCAACGCTTTGTAAGCATAAAAAACAATAAAAAAGTGCAAAATTATTTTGGAGAATTCATTTTCGCTATTATATTTGCACTCACATTGAGACGCCAGCATAGCTCAGTTGGCTAGAGCAGCTGATTTGTAATCAGCAGGTCGTGGGTTCGAGTCCCTCTGCCGGCTCAATACGAAAACCATCACTAACCAGTGGTGGTTTTTTGTTTTTATGGGCGTCAATATTTCTGAAAACCTTCTTGTAAATCATTTCAATTTGTATCTTTATAAGCTGCAATAAATTGAAATGCAGTAAGTAATATTCCCATAAAGAGTTGTAATTATAATAAAGATTAATAATATGTGTGCAAAAAATGAATTTATGCAAGAGGCTATCAACCTGTCTATCGAAAATGTAAAATCGGGAAAAGGCGGGCCTTTTGGTGCAGTAATCGTGAAAGACGGTAAAATTATTGCCCGCGGAGCCAATGGAGTAACTTCAACAAATGATCCTACGGCACACGCAGAAGTAGTCGCAATCCGCAACGCTTGTAAAGAATTAGGAACGTTCCAATTAGACGGATGTGAAATTTATACCAGCTGTGAACCCTGTCCAATGTGTTTGGGCGCTATTTACTGGGCACGACCGGACAAGATGTACTTTGCTAATACAAAAAATGATGCAGCCGATATTCAGTTTGACGATCAGTTTATCTACGAAGAATTAGAATTGCCTTATCACAACCGTAAATTGTCTACCGAACAAATGATGCGTGAGGAAGCTTTGGAGGCTTTCAAATTATGGTCAGAAAGCCTCAATAAAATAGAATATTAATCGCAGTCGCGTATGATTCAATTTATATTAAATAATCGATTGGTTCAAACCGACAGAGCGGCCAGTACTACTTTGCTCGATTTTATTCGGTATGACGAAAACCTACGCGGAACCAAAATCGGCTGTCGCGAAGGTGATTGCGGAGCTTGTACCGTATTAATCGGTTCACTCAAAGAAGGAAAAGCGGAATACATCAGTGTGACTTCCTGTTTAACGCCTTTAGCTAACGTATGCGGCAAGCATGTTGTAACGGTTGAAGGGTTGAATTTGCCTGAAAAATTGAATCAGGTACAACAAGCCATGGTCGATTGTTCAGGAACGCAATGCGGATTTTGTACGCCGGGCTTTGTAAACTCGATGAGTGGTTTTGCGTTGACTTGTTCAGAGCCAACCGTTGAAAAAGCCATCAGTGCCATTGACGGCAATATTTGCCGTTGTACAGGATACAAAACTATAGAACGTGCGGCTGCCAAAGTAACCGAGCAACTGCTGCAAAAAGATCAAAAAGAGCCTTTATCCTGGTTGGTTGCCAATAATTTTGTGCCCGATTATTTTTTAACAATTGAAGAAAGATTAAAAGAATTCCAATCTGAATACTCATTCACCGGTCAGATCCCTATTGGTGGTGGAACCGATTTGTACGTTCAGAAACACGACGAATTGCACGATATGGATATGGACTATCTGTTCGATAAAAAAGAATTGAACGGAATTACATTCGAAGGGAATCAGTGTATATTGAAATCTTCGGTAACAGTCTCGGATTTAATAGCAAATGAAGCGCTATTAAATGCTATTCCTAATTGGTATAATTATCTAAAATTACTTTCGTCTACACCAATTCGAAATATTGCTACCATTGCCGGAAATATTGCTAATGGTTCGCCTATTGGAGATTTCACGATTATTCTTTTAGCCATGAAAGCTCAATTGATATTGACCAATAAAGAAAATGCCAGTCGAAAAGTTATGCTGAAAGATTTTTATTTGGGATACAAAACCTTAGATAAAAAAGCGGACGAAATCATTTCTGAGATTGCATTTGAAGTACCCACTTCAAGTAAATTCCATTTCGAAAAAGTATGCAAACGCCAATATTTAGATATTGCCAGCGTGAATACTGCTATAACTGTTTCTACTAATGGAACTGCCATTATTGATGCTGATGTTTCTATGGGAGGCGTTGGGCCGATTCCGAAATATTTGACTGAAACCAGTGCTTTTTTAATCGGAAAAGAACTGACCGCTGCTACTCTAAAAGAAGCAGAACAACTGTTGCAAACTGAGCTGGCTCCAATAAGTGATGCCCGAGGCACTGAAGAGTATAAAAGACTTTTGGCGCGTCAATTGTTCTTTGCCCATTTCATTGCGCTATTTCCTGAAACTATAAAAATCGATGACTTATTATGATTAATATAGATGCTCATAACCACGTAAAAGGAAAATCCATTTATCTGGATGATATTCAGGAAATTCACGGAACGCTTTACGCATTGCCGTTTGATGCTACGGTAGCTCATGCCAAAATAAAAAGTATCGATTTAGAATCGGCACTAAAAACCAAAGGCATAGTGACCATTTTGACGGCGAAAGATATTCCGGGTCAAAATCAAATCGGAGGTATTTTTCCTGACGAGCCTTTATTGGCCGATGGTGAAGTGCATTTCCGCGGACAGGTCATTGCCATCATTGTAGGTACTACCGAACACCATTGTCGTGTAGCGGCAAAACGGATAAAAGTAGTTTATGATGAATTGCAGGTTATTACCGATCCGAGGGAAGCCCAGAAACAAAATCAGTTAATTATGCCTCCCCGACAATTCAAGTTGGGTGATACAGCTTCTGCCTGGTCGCAATGCGATTACATTTTTGAAGGCAGAAGTGATGTCAACGGGCAAGAACATTTATATATAGAAACTCAAGGTGCTTATGCTCGTCCCAAAGAAGACGGAAGCATCATTGTTTCTTCTTCTACACAAGGGCCAACGGCTGTGCAACGTATGGTTGCTCAAGTATTGGGAATTCCGATGCATAAGATTGAAATTGATACCGTTCGTTTAGGTGGCGGTTTTGGTGGGAAAGAAGATCAAGCAACTCCTTGGGCTGTTATGGTAGCTTTGGCAGCGCAGCATTTACACAAACCGGTAAAAATGTCGATGCACCGCATGGACGATATGCGCATGACAGGAAAGCGCCATCCGTATTCGGCCGATTTTAAAATTGGTTTGAATAAGGATTTGAAAATCATCGCTTACGAAGTAACTCATTATCAAAACGCAGGAGCCGCCGCCGATTTATCGCCGGCCGTTATGGAACGAACCCTATTTCATTCCACGAATGCGTATTTTATTCCAAATGTAATTGCTAAAGCCTACAGTTGTAAAACTAATTTGCCACCTAACACAGCGTTCAGAGGTTTTGGTGGTCCTCAAGGAAAATTTGCCATTGAAGCGGCAATTGTGAAAGCTGCTGAATCGTTGGGAGTAAGTCCGGCTGTAATTCAGAAGGCAAATTTGGTACAAGATGGCGATGAGTTGTCGTATGGACAAGTTTTGCAACAAGTAGAAGCACAAAATGCTTGGGAAACCTGCATGAAAAGCTACGATTACGAAAGTCAGAAGAAACGAGTTGAGGAGTTCAATGCCAATAATACACGATTCAAAAAAGGCTTAGCGATTCAACCGATTTGTTTCGGGATTTCGTTTACCAATACCATGATGAACCACGCTCGTGCTTTGGTACATATTTATCATGACGGAAGTGTGGTGGTTAGCACCGGTGCCGTTGAAATGGGACAAGGGGTGAATACCAAAATGCTGCAAATCGTGGTGGAAACATTTGGCATCAAACCTTCAAAAGTCCGAATTGAATCGACTAATACGTTGCGTGTGGCCAATACGTCACCAACGGCTGCCAGTGCGGGAGCAGACCTGAATGGGAAGGCATTGCAAATGGCCTGTAACGCTTTGTTGGAACGATTGAAAGCTGTAGCTCAAAAAGAGTATACCGACCAAATTATTGAATTGAAAGAGGAGATGGTTTATGCCAATGAGGTAAAAACTGAAATCACTTGGAATGAATTAATCACCAGAGCGTTTACCCAGCGTGTGGCTTTGAGCGAAAACGCTCATTATGCCACGCCAACCATTCATTACGATAAAACCAAAGAGAAAGGTCATCCGTTTGCATATCACGTGTACGGTACGGCCATTCATGAAGTTACGGTCGATTGTTTGAAAGGAACTTATGATTTTGACAGCGTGAATATTGTGCACGATTTCGGAAAAAGTATGAACCCAACGATTGACAACGGTCAGATAGAAGGTGGCTTGGTACAGGGAATGGGTTGGATGACTTTGGAAGAAATCATATATAACGAACAAGGACGATTGGTTTCGAATGCATTATCGACTTACAAAGTTCCTGATATTTATTCGGTCCCAAAAGTGATTAACATTCAACACCTCGAAACTGAAGGCCATGAACTCGCTATTAAAAAATCAAAAGCTGTGGGTGAACCACCATTGATGTATGGAATCGGAGCTTATTTTGCCATTCGCAATGCTGTGAAAGCTTTTAATCCTGATGCCGATTTAGCTGTAAATGCACCGTACACGCCCGAGAAAGTGTTGATGGACTTATACAAGAAGTCATAAACCACCAATAATTTAAGGATTATGGTGATTGATTTCTATAAAAAAGTTCAGCAAGTACTTCAGCAAGAAAAAAGACTGATCCTGATGGTGGTCATTGCCAATGTAGGCAGCAGCCCCGGAAGAAAAGGCTTTAAAATGTTGGTGTCCAAACAGCAAATGTACGGCACGATTGGTGGCGGCATCATGGAGCACAAATTGGTAGAGTTTGCCGAAAGTCTTTTGGATAAACCGCATTTTGAACCTTTCATAAAACGTCAGATTCACGATAAATCGGCACCCAAAGACCAGTCGGGGATGATTTGTTCCGGTCAGCAAACGATTGCTTTTTATGATGTTGATTCCAATTATTTTTCTTTGTTAGATGAGGTACTTTCTGATGAAGTTGTTACTATTAATTATTCGAATTTCGGTATAGAAACACACCAGCCTGAAGCGAGTGAATGGTTGTTTTCAGAAACTAATTCTTTGATTCAAAAGGTATACATTGTTGGCGGAGGTCACGTGGGTTTGGCGTTAAGCGAAATACTGTCCAAATTGGATTTTGAAATTCATTTGCTGGATCATCGGGAAAATCTGAATACGATGGAAGCGAATCATTTTGTTAAATCCAAAGCCGTAATCGAATTTGAATCTATAGAAAATCACATCCCCGAAGGCGATAACGTTTATGTTGTAATTATGTCCTTCGGTTACCGAACCGATGATATTATTATTCGACGTTTATTGGGGAAAAATTTCAAATACATAGGGATGCTGGGCAGCGCGGCAAAGATTGAAACGCTATTCAAAAACCTCGAAGCTGACGGATTTGATAAAAATCAAATTGCTAAAGTATATGCGCCAATTGGCATTGACATCAAAAGCGAAACGACCTATGAAATTGCTGTTAGTGTAGCGGCCCAACTTATAAAAATCAGAAACCAAGATCGATGATTTCCGTAAACGAAGCCTTTTCGATTTTAAATCAAATCACTTTTTTTCTTAAAGAAAAGGAAGTTTTTTTGTTGGAATCTCGCAATCATATTTTGGCTGAAAATCTATATTCTCCAATAAACATGCCACCGTTTCGGCAATCGAATATGGATGGATTTGCACTTTGTCTTCATGATGCTTTAGAATATGAAATTATAGGGGAAGTAAAAGCCGGTGATGAAAATCAACCGGAGCTTCAACCCGGTCAAGCGGTTAAAATATTTACCGGAGCTGCGGTTCCTGATTCAGCACAAGCGGTAATTCAAATTGAAAAAGTTGCGGTAATTGGTAATCAATTACAACTTGAAGAACAAATAGCAGCTCAGACCAACGTCAGACCGTTAGGCTCTCAAATCAAACAAGATGATGAAGTATTGACCAAAGGAACATTTCTCAATGCAGCCGCTATCGGTTTCTTAGCCGGATTGGGTTTTACCAAAGTTAAAGTATATCAAAAGCCAACATTAGCCATTGTTGTTACCGGAAATGAATTAGTGCAACCCGGTCAACCGTTACCTAACGGAAAAGTCTACGAGAGCAATGCAGTCATGCTGCAAACGGCTTTGTATAGTACTCATTACAATGAGGTAAAACGGTATGAAGTTAATGACGATTTTGAAGGGACAAAAACGATTTTGGAGAAAGCATTGGACGAAAATGATGTGGTTATGGTTTCGGGCGGGATTTCTGTTGGGGATTATGATTTTGTGAGCAAAGCATTAGAAAGTTTGCAAGTAGAAACACTGTTTTATAAAGTGAATCAAAAACCCGGAAAACCGTTATTAGTTGGAAAGAAAGACAGAAAATTAATTTTTGCCTTGCCCGGTAATCCAGCGGCGAGTTTAACCTGTTTTTATGTTTACGTGTTGCCAACTTTGCAGCGCTTGTCAGGAATGACAGTTTTCTATGAATCCAAAAACACTTCGCTTTTAGCTCATGATTACAATGTAAACAATTCCCGAGATCAGTTTTTAAAAGCAGTAGTAACAGAAGAAGAAGTGACTATCCTTCCGTATCAGGATTCTTCAATGCTTAATTCTTTTGCTATAGCGAATGCTTTGGTGTATTTACCCAATGGAAATTATCAAAAGTTGAAGGGTGATAAAGTTGTTTTTTACCCTGTTTAGCCATTAAAATACTCATTACCTTTGTTTTACTAAATAAAAAATATGCTTTTACCGGATATTATAAATTCTCCTTTGCTGCTGGTTTTGTTACTGGTAGTTGCCTTTTTATACGCGAGTGTCGGACACGGTGGTGCCAGTGGTTATTTGACATTAATGAGTTTGTTTGCTTTTCCGGTAACCTTCATGAAACCCACAGCTTTGGTGTTGAATATTTTGGTTTCGGCCATTTCGTTTTATTTTTTCTACCGAGAAAAAAAGTTTGAATGGAAATTGTTTTATCCGTTTGCTATTACTTCGGTTCCTTTTTCATTTTTAGGCGGAATGATTACCATGGAAACCCGCTATTATAAAATAGCATTAGGTACTGTCTTAGTATTTGCCGTAGCCCGATTGTTAGGGTTGTTTGGCAATGAAAAGACGGTGCGAAAACCATTAAACATATCACTAGCTTTATGCATAGGAGCCCTTATAGGATTTCTTTCAGGATTACTCGGCATTGGCGGAGGCATTATTTTGAGTCCGGTCATCTTGTTATTAGGCTGGGCCAATATCAAACAAACGGCGGCGGTTTCGGCTTTATTTATTTTTGTGAATTCTATTTCTGGGCTTTTTGGATTTTTATCTAAAGGAGGAACTTTGCCAACTGCATCGCTGTCATTGATTATTGTAGCCCTCATAGGCGGAATACTTGGAGCCTATTACGGAAGTAGAAAATTCAATACACTGACTTTACGAACTGTTTTGAGTTTTGTACTCGGAATAGCCATTCTAAAATTATACACAACCTAAGTTATGACTATAATATGTGTTTTAAAATATTATGGTATCATCAGTGATATACTGGAGACGGATAGTGATTTTGCGGAGTTTACCGCTTTCACTCCGACTCTGAATCATATAAAGTTGGCACTCGAAAACTCGTCTCCCGAAATCAAAAAGGTGGAGTATATATTTGCCGTCAATCATAAGATTGCTTCCGATTTGACATTGGTATTGAAACACGGTGATGAGATTGCACTGTTACCGGCTTTTTCAGGAGGATAATTCAGAATAAAATGCACAACAAACGATATAATAAACAAATTCAGCTGTCTGAAATAGGTATTTCAGGTCAGGAAAAACTCGGGAGGGCTAAAATATTAGTCATTGGTGCCGGAGGATTGGGCTGTCCGGTATTGCAAAACTTGGCCGGAGCTGGTGTAGGTCATATTGGGATTGTGGATGGTGATGTGGTGGAAGAAACCAATTTACACCGTCAGTTTTTATATGTCAAAGAGGACTGCGGAAAACTCAAAGTCAAAGTTGCCGCTGAAGCAATTTTAAAGCAAAATCCAGAAGTTGAAGTGATTCCGTATACAGATTATTTTACCACAAGTAATGCCTTTGAAATAGCTTCCGATTACCAAATTATAGTGGATTGCACAGATAACAATGTGACCCGATATCTGATTAACGATGTAGCATTAGCAAAAGGAATTCCAATGGTATATGCCTCCATTCACAAATTTGAAGGGCAGCTTTCGGTTTTCAATTATAAAAACGGACCAAGCTATCGTTGCCTGTTTCCTGAGCCTGTAAATTCCGGTTTGGTGTCAAATTGTAATGACTCCGGAGTTTTAGGTGTTTTGCCTAATGTTTTAGGTGTAATGCAAGCCAATGAAGTACTTAAGATTATTTTAGAAATTGGAGAAGTTTTGAGCGGAGTGTTGCTTTTGTACAATGGTTTGAATGTCAATTTTCAAAAAATGAATTTTCAAAAAAACAAATTGGAAATAGATAAAGGACTGCAAAACGGACAGGCCATTTTAAATCTTCAGGAGACTACAGAAGTTAAAATTATAAAGGCTAAAGAATTTTGGCAAATCATAGATAATCCCAATGTTTTAGTGGTTGATATTCGGGAGTCTTATGAAGAACCAAAACTAGATATTCCCACAATAACAAAGGTTCCGTTGGCACAACTCGAAGGCTTTTTAAAGACATCAGACAAAGACCGAAGGATTGTTTTATTCTGTCAGCGTGGTCAAACAAGTTTAATGGCTGCTAAGTATTTGACACGGAAGGGTTTCAGTCAGGTCTTTCATTTGGAAAACGGAATCCATGCCTTGGAAAAAGACAAAACAAATTCGGCAATAAATCCCTGAACAAAACTTGTATCTTTTTGATTTAAATCTATATTTGTAGGTTCGCAACTAATTCTTGCGGACTTACTATTGAAAATAAAATAACCTTGCAGGAAAGAAAAATATACAGCCAAAGGGTTTGGGTAAATGACAAGATTCAACCCGCTACTATAAGCTTCCAAAACGGAAGTATTATCGCTATTGATTTCGAAAAACTAACCGATGTTGAAGATTTCGGTAATGCGGTAATCATGCCGGGCGTTATCGACGTTCACGTGCATGTCAATGAACCCGGACGAACCGAATGGGAAGGTTTTGAAACAGCCACTCAGGCCGCCGCAGCCGGAGGTACTACTACTATTATCGACATGCCTTTGAATGCAAGTCCCGTGACGACTACCCTTAAAGCTTTCGAAGAAAAACTGGAAGCCTCCAATGGAAAACTCAATGTAAATGTGGGTTTCTATGCCGGATTGATTCCCGGAAACACACCCCATTTGGAAGCAATGATGAAAGCAGGTGTAGTAGGAGTGAAGTGTTTCCTCACGCATTCCGGGATTGATGAATTCCCCAATGTCACTGAGAAAGATTTAGACCAAGCCATGCCAATAATTGCGAAGTATCATTTACCATTATTGGCGCATTGTGAGTTGTATGACAATGAGGTTGATTGCGATTTTGAAAATAATCCAACAAGTTACCGGCATTATTTATTTAGTAGACCAAAACAATGGGAAAACGATGCTGTTGATTTGATGATACGGAAATGTCGTGAACATAATTGCCCGGTTCATATAGTGCATGTGGCTTCCGCTGAAGCTTTGAGTATGATTGAGGTTGCAAAGAAAGAAGGGTTGCCAATAACTGCTGAAACGTGTACCCAATATGTTTTTTTCAACGCAGAAATGATACCGGATGCGAGTTGTATTTACAAATGTGCGCCGCCTATCAGAGAAAAATCCAATAATGATCAGTTGAAACAAGCTTTTGCGACTGGAGTTTTAGATTTTATGACCACCGATCATTCACCGGCTCCACCGAGTATCAAAGAAATGGGAAGTGGTAATTTAAAGAAAGCTTGGGGAGGAATCGCCGGAATTCAGTTTTTATTAAATGGTTCTTGGACTGCGATGAAAGATACCTTGTCTTTGGAACAGTTTATCCCTTTGGTAACCTCGAAACCTGCGGATTTTATTAAAGCTAAAAACAAAGGAACCATTGAGATTGGTAAAGACGCTGATTTCGTGATTTGGAATCCTGAGGGAAGTGAAATAATTAAAGAAGATAATGTGTTATTCCGCTATAAAATAAGTCCGTATATCGGTCAAAATTTATACGGGACTGTTAATGAAACAATTGTAAACGGAGTTACCGTTTATCAAAATAAAACAATAAAGAATAAAAATAAAGGACAATGGCTTTTGCAAAAGTAACAGAGATTATCAAAGAATCACCGGCATTTACACAACTTACGGACTTAGCTGCTGAGCGTTTAGGTGGAAAAGTATTGTATGCTACGGATGATTTTTTTGCCGAAAAAGAGAATTTGATACTACCCACACGAGGGGTTTTTATAGCTGATAAATATACCGACCGAGGGAAATGGATGGACGGTTGGGAAAGCCGACGCAAAAGAACACCCGGACATGATTGGGCGGTTATTCAATTAGCTACTTCGGGGAAAATTACCGGTTTTGATATTGATACCAATTTCTTTTTAGGCAATCATCCGCCACATGCTTCCATTGAAGCCGTTAATTTGGAAAGTACTGAAGGAATCACTGATTGGGAAAACGTGGCTTGGAAAGAAATTTTACCAAAATCACATTTAGATGCCGGTTCACAGAATTTTTACGAATGTGAAAGCGATGAAATCTTCACGCACTTACGTTTGCATATTTATCCTGATGGGGGCGTGGCTCGTTTACGCGTCTATGGCGAAGTTTTCAAAAACTGGGATGCTGTATCAACTACTGAAGAACTTGATTTGGCAGCTGCCATCAATGGTGGTCAGGCCATTGCTTGTAACGATATGTTTTTCAGTGCCATGAGTAATTTGATTATGCCGAATCGCGGTGTCAATATGGGTGACGGATGGGAAACCAAAAGAAACCGAACACCTAACAACCGTGACTGGGTTATTTTGAAATTGGCGCACAAAGGCATTGTCGACAGAATCATTGTGGATACCTGCCATTTTAAAGGAAATTATCCTGATAGTTGTTCCATTGAGGCCTGTATTTCCGATACTGATGATGTGATGAATGCCGATTGGAAAACATTATTACCGCAACAAAAGTTGAGCGCTGATAACATTCACGAGTTTGTGCAGGAAGTTACTACTTTAGGTGCTGTGACCCATATCCGATTGAATATCTTTCCTGATGGCGGCGTGAGTCGATTACGAATTTTTGGAAAAATCAGTAAGTAGTGAAAATTAACTTATTCATATTGATCATCTTGTATGTGGTCTATTTCAGTGTTTTAATTACACTGGGGTATTTGTCATACAGAATGCCGAAACTAAAAGTCAGTAAAGCCGAAGAGCATTCCGAGGAAACAGAGGATATTAAAGTTTCGAGTCAAAATTACATCTACACCGGTATACTTTTGACGATAGTAGGGATTTTGGTCAATACCTACTTTTTGGTGCAAGGAACGCCATTGGAAAGCCACATGATGGAGTGGCTCAATATCGTCATTCGTTTGATGCATATTACTTTCGGTATTGCCTGGATTGGTGCCTCGTTTTACTTTGTGTTTTTGGAGAATGCTTTAAACCGAACGGAAGATGTACGCGAGGAATTGGCCGGAAATCTTTGGGCGGTTCACGGTGGCGGATTTTATTATTTGGAAAAATATAAGATAGCGCCAAAGACGATTCCGAAGCATTTGCATTGGTTCAAATACGAAGCCTATTTCACTTGGTTGTCCGGTTTCTGCTTGTTGTTTGTAGTGTATTATTTTAATGCTTCCGCCTTACTTATTGACAAGAATGTTCTTGACATTAGTGCCACGCAAGGTATATTGACAGGGGTTGGTTCTTTTGTTGTTGCCTGGCTGTTGTATGATATCATGTGCAAATCAGCTTTAATCAAAAATCAATTGGCTTTTGCTCTTGTTGGTTTTGCTATACTGATTGGATTTGCTTTCTTCTATTGTCATGTCTTTAGTGCCCGTGCGGCTTATATTCATTTTGGAGCTATGATAGGCAGTATCATGGTAGCCAATGTGTTCTTTGTGATTATACCTTCACAAAAGGCAATGGTAAAAGCGGCCAAATTGGGACAACCGTTGGATTCAACCTTAGGGAAAAAAGCCTTGGCGCGTTCGTTGCACAACAACTACTTTACTTTGCCGGTCTTGTTTGTCATGGTGAGTAACCACTTTCCATCCACTTTCGGGTCTGAATACCCTTGGTTGATTTTGGCGATTATTTCGTTAGGTGCTGCCGGTGTGAAGCATTACTTGAATCTGAAAGAAAAGAAACAACTCAACGTATGGATTTTACCGGTATCAGTGGTTATCCTTTTGGCGGCGTGTTTTATTACGGCACCGAGTACCAATCCTTACGAATGTAAAAAGGAAGTCAGTATTACCGAAGTACAAGCTATTGTGCAAAAACGTTGTGTTCAATGTCACTCGGCCAATCCTACGGATGATGTTTATAAAGCAGCGCCCAATGGTGTAATGTATGACACTCCGGAAGATATATACAAAAAGAAAGATTTGATTATGCAGCGTGTGGTGATTACCAAAACCATGCCGCAGAACAATAAAACCAATATTACCGAAGAAGAGCGTAACACTATTCGTTGTTGGATTGAACAGGGTGCGAGCTTAAAATAAATACGATATGAATTTATCAACATTCAATACTTTAGATAAAGAATCGGCAGCCAAAGAGCTGTTTGCCTGCTGTGGTTCGACCCGATTCGTTGATGTAATGATGACACACTTTCCTTTTGCTTCCGAAAAACAATTGGTAGACTTGTCAACCGATATTTGGTATAACCAATGCAGCGAAACCGATTGGAGAGAATCCTTCACACACCACCCGAAAATTGGGGATGTCAAAAGTCTGACTGAGAAATTTGCCGGGAAAGAGCAAGCCGGTGTAGCCGTAGCGACTCAACAAACGATTCAAGCTTTGGCCCAAGCAAATGCAGACTATGAGGCCAAAAACGGTTTTATTTTCATTGTTTGCGCCACCGGGAAATCGGCGGATGAAATGCTGCAAATCCTTTTGGATCGATTAAAAAACGAACCGGAAGAAGAGTTGAACATTGCGATGGGCGAACAACAAAAAATTTCCATCATTCGATTTAAAAAGTTATTAACCGAAGGCGATTTCAGTTTCTTGAAAGTGAGTCAAATCACAACGCATGTTTTAGACACAGCTGTCGGGTTGCCGGGGAAGAATATCTCTATCAGATTGCAAGCAAAACGCAATAATGTATGGCAAACTATTGCACAAGGTATTACCAATGGTGATGGTCGCATTCCTGATTTGTTGCCACAAGACAGAAATCTAAAGCCTGATACCTACAAAATGGTTTTTGATACCGGTCGTTACTACCAACAGCAAAACCTGAAAACGTTTTATCCCGAAGTAGAAATTCAGTTTACCACTTTTGACGAAACCCATTATCACGTTCCGTTGTTAGTAAATCCTTTTGGGTACAGTACCTACAGAGGTAGTTGATAAGAAAGAAGTAAGAGCAAGAAAACAGTATATAGAGAATAGATATTAAAAATCAGAATTATGACAATTCCCAATGATAAAAAGGAACAATTGTTCCAAAGCTTGAGCAAAGCTAATAACACTTTTAACGAAATATATCCTGGTGACCGCAGCGAGCGTCAACCGGTACATACGTTATATGGCGGTGCCAATTTGTTCAAATCGGATGCCCCAATGACACTGGGACAAAGAGCCTTAGAAATTTTAGAAACCTACGCGCCGAATCACGAAGTGTTCGGGAAAGCGTTTGGCTTGACTGGGGGGAATGATTTCAGCAAACGTATCTATGATAAAGTGGTTGCCAAATTAAAATCGGAAGCCATTGAAGATTTCCGTATTGATTTTGAAGACGGTTACGGCAACAGAAGCAATGAAGAAGAAGATGCTACAGCAGTTACGGCAGCCAAAGAAGTGGCTAAAGGAATGACTGATAACACTCTTTCACCATTTATAGGTATTCGTATCAAACCGTTTACGGAAGAAATGAAAGAACGCGGGTTACGCACTTTAGATATCTTCTTAAGTACTTTAGTAAAAGAAACGGGAGGGAAGTTACCGGAGAATTTTGTGGTAATGTTACCGAAAGTGACCATACCGGAGCAACCGGAAACCTTAGCCAATTTCTTTGCTATTTTGGAGGAAGAATTAAAACTGTCGAAAGGAATCCTGAAAATGGAAATGATGGTAGAAACGACACAAGCGATTATGGCCATAGACGGAACCAATCCGTTATACAAATTCATTAAAGCAGCACAAGGACGTTGTATTGCCATGCATTTCGGAACGTATGATTATACGGCCAGTTGCAGTATTACGGCCAAATATCAGGAAATGGATCACCCTGTTTGTGATTTTGCCCACCATATGACTAAAGTAGCTTTGGCCCATACCGGCATTTGGTTAAGTGACGGGGCTACGAACACGATGCCTATCGGTCCGCACCGTGGGGATTTGACTCCGGAACAGGAAGAAGAAAACAGACAAGTGGTACACAGAGCCTGGAAAAAAGGGTATGATCATATTCGTCATTCATTATGGAATGGCTATTACCAAGGTTGGGATTTGAATCCGGCACAGTTTCCAATGCGTTATGCTGCGGTGTATGCGTTCTTTTTGGAAAGTTATGATGATGCCGTAGACCGCTTGAAAACTTTTGTGGAAAAAGCGGCGAGAGCCACTTTAATCGGAGATGTATTTGATGATGCCGCTACCGGTCAAGGGTTGCTGAATTATTTCCTCAGAGCGTTAAACAGTGGTGCTATTACCGAAGAAGAAGTATTAGCTACGGGATTGACTTTAGACGAAATTCGCGGTCGCTCTTTTAAGAAAATTTTGGAAAACAGAGCTGCTAAATGATGACTGCCGAGAAACCTAAAAAAAGTTCCTTTATTTCCGGTCCCATATCGGCGGAGTTCATCGGGACGGCAATTGCCAAGCATCAAACGAAAACTTCGATTGGGGCACACAATATTTTTTTAGGTCAGGTTAGGGCTGATGAAATTGACGGTAAAAAAGTAATTGCCATTGAGTACTCCGCTTATGAAGAAATGGCAGAACAAATTTTGTACGACATTCGTGAAGCGGCTTTTGCTAAATATGAATTGACATGCCTTCATATTTACCACAGTTTAGGCATGGTAAAAGCGGGCGAAATTTGTCTTTTTGTATTTGTATCGGCACCAAGACGAAAAGTAGTCTATGACGCTTTACAGTTTTTGGTGGAAGCCATCAAAGAAAAAACCCCGGTTTTTGGCAAAGAAATTTTGGAAGACAAAACATATATCTGGAAAAAAAACACCTGACATGGTTGATATTACGCATAAAATAACGACACTCAGAACAGCTACCGCACAAGCTATTGTGACCGTTGGTTCCGAAGATACTATTCGGGCGGTTTTAGACAAAAAAGTGCCTAAGGGTGATGTGTTGGAAGTCGCCAGAACGGCCGGATTATTTGCTGTGAAAAATACATCAAACAGCATTCCTGATTGTCACCCTATGCCAATTGAGTTCACCGGAATCGAGTATGAATGTCTGGATGATAGTATTAAAATAGCGGTAACAGTAAAAACTATTTACAAAACCGGTGTTGAGGTGGAAGCCATGCATGGGGCTTCAATTGTGGCGTTGACGATATATGATATGTTGAAACCTATTGACAAACAAGTGGAAATTTCTACGGTCAAATTAGTACATAAAAAAGGAGGGAAGTCGGATTTTGGCACAGCTGAGAAACTCGACTTAAGTGTAGCTGTAGTCGTTTGTTCCGACAGTGTTTCAGCCGGAAGTAAAGAAGACCGCTCGGGTAAAGTGATTACTGAAAAACTGCAAAAATTGGGATTAGAGGTAACACAATACGATATTATTCCGGATAGAGTAACCGAAATTCAACACACCCTTCACAGCCTTTGTGCACAAAAAATGGATTTGATTATCCTGACCGGAGGTACCGGTTTGTCTCATAATGATGTTACCCCCGAAGCTTTGATTCCGCTCTTGGACAGAAGGATTCCTGGTATTGAAGAAGCCATTCGTTCCTATGGCCAAGAGCGTACTCCTTTTGCCATGCTTTCCCGAAGCGTGGTAGGTTTCAAGGGAGATACGCTTGTAATGGCCTTGCCCGGTTCTGTTAGCGGTGCTTCAGAATCCATAGATGCTGTTTTTCCTTCTGTGTTGCATTTGTTTAAATTATTGAACGGATTTGACCATGGAAAACGATAAATTACTCGAGGATTCTTTTGGTCGCAAACACGATTATTTGCGTATTTCAATCACAGAGCATTGTAATTTACGGTGTACCTATTGTATGCCCGAAGAAGGGATAACCCTTACACCGAAACCCCATCTGATGACTGCAGATGAAATCATTGCGATTGCAAAAACTTTTGTGGAATTGGGAGTAAAAAAAATCAGGTTAACGGGAGGAGAACCTTTGGTCAGAAAAGATGCCAGAGAAATTATTTTGGCCTTGGGAAAACTAGCCATAAACTTGACCATTACAACCAACGGCATTTTGGTACACCATTTCACCGAAACGTTCAAAACAGCCGGAATCAGAACGATAAATATCAGCATAGACAGTTTAGTCAAAGATAAATTTAACACGATAACACGCCGTCATTATTTTGAAACAGTTCAGCAAAATATTGATTTATTGCTTCGGGAAGGTTTTCGGGTGAAGCTCAATATCGTTTTAATTAAAGGATTTAACGATGTTGAGATTATTGATTTTATTGCGCTCACGCAACACAAAAACATTCAGGTTCGCTTTATAGAATTCATGCCGTTTAATGGAAATCAATGGGACAAATCCAAATTAGTAAGCTATGCCGAAGTGTTGGAAACCATCCAAACACAATATAAAATCAGTAGTATAGAACGTTTGATAGATTCCGCGAATGACACCGCCAAAAACTTTAAAATAAAAGACTTTAAAGGCAGTTTTGCCATTGTTAGTTCGGTAACCAATCCATTCTGTAGTACTTGTAACCGCATTCGATTGACCGCAGACGGGAAGTTGAAGAATTGTTTGTTTTCCAATACGGAAACCGCTTTACTGGAGACTTTGCGCGCGGGCGAATCAATCCTTCCTTTGATTCATCAAAATTTGTCAAGCAAAAATGCCGTTCGCGGCGGAATGGATGACGATTTGAAATTTCAAAATCCGACACTTTTTTCACAAAATCGCAGCATGATTGCCATAGGTGGGTAATTGATTGTTTTTCTAGTTTAGAACCTTGTTAATAAGTTTGTTACGTCCAATTTGTGATTGGTGTTTTTCCTCGTAATTTTAAATGACTAACCAATCATGGTCATCCATGGTTTAAATCAAATCGTATGAGAAAACTATTCGCAGAATTTTTTGGGACTTACTGGCTTGTTTTTGGCGGCTGTGGCAGTGCTTTGTTTGCCGCCGGAATCCCCAACTTAGGTATTGGGTTTATGGGCGTTTCTTTAGCTTTTGGATTAACAGTTTTGACCATGGCTTATGCTGTGGGACACATTTCGGGCGGGCATTTTAACCCGTCTGTTTCTTTTGGACTTTGGGCTAGCGGTCGATTTTCGGGTAAAGATTTACTGCCTTACATTATCTCACAGTGTTTGGGTGGGATTGCCGCTGCCGGTACTTTGCTCTTCATTCTTACAGGAAAAGGTGTGGTGATTGATAATACCAAAGCCGGAGCCTTTGCGACCAACGGCTATGGGGCCTTTTCCCCTGATGGGTATTCGATGACTTCGGCTTTTGCGGCCGAATTTGTTTTGACCATGTTTTTCTTGCTAATCATTATTGGTGCTACAGATAAAATGGCGAATGGTAAATTTGCCGGTGTGGCCATTGGTTTAGGACTGACTCTAATCCACCTGATTAGCATCCCAATTACAAATACTTCGGTAAATCCGGCCCGTTCTACTTCGCAGGCCTTGTTTGCCCAAGGCGAGCCGTTGTCACAGCTTTGGCTGTTCTGGGTAGCCCCGATTGCCGGTGCTTTGGTTGGCGGATTTATTTATAAAATGCTTCTGAGCAACAAGGAAGTGTAATAAAATAACCGAACATTTTTTATAAAGAGAAAAGAGTGAAACATTCGTTTTTTTCTCTTTATTTTTGAAGAATGAATTCACTGTTTCCCAAAGAAAAAATAACTTTCAACCTTCCCGATGCGGATATTGAGTATTATCCCAGTTTTTTTGATGGCCTTCGTGCTGCTGAGTTTTTTGATAAACTGAAAAATGAAATTCCCTGGCAGCAAGATGAAATAACAGTTTATGGAAAGACCCATCCTCAACCGCGTTTGACGGCTTTGTTTGGTAATGAAGGGAATCCTTATAGCTATTCAAACATTGTAATGCAGCCCCATCATTGGACTCCGTTACTCATGTTTATTAAAAATGAAATTGAAGAGATTTGCCAAGAAAATTTCACCACAGTTTTACTCAATTTTTATCGTGACGGTAAAGACAGTAATGGTTGGCATGCCGATAACGAGAGAGAACTGGGCCGTAATCCTGTAATTGCTTCGGTGAGTTTTGGTGCGGAGAGAAGTTTTCAATTGCAGCACAATTCAATCAAAGATCAAAAACTGAAAATCAATCTGGAACACGGAAGTTTGTTGATAATGAAAGGAACTACTCAACATTTTTGGAAGCATCAGATTCCGAAAACCGCCAAGCCTGTTGGCCCACGAATAAATCTTACATTTCGGATAATCAAATAATTTCTTTCTTATATTAGAGATAAAATTGAACGAATGAACGATATAATTCAGTATTTCTCAACGATTCCTTCCTCGCACCGAGCTTTGATTTTGGCCGGAGGAATAGCTTTTTTCTGGTTGATTGAAACGGCTGTTCCTTTCATTAAATTCGGTTATAACAAATGGCAACATGCTGGAATCAATATTTTTTTTACAATAACCACAATGATTGTCAATTTTTGTTTGGCTCTGATTTTAATATCGACAGCCAATTGGACCAATGAAAATCGATTTGGAATTTTATATTGGTTACCCGTCAGAAATTTGTGGTTGCATACCATTCTGGGGCTCTTACTGATGGATTTAATCGGAGCCTATTTGGTTCATCTGATTGAGCACAAAGTACGTTTCTTATGGCGTTTTCATTTGATCCATCATACCGATACTTATATTGATACAACTTCTGCCAACAGGCACCATCCGGGCGAAAGTGTGCTCCGTTTTATTTTTACCACTTTGGGTGTTTTAGTTATCGGAACTCCAATGTGGATGGTGTTTTTGTATCAAACGCTTTCCGTAGTGGCTACACAATTCAATCATGCCAATATAGTATTGCCTAAACAATTGGATACTTTTCTGAGTTACTTTATAGTATCGCCCGACATGCATAAAGTTCACCATCACTATGTGTTGCCCTATACGGATAGTAATTACGGTAATATATTTGCTGTTTGGGACCGGCTTTTCGGGACCTTCAAAACCTTAGACCGAGACCAACTGATTTATGGTGTTGATACCCATATGAAGCCTGAAGAAAATAATCGATTGGGAAATTTACTGTCAATTCCTTTCCAGAAATACCGTTCGCCCAAATCGTAGGATTAAAAAAATAAGAGCCTGATTTGGGAACTAATTATTTTTTTTATTAATATTGAAATACAAATAAGTCAGTTGAAATCTATTTATTAAAATGCTTTTACAGAAATGAAAAAAAGTAAGCTAGCAGAATTTGACAACGAACAAATTGAAAGAGTTGTCAGCATGGCACAAGAGGAAAGAAAACCTTTTGAAGTGATTAAGGAAGAATTTGGGTTAACCGAGAATGAAGTGACCGAATTGATGCGAAAAAGATTGTCTAAAGATAATTTTGAACTTTGGAAAAAGAAAGCTGCCGGAAGCAAACCCAAACCCAAACCTATAATTGACGATTTCGATGATGAGTTAGATAGTAAATATTACATCAAAAATAAATTTGACTAAAAAGCGAAACTCCTGGAAACAGGAGTTTTTTATTGTACAATGTTAATCAAACCTCAAAAAAATAGGCCGATTGTAACTATTGGTTACATTTGTTGACTTATTTGAAAATTCAAACCTTTAGAAATGAAAAAACTAATTCTTAGTGCCTTTTTTGCTTTATCTGTTTTCAGTTTTAATGCAACTGCACAAAAAAAAGCTCCGGCTGCTGCCGAAGAAGTTAAAGTAGCTATTGACTTAAATCAGGTGAAAGACGATAAGGTAATGGTAACAGTAACGCCGCCAAAGTTGACGTCTAATGATATCGTATTTCATATTCCCAAAACAGTTCCGGGAACCTATTCTACCGATAATTACGGAAAACTGGTAGACGATTTAAAGGCCTTTGACAAAAGCGGAAAAGAATTAACGACTTCCAAAACCGATGATAATTCTTGGAAAATTAATAATGCTAAAACTTTAGCCAAAGTGACTTATTGGGTTAATGATACTTATGATGTTGAGGGAGGAGCCGGTTTCGGAAAAGAAATATTTTCACCGGCAGGGAGCAACATTTTAGAAGGCGCCAATTTTATGTTGAACAATCACTGTTTTGTCGGATACTTTGACAATAAAAAAGAAATTAAATACAATGTTACTATAAAACACCCAGCCACACTTTTCGGGGCTACTTCGATGGTAGATACAGACAAAAGTGATACTTCTGATAATTTTGTAGCGAATCGTTATTTTGACTTGGTGGATAATCCCATCATGTACTCCAAACCCGACTATCAAACTTTTACTGTGGACGGAATGGAGATTTTATTCAGTGTGTATTCTCCAACCGGGAAACATTCAGCCAAAACCTTGTTGCCTTATTTGGAAAAAACCATGCGGGCTCAAAAAGCTTTTTTAGGGTCGATTAATACCAATAAGCGTTATAGCGTTTTGTTGTATTTGTCTGATATGGAAAAGCCGGATGCGAAAGGGTTTGGGGCTTTAGAACACCATACTTCAACTACTGTTTGTTTCCCTGAAGCTATGCCGGAAGAATCTTTAGGCGAGCAAATCAAAGACGTGGTTTCTCATGAGTTTTTCCACACCGTAACCCCTTTGAGTATTCATGCCAAAGAGATTCAGTACTTTGATTATAACAACCCTAAAATGTCCAAACATTTGTGGATGTACGAAGGGGTTACCGAATATTTTGCCAATTTGTTTCAGGTTAACCAAGGTTTGATAGATGCAGATGAGTTTTATCAAAGAATGGCGGGTAAAATTAATAACGCTTCCAGCATGAACGATACCATGCCGTTTACTGAAATGAGCGCCAATGTTTTGGTTCAACCTTATAAAGATCAATACTTAAATGTGTATGAAAAGGGAGCTTTGATAGGCATGTGTATTGATATCATTATTCGTGAAAAAAGCAACGGAGCCCGAGGCGTTTTAGATTTAATGAAAAAATTATCCAAAGAATACGGCCCAAGTAAACCATTCAATGACGATGAACTTTTTGCCAAAATTACGGCACTTACTTATCCTGAAGTGGGCGAATTTTTGAACAAGTATGTAGCCGGAAAAGAGCCGATTCCGTATGACGTTTATTTTGCTAAAATGGGAGTGACTAAAGCTAAAATTGAAGTGCCGGGAATCCCGTTTCTCAAAGACCAGTCAACACCTTACATCTATGTAGACCAAAATAATAAGGAAATTAAAGTTCGCCCGGATATGGATTTGAACGCTTTCTTTACCACTTTGGGGTTGAAAGGAAATGATACTATTTTAGCCATCAATGATAAAGCCTATAATTTAGATAATATCTATGAAATGATTACCGAAAGTCAAGGTTGGAAAGACGGTGATGCCATTAGTGTCAAAATCAGAAGAGCCGGTGCAGAGCAAACACTCAATGGTACTGTAAAAACTACAACTATGGAAGTTGAAGGATACAAAATGACAGATACTTCTAAAGAAAAATTAAACACGGCTTGGTTGAAAGGCTAAACCGGTAAATAAACCTTTTTAAATCCTCAATTTGCCCGTCAGATTGAGGATTTTTTTAGTATTATTGCCAAAAAATTAACCATGTACAAATCATTGCTCGCTGTTTTTACAGTCCTTGTTCTAGCTTCTTGTTCCGAAAAAAAATCAACTAAAAATTTCGTGGTAACCGGAAACATCAAAGGATTGAAAAAAGGAACCTTATACATTCAACGTATAAAAGACACCACTTTAGTGGCAATTGATACAATCAAAATCAATGGGGATTCCCACTTTACCAGTGAGTTTAACTTACAATCGCCTGAGATGCTCTATCTGTTTTTAGATCGGGGTGTTACCAATTCTTTAGACAATAACATCTCTTTCTTTGCTGAAAAAGGGAAAATGAACATAGAAACTTCTTTAGACTTTTTTACTGCCGATGCCAAAATCACCGGTTCTAAAAATCAGGAATTGTATGATGAATATAAAAAAGTGATGTCTCGTTTTAATGATACCCAGTTGGAACTTATTGAAAAAAGAATAAAAGCCTACCAGTCCAAAAAGACCGACGAGCTTCCCAAATTAGAAGCACAGCAGGACAACAATCAAAAAAGAAAATACCTTTATACGATCAATTTTGCTGTAAACCATGGTGATTACGAAGTGTCTCCCTATGTGACTTTGTCTGATATATATGATGTCAATTTAAAATACCTGGATACCATCCAAAAAACAATGTCACCTAAAGTAGCTAAGTCTTTGTATGGTAAAAAACTAACAGCCTATTTTAACGCAAGAAAACAAGCCGGGAAATAATGTATTTTTGTTTATTAGCTGAAATAAATGAAAGACATTCTATTAATAACGCCTCCCTTTACCCAACTCAATACACCTTATCCGGCTACAGCATACCTGAAGGGTTTTTTGAATACCAAAAACATTTCGGCTTTTCAAATGGATTTGGGCATAGAAGTGATACTACAATTGTTCTCCAAACAAGGTTTGACGGATTTGTTTCAAACTACTGCAGCTAAAACCGAATCATTTTCTGAGAATGCGGCACGTATTCAGGCACTACAAAATGATTACATTAAATCCATAGAAGCTGTTGTCGAATTTCTTCAGGGAAAAAACCAAACCTTAGCACGCCAGATTTGCAGCGGAAACCTTCTTCCCGAAGCTTCCCGTTTCGAACAACTAGAGGATATGGAATGGGCTTTTGGTTCTATGGGGATGCAGGACAAAGCCAAGCATCTTGCCACACTTTATCTTGAAGACCTCTCTGATTTTATCGTTGAATGTGTTGACGAAAACTTCGGATTCAGCCGCTACGCTGAGCGTCTTGGCAGAAGTGCCAATTCTTTTGACGAGTTGTACGCTTTCCTCCAAAATCAAGCTACTTACATTGACCATATTACATTAAAAGTTCTTCGGAATCGTTTGGAGGAAGTACAACCCAAACTCGTATGTTTCTCAGTTCCGTTTCCCGGTAATTTATACAGTGCTTTCCGTTGTGCTCAATACATAAAAATGCATTATCCAAACATAAGAGTAGCTATGGGTGGTGGTTTCCCAAACACAGAACTCCGAAGTCTTAAAGACCCCAGAGTTTTTGAATTCTTTGATTTCATCACATTGGATGATGGCGAATTACCCATAGAATTACTATGGAAAACCGTTTGCCAAACGGATGCTGCAGAAACACTTTTTAAAAGAACGTTTCTTTTGGAAAAAGATAGAGTGATTTATCGCAATGATTCACCAAAACCGGATTACAAACAAATTGAAGTTGGTACACCCGATTATTCCGATTTGTATTTAGATCAATATATTTCAGTCATAGAAGTGGCAAACCCAATGCATTCTTTGTGGAGTGATGGTCGCTGGAATAAATTAACCATGGCTCACGGCTGTTATTGGGGAAAGTGTACTTTTTGTGATATTTCTCTAGATTATATCAAATTGTACGAACCTGTAGCAGCCAAGACTTTAGTGGATAGGATGGAAGAAATGATAGCGCAGACAGGTGAATCCGGCTTTCATTTTGTAGACGAAGCGGCACCACCGGCTTTGATGCGTGAAGTGGCTCTTGAAATTCTCCGTCGAAAACTGACAGTGACTTGGTGGACGAACATCCGTTTTGAAAAAAGTTTTACCCGCGATTTATGTCTGTTGTTACAGGCTTCAGGTTGTATTGCTGTTTCCGGAGGATTGGAAGTGGCTTCGGACAGGTTATTGGACTTAATCAAAAAAGGAGTTACCGTAGAACAGGTCGCTCAGGTGACCCGAAATTTTACGGAAAGCGGCATCATGGTGCATGCGTATCTGATGTACGGATATCCAACACAAACCGTTCAGGAAACAGTGGATAGTTTGGAAATGGTTCGACAACTTTTTGAGGCAGGGGTTTTGCAATCCGGATTTTGGCATCAGTTTGCCATGACGGCACACAGTCCGGTTGGGATGTCTCCTGAAGAATTTGGCGTGATTCCACTAATGAACGACATTTTATTTGCGAACAATGACATTGAGTTTAAAGACAAAACCGGAATCAACCATGATAAGTTCAGCTACGGCTTAAAAAAATCGTTATTTAATTACATGCACGGTATTGGTTTTGACTACGACCTGCAAGACTGGTTCGACTTTAAAATTCCAAATACAACTATAGCTCCTAATTTCATAAGTAATTCATTAGAATTCAAAGAAGCTTTAATCAGCAAGCCTTCTGCCAGAATTATTTGGCTTGGTTCCAAACCAAAAGCAACAATATTTAGCAAGTACAAAAAAGGCCACTCTTGGGAAATGATGCAATTTGTATTTCACAACAAAATAACCCCTTTTGAAATTGTCGTAACAAGAGAGAATGGCGAGTGGTTGATGAAGATATTTGATTGGGTAAATGTACAAAATGAAAAAAAAATAACCTTCGCTCAACTTAAAGAAGATTATGAAGTTCAACTTGATGATTTTGAGTTATTTTGGTTTTCAAAACCCATGCAAACTTTGAAGGAACATGGCCTGCTAAGCCTTTAGTTTTGTAGTAAAGCACCGCTGTTTTTTCGATTCTTAAAAAATCTTAAGAATTCTCAGAGTAGGGTTTTTTTATCGTTATTTGTTTTGCCAACATAAAATCGATACAAGATTAGTTGGCTTGTTTAAGGCTAACCATTTGAAACCAAATAAAGATGAAAAAATTTGTAAAAATCTTAGCCGTTGTAATTGTTATAGGAGCTGTTGGTTTTTTCTCCGCTCGTTATTATGCTTACCACGGAGGGAAAAGAGATATTCAATCGGAAACGGCCGCATTTAACATCACTTCAAAAAATATCGTGGCTGAGTTTACTGCTGACGCAGACAAATCCAACAAAAAATATTTAGAAAAACCGGTAGCAGTTTCAGGTACAATAACCTCAGTTAACGGCAAAGAAATAATATTAGATAATTCAGTGAATTGTAATTTCACTACCGCAGATGCCTCTGTAAAAACTGGACAAGATGTTACAGTTAAAGGACGTGTAGTAGGTTATGATGACCTTTTGGGTGAGCTGAAACTAGACCAATGCAACCTTAATCAATAATAAATAAACTCAAATGAAATTAATTAAAATTGCGAGCTCGGCCTTGTTATTATTGGCATTCAACATGAATGCACAAGATAACTTAATGAATGAACTCGATTCCGTGCCCAAAGAAAAACAAGCAGTTTCTGCTGCTTTTAAAGGTTTACAGGTTTGTAACATGCAATCAACCAAACTGGCTGCCAAAAACGAATGGTATTTTTTAGTTTCCCACCGCTTTGGTGATTTGAAACAGGGAATTAATAACTTTTTCGGTTTGGATAATGCATTAACGAAAATTGGAGGGATTTATGGTGTTACCGACTGGCTACAATTGAGTGTCTCCCGCCATACATACAATAAAACATTTGAAACAGCTGTAAAATACAGACTGGCCAATCAAATAGAAGGTGGTTTTCCGGTAACTATCGTAGGATACAATACTATGGATATCAACGCATCAAAATTTGATAAAACATTATATCCTGATTTCAAACAATCTAACCGATTCGCTTATTCAAGTCAATTGCTTATTTCCAGAAAATTTTCCGATGCATTCTCGTTAGAAATCGCCCCGGTTTATATACACAAAAACCTTTATGACTTGGAACCCGGAACCGACAGAAAAGACCAGTTTGTTGTTGGAATGGGAGGACGTTATAAATTATCAAAACGAATCAGTTTCAATTTAGAATATGCTGCCCGTGTCAATGCTATGGAGCATGAATACTATCACAATCCTTTAACAGCTGGTTTTGATATTGAAACCGGAGGCCACGTATTTCAATTGGTATTCTCCAGCGCACAGTCAATGAATGATGTTGCTTATTTTACCAACGGTACCGGTAGATGGGATGCAGGAGGAAGTCTTTATTTTGGGTTTAACATGTACAGATCATTTTAATTATTTATGAAAACAGCAAAGTTTATTTTAGCAATAGTATTGGGAATATTTTTGACCTCTTGTGAATCAAATACATATTCGGAAGTCTTAGGAGCAGTGCCCAATCCAACCTATGAAGCAAATATCAAACCGTTAATGAGCGCAAAATGTACTTCTTGTCATGGAGTCGGAGGCACTGAGGAAGGATCTAAATTGGATACTTATGATGATGTTACCGCTTATTCAGAATCGATTATTTGCAGAATGAATGGGAATAGTTGTGGACTGTTGATGCCAACAGAAGGAAAACTGCCAAGTGCCCAAATCAAGATGTTTGAAGATTGGGTAGCTCAAGGAATGATTCAACAATAATAAAAAGAGATATGAAAAAGTTAGCAATTTTGGTAATGGTACTTTTGGTAAGCAGCATTACATTTTCTCAAAAAATGATTGCCAGAGCCGGTGAAATCAAATTCGATGCTACGGTTCCGGGGGCTATGGATGAAGTTATCGGAACGAATAAAACGGTGTCAAGTATTTTTGATAAAGCCACAGGTGAACTTGTAGTACAGGCTATGGTAAAATCATTCAAGTTCAAATCTCCTTTAATGGAAGAACATTTTAATGAAAATTACATGGAAAGTGATAAGCTTCCTAAGGCTACTTTCAAAGGGAAGGTCATTAATTATGATGCTAAAGCCGGAAGTTATGATGTAGAAGGAGATTTAACGATTCATGGAGTAACCAACAAAGTGAAGACTAAAATGACAATTGCTAATGAAGGAGGGAAAGTTATAATCTCCGGAGTCTTTACGGTAAAACTCTCCGACTATAAACTAGAAGTTCCGGCATTAGCCAAAAAGACTTTAGCGGAAACTGCAAAAATTACAATCAAATTACCTTTAGAAAATAAATAATATCATGAAAAAGACTTTACTGAAAATAACAACTGTATTAATGTTGTTTTGTTTTATAAGCCAAGTGAAAGCACAGACTGCCGGAACACTGACATTTACCTATAATCAGCCACAGCCCACAAGCCCATCTTTAAATCAAGGGGTTAAAAATGTTTATGCGGTTTGGATTGAAAGCAGCACAGGGACTTTTATTAAAACAAAATGTCGTTACACTTCGGTAAGTACAGATGATCATTTACCCACTTGGTCCAGTAAATGTGGTTGTGCCAATACCACTGTGGCAACAGGGAGTGCCTGTAATGTCACAGATGCCTTGACCGGAGCTACCAGAACATCATCAACTACACCAACCGCTTTTGGTGCCAAGTCTATTACTTGGGACGGGAAAAATGTGGTGGGTACCACTAATGGGACTACTGTAGCTGACGGAACGTATAAAGTATGGGTTGAGAGCTCATGGAATGATGGGGCCAATAACATCCACAATGAAATCAACAGCTTTGCATTCACCAAAAGTAATGTAGCTACTCATGCTACTTTCGCAGGGGATACCTATTTAAACACCATTGTGTTGGATTGGGTTCCTTCTGCCCTTGGAGTAGAGGATGTAAAAGATAAAGAACCTGCAGTGATTATCTATCCTGTGCCTTCTTCAGGAATTTTCAATTTGGATTTGAAAAATCAAGTGAGTGATATTAAGGTTTTTAATCTTTTAGGACAGATTATTTATTCGGAAAAGGTTACTAATAGTGTAATTGATACTACGAAACAAATCGATTTGTCAAACTTTGCGAACGGAAGTTATGTAATCAGCTTAACCAATGAGTTTGGAACTTCAAATTACGAAGTGGTTTTACAAAAATAATTTTGTTTCTCTATATTTTTTAAAGCATCTGTGTGAACAGATGCTTTTTTTATTCCTCTTCAACTTCAGTAATTAAGTCCTTTATTCCTGGAGTTTCATAAACGCGGTAATTTCCTTTCTCATCAGAATAAATTAAATAGGCTTGCAATTCAGTGTGCTTTTTTAAAAATTCCTGAGCTTTTTCTAATCCCATAACTAAAATTCCGGTGGCATTAGCATCGGACGAAATACATTCTTTGGAAAAAACAGATGCACTAAGCAGGTTGTTTTTGGTTGGATAGCCGGTTTTAGGATCCAAATGATGTGCATATTTGACACCGTCTTCCACGATAAATCTTCTGTAATTCCCGGAAGTGGCAATAGCCAGATTTTCAAGTTTGGCAACCGCTTTCAACGGATTGTCTGAAGTTTTATTATCAATAGGCTTTTCGATTCCGATTTTCCAATTTTCACCGTTTGGTTTTTTTCCTCGGGCAAATACTTCTCCTCCGATTTCTACAATATATGAGGTTATTCCTTTGGAATTCAAAAACTCGGCAACTACATCAACCGAATATCCTTGGGCAAAGGCATTAAAGTCAAGCGCTACCCTCGGGTCTTTTTTTATTATTTTTTTGCCTTTTAATTCAATCAAATCAAAGCCAACAAACGCCAGTATACTGTCAATTTTTACTTTTTCAATTTTTTGTTTTTTTCCGGGACCAAAACCCCATGCATTGACCAGCGGGTAAACGGTCGGGTCGAATGCACCATTAGTGTTTTTCCAAACTTCTTTGGCTTTTTTAAAACAAGTGATAAAATATTTATCAACTTTTACATATGGTTGATTGGTATTTATTTTGGAAATGATAGAGTTAGGATTATAAGTTGAAACTGATAAATCGAATTTTAGTAAAAGTTCATCAATTTCAGCTTGCAGGTTTCTGTTTTTTTTATCAAAATAAGTGATGTGATAGGTCGTTCCTTGCGCTTTTCCTTCAATCTTAACGGGTTCATTTTGAGCGTTTATCGAAAAGATTCCCGATAAAAGTAAGAGTGTTAAAAAAGGTATTTTGTACATATGGTTTTTATATTTTCATTAAATTTAAAGATACAATATAAATCCCGAAAGCAGTTTGTAATCTGCTCTTTTTTCGAATTTAAAGTGTTATTTAAGAGAACTAATGACTTGATAACTTGTTAATTTCTTTTATATGATATCTGTGAAATAATACTTATTTGGTTTATTTTTAAAAAAATATAATATTCATTGAATGACACTTAAAAAGACATTTCCCAAAATTCTTTGGTTAATTATCTCCTCGAGTATATTTTTTATTATACTTTATTTTGCCTTGTTCTATTACACTAAAAAGGCAGAGAAACAAGTTTATAATAATTCTGTAGAGCAGTTTGAAAATGAGGTTAATAAGTTGCTCGAGGTCAATTCAAAACCAATTTTAGTTGCAATTAACAATGATACGAATTGGGATGAATTCGTTAGCTTCATAAAGACAAAAGACGCACATTGGTACAATGAAACCATAGGGAACGAGTTGAATATTTACGAAGCAGACTATTTAGGAGCTTATGATGCCGATAAAAAATTCATCATCCGCACACCAACACCTAAAATTAAAACGCTTGATTTTATTCCTCAACAGGAAATGGATTTACTTGATAAAAAGGGGATTAACCGCTTTTATATGAAGATTCCGGAAGGATTTGTTGAGGTTACCGGTGCTGCAATTCATCCTTCCAATGATCCGCTGAAAAATAAAACGCCGACCTCAGGCTACTTTTTTGCTGTTAGGTTAATGGATCAGCAGTTTCTAAAAAATCTTGAAAAGCTCACCAGTTCTGAAATTCAGTTGATGGATTCCAATCAGATTTTACCGGGAGAGAAAAATAAAATTCACTCTTTGTTTGATTTAAAAGATTCAGAGGGACGATTTGTAGGAGCGCTTTTATTCAAACGAAATTTTGATGTTTATTTTGAAAATACGACTAACCTGTTGTATGTTATTATTGTTGCTTTTTTTATAAATCTTTTGGTGAATTTAATTTATACCCGTCGATTGGTTTATTATCCGTTGGATTTGGTGAGAAGAGCTCTGGAAACAGGTAATCGTAAGGCTATCAGAGAATTGAAAAAAACTACCGGAGAATTTAGTTATATCGGAAATTTGTTCGAAGAGAACAGCAATCAGAAAATTGAATTAATCAATGCTAAAATCAAGGCGGAAGAAAGCGATCGCTTAAAATCCTCTTTTTTGGCCAATTTATCGCATGAGATTCGAACACCAATGAATGCTATCAATGGTTTTACAGAATTGATTATTAATACAGACGTTAATGAAACAGAGAAATTAGAGTATTTGAACGTGATTGAAAAAAGCGGAAAAAATTTAGTTTCCATCATCGATGATTTGATTGAAATGTCCAAAATTGATTCTAATCAGATTATCCCAAATTATGCAACGGTTAATTTGGAATCTTGTGTCAATGAGCTTTATGAAACCATTAAAATTACCATTAAAAACAAAGCAATTGATTTTAAACTGATAAAATCAAATAAACCGGCAGAGTTTAATATCATCACAGACGATATTAAACTGAAACAGGTAATCATTAATCTGCTTACCAATGCTATCAAATTTACAGATCAGGGAGAAGTAACTTTTGGATATGAAATTGATGAAGCGAATGAGTTAATCAATTTCACAGTAAGGGATACCGGTTTAGGAATTGACGAAGACCATCACAAAAATATTTTTGATCGTTTTAAGCGGGTTGACAGCGATATTTCTGTCAAAGTTGGTGGACTGGGTTTAGGTTTGGCTATTTCTAAGGCATACGTTGAATTGCTTGGCGGTACAATCAGTTTGTCATCAAAAGTAGGAGAGGGCTCTGTGTTTTATTTTTCTATTCCGTTGAAATATGCTAAGGTTGAGCATATTGTTGTAAAACAGGTAAATACCATCGAAACGAACAAGTCGGAAGAGCAAGTAATTTTGATTGCTGAAGATGATAATATTAATTTCTTACTGTTTCAAAAGATGATGCAAAATACTAATTTTAAAATCATCAGAGCTATCAATGGTCGGGAAGCGGTGGATATTTGTCTCAATAATCCCAACATTGATTTGGTATTGATGGATATCAAAATGCCGCTGATGGACGGTTTCGAAGCTTTGGAGCAAATCTTACCTATGCGGCCAACTCTACCAATAATTGCTCAAACTGCTTATTCTTCTTCAGATGATAAATTAAAAATTGAAGAAGCCGGATTTACAGATTATATCACAAAACCGCTTAACAGAGAACGATTGTTTGAATTGATAGATAAATACCTATACAAAGAGAAAAGACATGAAACTTAAAATCAGCACATTTGTTGTGATGATGAGCTTCTTTTCGAGCTTCTGTTTTTCACAGGAAAAAGAGTCAATATCTGACACAACCAATTTGGTTAAGGAAAAAAAGCTCGAATTAACATTGGACGTGGTCAGTCGATATCTTTGGCGGGGTCAGTGTTGGGGTGGTGATTATGTTGCTGTTCAGCCAACAATTCAATATGCCGTTACACCAAAATTGTCGTTAGGCTTTTGGGCAACCACTAATTTTAAGAAAGATTATTTTTATCCTGATGGCGAGACCGCATATAAAGGATATCAGGAAATTGATTTTTACGCGACTTATCAAATCAATGATTATCTGCAATTCCAGCTTTGGGATTACTATTGGCCTTCAGTAAGTAAAGTGGAAGGAGTGAATAACCGTTTTTTTAACTATGGGACAGATGGTGTAAAAACAGTAGATGCTATGCTCTTTTTTGATTTTTCGGAAGGTTATAAATATCCGTTTAACGCTACCATAAGTACATTGATTGCGGGAAATGATTATAGGTATGACAGTAACGGAGAAAACCCCAAACAGAATTTCACGACTTATCTGGAGTTGGGTTATACATTCACATTATTTGAAAAATCATCCGGGAAAGCGTTTCAGAATATCGAATTGTCACCGATTATTGGAGCGGTTCTTAATAATAAAGCCCAGTATTATTCGTATGCTGATACTGACGAAGTTTCCTTTGTGAATTTGGGAATCAAAGTAATGAAAGAAATTGATTTAGGGAAAGGCATCACCATGCCACTGTCTTTAAATTACATACACAATGGAGCCAAACATAATACGGAAACGTTTGGTAAAAACTTTTTAGTTGCCGGGATTAGTTTTTGTTATTAGTAAAAAAGCTCCGAACTTTAGTTCAGAGCTTTCATATTTTATACCGGTTCCCCATAAAGGTCAAACTCCGTAGCGTCCGTTATCTTTACATTGACAAACTCACCTGTTTTGACATAAAATTTAGCGGCATCTATTAATACCTCATTGTCAACATCCGGACTGTCAAATTCTGTTCTTCCAATAAAATGTTGTCCTTCTTTTCGGTCGATAATGCATTTGAAAGTTTGTCCGATTTTTTCCTGATTCAAATCCCATGAAATTTGAGACTGTAAATCCATGATTTCTGCAGCACGGGCTTGTTTTACTTCTTCCGGAACATCGTCTTCTAATGCATAGGCGTGGGTGTTTTCTTCATGAGAATAAGTGAAACAACCCAAGCGCTCAAATTTCATTTCTTGTACCCAATCGCGCATTGTTTCAAAATCTTCCTGAGTTTCTCCGGGATAACCAACGATTAATGTTGTTCTGATAGCCATTCCGGGAACCGCTTTTCTGAAGTCTTGCAATAACTTTGTCGTTTTCGCTTTGGTGGTTCCTCGACGCATTGATTTTAAAATAGTATCTGAAATATGCTGTAATGGAATATCGATATAGTTACAAATCTTTGGCTCTCGTTTCATCAAATCCAACACATCCATAGGGAATCCGGTTGGGAATGCGTAGTGCAATCTAATCCATTCTATACCATCCACTTTTACAAGGTTCTCTAATAATTCAGCCAGATTTCTTTTTTTGTATAAATCCAAGCCGTAGTAAGTCAAATCTTGAGCAATCAATATCAATTCTTTTACTCCGTTTTTGGCCAACCCTTCGGCTTCTTTTACTAATTTTTCAATGGATTGGGATACGTGTTTTCCTCTCATAATAGGAATGGCACAGAAACTGCAAGGGCGGTCACATCCTTCGGCAATTTTTAAATAGGCATAGTTTTTAGGAGTGGTGGTCAATCGTTCTCCAAGCAATTCGTGTTTGTAGTCCGCTCCAAGGGCTTTCAATAAAAGAGGAAGCTCTGTCGTGCCAAAATATTGGTCTACATTAGGAATTTCTTTTTCCAAATCAGGACGGTATCTTTCAGATAAACAGCCGGTAACAAAAACTTTGTCAACAATCCCTTTGTCTTTTTTATCCGCATATTCAAGTATGGTGTTGACCGACTCAGCTTTGGCATTATCAATAAAGCCACAAGTGTTAATCACAACAATGTTTCCTTCTTGTTCATGTACTACATCTTTACCGCTGGCTTTGAGTTGGCCCATTAAAACCTCACTGTCATAAGTGTTTTTGGAGCATCCCAGTGTGATAACATTAATCTTGTTTTTCTTTATGGATTTCGTTCTCATAGAATTGAAAATTGGAGAGCAAAAGTACTGTTTTATTTCAAATGAAATTGATCTCTTGACTATTAAAATAAAAAACCACTTCTTCAGAAGTGGTTTTTTATTTTAGAAATTAATAGAATAACTGATGACAATATTATTGTTATACCTGTTAATTCTCGCCGGATCAGACATTCCTGATGAAACTAGAAGTTGATTCATGGCTCTGTGTTCATAAGAATAAGCCAAGTCTAATTTGCTTTCGCCAAAATTATAACCAACTCCCGCAGAATAGCCGGTTAAGTCACCAAAGATTTGATCTGTTTTGTAGGGGCTTTGGTCAAAATGATACCCGCCTCGTAAAGAAACTTGCTTGATTTTGTATTCGCCGCCCACTCTGACTTCAAGAGCATTATCTAAATAATTGGCCATATATTGGTTGAGACCGTTTGGCCCCCCATAAGGATACTCATTTTTAGGTTTAAATCGCGTTACGCTATAATCCTTGGTAGAAACATCTATGCTTAATAAACCTCTCTTACCAAAAAGATAAGCCATACTTCCGGTCCATTTTGAAGGAGTTTGTACTTTATAAGGAGCATAAACATTAGTGATTTTAGGGTCAGCAACATAAGTATTGGTCACTGAATTATTGGTGTAATCTGCTTCCAAATATTGTGTCAATTCATCTGTCAGACGATACCAGGTTGGTGATTCATAGGATAAACCAACTCGGAACTGAGGGACAATCTTAACAATAGCACCTAAATTGAATGAAAAACCGGAGCCAAAGGTGTGGAGCTCATTGTCAAATCGAATATAGGAAACTCCTGTTGTGGCTTCGCTGTCATTTGACTCACGTAAAGAAGTTCTTTTGGTATAATCGGTAAAATGAGCATTAATGTTTAAACCTAGAAACAATAGGTCTTTGTATTGAGTGGCAAAATTCCCGACAATTTTCCCGTTGTAACCTGTTGAAGTGAGATAACTGTCTTGGTAATAATGGGCTGCAGAAGCATTACTGGTGTAACCATTTTGTCCGGGGTTAAATAAATAGGCAGTATAACCTAAATAGGCTTGTTGAGCCTGGAATCCTCTAACATTAGGATAGCTTGAATCGGGTAAGGTGCCTAAATAATCATACAAGTCATAAAAGCTTTCGCCTGGCTGATTTACCAATAATTCCAAAGGAATTCCGCCGTTTGTATTGGCTTGATTGACAAAATAATTTGCAATGGAATTGTAAGGATTGGCTCCTGCCGCTACCATGCTGTTGTTATAGTTATTTGCATTTTCATAATTGAAAGCAACGGCAATTTTTTTCCAATCAGTATTGCCGTTAGTATCATTAAATACAAAAACAACACCTGCTTGGTTCATGTCTAATGAACTGTCTGTGTCTTTCGTGCGTGATCCCCAATATAATGAGCTGTTTTTGGTATTATTGATGCTTATTGTAGCAGTCGCATAATTGTTGTTGAAGAAAAGTGAGCCGGCTGGGTTTTGATTTAAAGCTGACAAATCGCCTCCCAATGCTCCAAAAGCACCTCCCATTGCCCTGAATCTTGCAGTGCCGGTAATATTGTCAACAGCCAATCGTAAGGCATCTTCCGGAGTTGTCTCTTGGGCATGTAATGATAAAAAAGAGAACCCGGCCAACAGTAGTAAAAAGTTTTTTCTCATGGTTAATTTTAATCTGAATCGAATGCTGCTATTTTTTATCTTCTACCTCCGCCACCTGACGATCTTCCACCACCACCGTAGCTTCCACCTCCGCCACCATAGCTTCCTCCGCCATAATTGGAACGTCCTCCTCCTGAATTTGTGCTTGGAGTATAAGTACGAACCGGTGACGATTCTGTTCTAATTGAACTTCTTGGTGTTGAAGTGCTTTGATTATAAGTTCGGGGAGAAGGGTTTGAATAAGTGCGCACAGAAGAGTTAGAATTACTTCTGGTATTGTTATAATAAGTGTTTTGAGAACTTCTAGGCGAAGAGAATGAGCTGTTTCTTGCACCTGAAAAATTTGTAGAGGTTAGACGACTATTGCTGTATCTATTGCTGGCATATCGGTTGCTTATGCCAAAACCGTTTCCGTAAGCGCCACCTCTTCTTCCTCCGTTATAATAATGGTTGTAGTAGTTACCACACCAATTGTTATATCCATAATAACCGCCATACCAACTTGGTCCGTACCAACCCGGCCCGTACCAACCGCCCCAACCTATACTCCAGCTGGGTCCGTACCAACTGTTCCAACCCCAGCCCCAATAAGGACCCCAGCCCCAATAACTGCCGTACCAATAGTTGTTCCAATAGTTGTAACCCCAATTGTTATCATAAACATTAACGGTTACTGTTTGAGGATTGCTTCCCCAACTTGCATTATTGGCGTTATAACTTTCGGTTTTAGCTACAGTATCGTTTGCGGTGCTGTAGTTGTCAACATTAGTAACTATTTCTGGATTTTGGTTTAAATTGCTAAAGTACTCCTGATACTTATTACTTTGTGCGTTGTCTTTGTTAGAGGTGTTTTGCGCATTGCCATAAACACCATCTCCGTCATAGTAAGAACTGTTTTGATAGGATCCACATGAAGTAATGGCAATGGCAAGAAATCCAAGTAGGGAATAAATGGATAATCTTCTGCTGGAAAAATAATAAGTTTTCATATCTATAGCATTTTTATTGTTGGACTATACAAAAATAGTTAGTTTTGCCGAACTATTTAGTTAAAAAAAGTTAAACAATTTTTATGCCAAACTATTCATTATGAGTAAGAATTTAACAAAGAGAGCGGAAGATTATTCCAAATGGTATAACGAGCTGGTAGTTAAGGCTGATTTAGCCGAAAATTCCGGAGTCAGAGGTTGTATGGTTATCAAACCGTATGGCTATGCTATTTGGGAAAAAATGCAGGCAGAATTAGACAGTATGTTTAAAGAAACAGGACATAGTAATGCCTATTTTCCTCTTTTTGTGCCCAAAAGCATGTTTGAAGCTGAAGAAAAGAATGCAGAAGGATTTGCCAAAGAATGTGCTATTGTCACTCATTATCGTTTGAAAAATGATGAATCCCGTCCCGGAAAATTAATGGTAGATCCTAATGCTAAGTTGGAAGAAGAATTAATTGTTCGTCCCACTAGTGAAGCTATTATTTGGTCAACCTATAAAAATTGGGTGCAATCATACAGAGATTTACCTTTGTTAATCAATCAATGGGCTAACGTGGTGCGTTGGGAAATGCGTACCCGTTTATTTTTGAGAACAGCCGAGTTTTTGTGGCAGGAAGGACATACCGCACATGCCACTAAGGCAGAAGCCATTGAAGAATCGGAAAAAATGATGCAGGTATATGCTGATTTTGTCGAAAACTTTATGGCAATTCCCGTAATAAAAGGATTAAAGACCGAAACCGAGCGTTTTGCCGGAGCGGAAGAAACCTATTGTATCGAAGCATTAATGCAAGATGGTAAAGCATTGCAGGCGGGAACCTCACATTTCTTAGGGCAAAATTTTGCCAAAGCTTTCGATGTGAAATTTGCGAATCAGGAAGGAAAACAAGAGCACGTTTGGGGAACTTCTTGGGGAGTTTCAACCCGATTAATGGGGGCTTTAGTAATGACGCATTCGGATGATAATGGGTTGGTGTTGCCACCAAACTTAGCGCCAATTCAGGTGGTGATAGTGCCGATTTTTAGAACAGATGAAGAATTTGAAGCCATAACGGCTGCGGCTCATGATTTAATAGCTCAGTTTAAGAAGTTGAAAATCTCAGTTAAATTTGATAACAGAACCACACAAAAACCAGGATTCAAGTTTGCGGAATGGGAGTTAAAAGGTGTTCCGGTTCGTATTGCTATTGGTCCTAAAGATTTAGAAAACGGTACTTTTGAAGTGGCTCGTCGTGACACATTGACCAAAGAAGTCATTGCGAAAGAAGGAGCTGTCGCTTATATTAATGATTTGTTGGAACAAATTCAGAAAGATTTATTCAATCGCGCATTGGATTTCAGGAATGAACATGTCACTGAAGTGAATTCATTTGAAGAGTTCAAAGAAGTGCTTGAAAACAAAACGGGATTTGTATCTGCTCATTGGGACGGAACTCCGGAAACAGAAGAGAAAATCAAGGATTTGACCAAGGCTACCATACGTTGTATTCCTTTGAATCAGGTAAAAGAAGAAGGAAAGTGTATTTTTTCAGGAGGCAAATCGACTGGTAGAGTGTTGTTTGCAAAAGCCTATTAATAAAAAAACACAAAAAAATTGTTGCGCTCTTGCGGGATTGAAAAATAGTTGTATTTTTGCAACCGCAATTTTAAGCAAAGATGGCCCGTTCGTCTATCGGTTAGGACGCCAGGTTTTCATCCTGGTAAGAGGGGTTCGATTCCCCTACGGGCTACTAAATATCAAGGCTTAAAATTGGCCCGTTCGTCTATCGGTTAGGACGCCAGGTTTTCATCCTGGTAAGAGGGGTTCGATTCCCCTACGGGCTACAAATTAGTTGTAAATTAGTTTTATAAAATAAAAGTTCAGTGTCTCGGATTTTTGTTTTATTAGTTAAAACCAAAGTGATTATTTTAATTGTGGGAGGTTTTTCTTTTTTAACTAATATTTTATATTAATTACAATTAAATTAAAAGAAAATGGCAAATCATAAGTCAGCTTTAAAAAGAATCAGAAGCAACGAAAAGAAAAGAGTGTTGAACAGATACCAACACAAAACCACTCGTAATGCAATCAAAGCATTAAGAATGGCTACAGATAAATCTGAAGCTTCAGCAAAATTATCTGTTGTTATTTCTATGATTGACAAATTAGCAAAGAAAAATATTATCCATGATAATAAAGCTGCTAACTTAAAATCTAAGTTAACGAAACACGTGGCAAAGTTATAATCTGACTTTGTTTAACTCAATAAAAAAAGCACTCAATATTTGAGTGCTTTTTTATTTTGCGCATATTTCTGTGTTTTAGGCTAATTTTTCTTTGAGTTCTTCGAGCATTTCTTTGGTAATAGGTTTAGACATGAAATCCAGCACTACAGCGTACTTTTTAGCCATGTCTACGTCCTGCGGGTCAATAGTAGAAGAGAGCACAATAAACTTTGCTTCTTTAAAAATATCCGGATAACCGTTTTTCTGGTAGGCTTCTAAGAATTCCCAACCATTCATTATGGGCATGTTTAAATCCAGTAAGGTCAATCGCGGATAGGAATTGTCTGCGGGCTGCTGCTCTGCTAAGGAACTAAAATAGGCAATGGCTTCTTCGCCGTTCTGTGCGGTAATTATTTCTTTGGCAAATTCCACTCGTTCAATTACTTTTTTACAAAGCATGAGCGTTATGGCATCGTCATCTACACAAAAAATCTTATCTAACATTTACTTAATTGTTTTTAAAAATGATGGTGAAAGTGGTTCCTTTTCCTATTTCGCTTTCTACAGTAATGGTACCACCCATGGCTTCTACTTGTGATTTGACCAAATACAATCCCAATCCTTTGCTGTCCGGATGATTGTGAAAGCGTTGATACAAACCGAAAATTTTGTCTTTGTTGCGGTGTAAATCAATTCCAATTCCATTGTCTTTAAAGGTTAGTACCAAGTTATCGTCAACCACTTTTGAAGATATAGTGACTCTCAACTGCCGGTTTTCTGCTCTGTATTTTATGGAGTTGGTCAGTAAATTTAGAAAAATACTTTCTAAATACGATTTGTTGATATTTAAAATAGTGACTTCTTCCAAGTCGATTTTTAAAATTGGTTTGTGCAGGCTAATCAGGAAGCTCAATTGATTAAAGACATTTTCAAAGATCTCTTTGATTAAAACCTTTTCTTTTTCTATAGAAGGATTGTCTTTGATGATGACTACTTTCACCAAATCATTAATCGTCTCATTCAGCAAGTGGGTTGATTTAGAAAAACCACTAATGATTTCTTTCAATTCCGGATCTTCTATCGTCATGTCGTCCAACAGATTCAGCAATCCGGTTAAGTTGGATAGTGGCGCTCTTAGGTTGTGGGATGTGATATAAGAGAATTGTTTTAAATCTTTATTGTTTTGGGTCAGTTCTCGGATAAGTTGTTCTCTTTCTTTGTCTCGTTCCTTCTCTTCCGTAACATCTCGCTGTATCGAAATCCAGTGCGAGTGTTCGCCGTCTTTGTTGGTTACCGGAATCATAGAGAAATTCACCCAAAATTCTTCTTTGTTTTTTTTGTAACTGATGGTTTCTACAAAACATTCTTTGTATTCCTGAATGGCCGTTTTCAGTTTGTCGAATTCCATGATGTCCGATTTTGGACCAAAGAACATGGCCGGCGATTTGCCAATCACTTCCTCTGCCGGATAACCGGTCATATCGGTGAAGGCCGAGTTGACGAAGATGATATTCGGGATTACATTTTCTGAGGTATCAATATCGGTAATCATTACCGCATCTTTCGTTTGGGTAATCACCGTTTCCAACAAACGCAGTCGTTGCTCTTCTTCTTTTTGTTTGGTAACATCTTGAATGGCTCCAATCATACGAATGGGTTTGCCGTCTTTGTCTTTTACCAGAAATCCCCTGTCAAAAACATATTTGTAGGAACCATCGGCACACTGAAAACGGTATTCGTCCTGCCACTTTTCGGTTTTTTGTTCTAAAAACGAATACAGTTTTACCGACATCTTTAAGCTGTCTTCCGGATGGATGCGGTCGAACCACCATTTTGAAGTTTTACCAACATCTTCTTTCGCATAACCAAAAACGCCCTGAATCCCTTTGTTCCATAAAAAACTGTCTTCTTCAATTTTCCAGTCCCAAATAGTGTCACTCGTGGCTTTGGCTACAATATCATAACGTTCATTCGATTCTATAATCTCGTTATTGGTTTCCTGTAGTTTTTCAAATATCGATTTGTTTTTTTTATCGTTGTTGTACAGGATGTACTTGAAAAACAGACTTGAAAACAATATCAGCACTAAATCTTTGATGTAGCTGTATTTTAAAACAATTTTAGTCGTTTCTTCAATGGGAGTATTGGCTGAAAAACTGATTACAAATTTGTGACCTACTACAGCCACGAACAATAGTATAAGTACGTAGGTTAATGTTATTTTATTTGAATTGTTTTTCATCAGTTCAAATATATATATTTTCAAACTACTTTTAAAATTTGAATAAAAACTTATCAAGTATTTTATAAACTTCCATGGCTGCTTTATTAAAGTGTAAACTAATTTGTTATTGGTTTTTTATCTGAAAATAAAGTGTACCTTTGCACCCACAAAAAAGCACACATGGAATCTATCAGAAACATTGCAATTATTGCGCACGTTGACCACGGTAAAACCACCTTGGTTGACAAAATTATGTACCACTGCCAACTCTTTCGCGAAAACGAAAATACAGGTGATTTAATTCTTGACAACAACGACTTAGAGCGTGAAAGAGGAATTACCATTACCTCTAAAAACGTTTCGGTGGTATACAAAGGAACCAAAATCAATATCATCGATACTCCGGGACACGCCGATTTTGGTGGGGAAGTAGAGCGTGTATTGAACATGGCTGACGGAGTGTGTCTTTTGGTTGATGCTTTTGAAGGGCCTATGCCGCAAACGCGTTTCGTATTGCAAAAAGCCATCGACTTGGGATTAAAACCTTGTGTGGTAATTAATAAAGTAGATAAAGAAAACTGTACTCCGGAAGAAGTACACGAAAAAGTATTCGACTTGATGTTTGAATTGGGCGCAGAAGAATGGCAGCTTGATTTTCCTACGGTATACGGTTCGGCCAAAAACAACTGGATGTCTGACCACTGGGAAAATGTAACGACCAATATCGAGCCTTTACTAGATATGGTAGTGGCCAATGTACCGGCTCCTAAAGTATCCGAAGGGACTCCTCAAATGTTGATTACCTCTTTAGATTTCTCTTCCTTCACCGGACGTATCGCCATCGGTCGTTTGGAAAGAGGCGTGTTGAAGGAAGGAATGCCAATCTCATTAGTAAAAAGAGACGGTAAAATATTAAAATCAAGAATCAAAGAACTACATACTTTTGAAGGGTTAGGCCGTAAAAAAGTAACCGAAGTGATTGCCGGAGACATTTGTGCTATCGTAGGAATCGAAGGTTTTGAAATTGGTGATACGGTTGCTGATTTTGAAAATCCGGAAGCCTTGCAAACCATCGCTATTGATGAGCCAACCATGAGTATGTTGTTTACCATCAACGACTCACCGTTCTTTGGGAAAGAAGGTAAGTTTGTAACTTCACGTCACATCAAAGATAGATTAGCTAAAGAATTAGAAAAAAACCTAGCGCTTCGTGTTGCCGATACTGATTCTGCCGATAAGTTTATGGTATTTGGCCGTGGTGTATTGCACTTATCGGTTTTGATTGAAACCATGCGTCGTGAAGGCTATGAATTACAAATTGGGCAGCCACAAGTAATCATTAAGGAAATTGATGGAGTAAAATGTGAGCCAATCGAAGAATTAACCATCGACTTACCGGAGCACGTTTCCGGAAGAGCCGTAGAGTTTGTTTCGGTTCGTAAAGGCGAAATGCTTTCTATGGAAGGGAAAGGCGATCGTATGATTATCAAATTCAACATCCCGTCACGCGGTATCATCGGGTTGCGAAACCAATTGTTGACTGCTACTGCCGGAGAAGCCATCATGGCACACCGTTTTATTGGTTACGAGCCTTTAAAAGGGGACATTGCAGGCCGTATCAACGGATCGTTAATCTCTATGGAAAACGGAAAAGCCATTCCGTATTCTATCAATAAATTACAGGATCGCGGTAAATTCTTTGTTGATCCAAACGAAGACATTTACGAAGGTCAGGTAGTAGGAGAGAACTCCCGTGGCGATGATATGACAATTAATATCACCAAAACCAAGCAGTTGACGAACTTCCGTTCTGCCGGTGCCGACGATAAAAACAAAATCGTTCCGGCCATCAAGTTCTCTTTGGAAGAAGCCTTAGAGTACATCCAAAAAGATGAGTATGTAGAGGTAACGCCTAAGTCGTTGCGTTTGCGTAAAATCTATTTGAACGAAAACGACCGTAAACGTTTTAAAATATAATTGCAGTTGCAATAAAGAAAAAAGCCCCGAATTATCGGGGCTTTTTTCTTTAATTATTATAGTACTGCCGTTGCCATATCTCGGTATTAAAGTTCTTACCCATCATAAAAAAGTAATAGGCAAATACCGCAAACACCGATTTAAAGGCAAACAGAAAAATAATAACTGAAGCCATCGGTACCGATTTGCTCAATTTAGTTTCAGGAACCAATAAGGTTATCAGAATGCTCACTATAATGCTGAACAGTGTGAAATTCCACAAGTTCTTCAGCGGCAATACCAGTAATTTTCGGAACGTATTGATTTCTTTACCCCATTGGTGTACCAAATAGTAATAGTCATTTCCCATTGGTACAAACAGCAAAGGGTCATCGTAATTCAGCAAATGAAAAGCTTTACTTGGCGCAATAATTTTAAAACCTTCCAATGTGGTGTTGTGGTCCCGCTCCATTGCTCTGATTTTTGAAATGGCTTCTTCAGGTATGGTATTTTTAAAGAGATGACTGTCCAGAAACCGCAATCGGTAATCAATACAGATGGTTTTGATTTGTTCCAAATGAAAAATCTTATCGGCTTCCAGGAGTTCCAACTGCAGGACATTAGTATTTGTGGAACTTTTTGAATGTAAAGCCTCGGCAATTTGACGACGCTCGGTTTCATTTTCGGCCAAGATGGCGGCTACTTCTTCCAAAATTGCAGCTTCCGATTTAAATTTTTTACGGGCTGACAATAATTCTTTTTCCAAATGTAACGGATTCTTCAGCATGACTTGATACGGTTTAAGGAGTTGGCATGATGGAGGTTAGGAAGTCTAAAGTACAAAAATATGAGATAAGATAATCAAAACCAGGCTAGAAATTGGGGTGCTACAGTTGTTAAATTTTTATAAAAAAGAAGTGTTCCCAAAACCAAACCCGAAGTCCCGGCGTAAATGGCAATATAACTTTTAAAACACATCATTATGAAAACGAGAAATTTTTTAGCGACAGCCTGTTTTGCCCTGACACTACTTTTAGGAACAGCCTCTTATGCCCAAAAAGCCTCGAGCGTCAGCGAACAGGCGAAGCAAAAAACCGTAACCGTGGGCGGTGCCCCAATGTATCCGTCCAAAAACATTATTGAAAATGCGGTCAATTCCAAAGACCACACCACATTGGTAGCCGCTGTAAAAGCCGCTGATTTGGTAGAAACCCTGCAAGGGAAAGGCCCGTTCACCGTGTTTGCCCCAACCAATGCCGCCTTTGACAAACTGCCCAAAGGCACAGTGGAAACCCTACTGAAACCTGAAAACAAAAAAATGCTGCAAACCATCCTGACCTACCACGTGGTAGCCGGTAAAATGAATGCGGCCGATATCGCTGCCGCTATCAAAAAAGGAGGCGGAAAAGCGGTATTGAAAACGGTAAGCGGTGGTACTTTGACCGCCTGGATGAAAGGCGCTGATTTGTATATTACAGATGAAAACGGAAAAAGTGCCAAAGTAACCATTACCGATGTTAACCAATCCAACGGAGTGATCCATGTGATAGACGCGGTGGTGACGCCAAAGTCCTAATCCATTAGCAGCTTCCCGATTACTTTATATTTAAAAGCCCCACTTCCGGTATTAGGAGTGGGGCTTTTATTTTATCAGACCTGTTTAGGAGGCCTTGTGTTATATTTATCTCAAACTCGCACCGAGTTCGGTTTCCAGCTGCTTTTGCAGTTTGCTCATGATTTTGTCAATCTGCTCATCGGTCAGCGTTTTGGTCGTGTCCTGCAACGTAAAGCTCACGGCATAAGACTTTTTGCCCTCCGGAAGGTTTTTGCCTTGGTACACGTCAAATAGGTTCACGTCTTTCAGTAAGGACTTTTCGGTTTGACGGGCAATGTTGTAAATGGCTTCAAACGCAACTGCATCGTCTACCAAAAGAGCCAAATCTCTGCGCACTTCAGGGTATTTCGGAATATCGGTAAACTTGATTTTGTTCGATAACAATTTCAAGACCAAATTCCAGTTAAAGTCCGCAAAAAACACTTCCTGCTTGATGTCAAAATGTTTCAGGATGGATTTCTTCACAGTACCGAATTCTACCAAGGTATCATTTCCGCAAGCAATGGCTATCCCTTCGGCAAAAACATCCGAGGCTACGGGCTTGCTTTGGGTTTTGCAAACACCCAATCGGTTCAAAACCGAAGTCACATACCCTTTGAACAAAAAGAAATCAGATGGACGGTCGGCTGCTGTCCAGCTCTCAGCCATGCGGTTTCCGGTGGTGAATAAGGTGAGGTGTTTGGGTTCGTCGTATCCCGAAGGCAATTTGTGGTAGGATTTGCCAAACTCAAACAATTTCAAATCGCCGTTTCTGCGGTTGATGTTATAGGATACCGCCTCTAAGCCCGAGAACAACAATGATTGACGCATGGTAGCCAGGTCATTGCTTAAGGGGTTAAGCATGGTTACGTTATATTCTTCTTTGAGCATCGCAGACAGTTTGATATACTCACCAGTCGTCAAAGAGTTGGCCATCATCTCGTGAAAGCCCAGCGAATTCAACTGCGTAGCGATAATGTTTTGTACTTTATAATCTTCGGTACGGGCCGAGTTGGCTACCGTAGCGTTTAATTTTTTGGTGAAATTAATATTGTTGTAGCCGTACACACGGAGAATTTCTTCAACCACATCCACCTCGCGTTGTACATCTACACGGTACGACGGAATCACCAATCCCAAGCCGGCATCGGATACGCTGTTGACTTTAATGTCTAACGAAGCCAAGATTTTCTTGATGGTTTCTTTGGGTAATTCCTGCCCAATCAGTTTGGCAGTTTTATCAAAATGCAAAAACACCGGGAAGTCTTCTATCTTTTTCGGGTAAATATCAATAATGTCCGAAGTGATTTCGCCACCGGCTAATTCTTTAATTAACAAGGCAGCGCGTTTCAGGGCAAATTCGGTAATGTTCACATCAATACCTCTTTCAAAACGGAAGGAAGCATCGGTATTCAACCCATGACGTTTGGCCGATTTACGCACACTCACCGGATTGAAATAGGCACTCTCCAAAAAGATAGCGTTGGTCGTATCGGTAACACCTGATGATTTTCCACCGAAAACACCTGCCAGACAAAGCGGTCCTTTTTCATCGCAAATCATCAAATCTTCAGCGCTCAGGGTGCGTTCCACATCATCCAGAGTGGTGAACTTGGTGCCTTCGGCTACAGTTTTCACGATGATTTTACCACTAATTTTAGAAGCGTCAAAAGCGTGAAGCGGTTGCCCCAAATCATGCAGGATGTAATTGGTAACGTCAACGATATTGTTTTTAGGTGTCAATCCAATGGCTTTCAATCGGTTCTTCAGCCACTCAGGTGATTCTTTTACGGTAATTCCGGAAATGGTTACCCCACAATATCTCGGCGCTAACTTACTGTCTTTAACATCCACATCAATTTTCAACGTTCTTTTGTCTATTCGGAACGTACTTACAGATGGCGTAATCAACTCGATATTGCTGTTTTTTTGCAACAAACTCGCGCGTAAATCACGTGCTACTCCGTAATGCGACATGGCATCGGCACGGTTAGGAGTTAAACCGATTTCAAATACTTCGTCATTCTCTATATTAAAAACTTTGGCCGCCGGAGTCCCGGGTTTCAGTTTGTCGTCTAAAATCATGATACCGTCGTGACTGGTGCCTAAACCTAACTCATCTTCGGCACAAATCATCCCGTGGCTTTCCTGTCCGCGGATTTTTCCTTTTTTGATTTCAAATGCTGCTCCGTCTTTGTCAAACAGCTTGGTCCCGATGGTGGCTACAGGAACTTTTTGTCCGGCTGCTACATTGGCCGCACCGCAAACAATCTGTACCGGAGTCCCGTCACCCAAATCTACTTTAGTTACTTTCAGACGGTCGGCATCAGGATGTTTCTCACAGGTCAATACGTGTCCTACCACTACACCTTCTAAGCCACCGCGCACGGATTGGTATTTTTCCACAACCTCTACTTCCAAACCTAAATCGGTTAAGGCAGCCGCCGTGTCTTCTGATTTTAAATCTATTTTAATGAATTGTTTTAACCAGTTGTATGAAATCTTCATGAGTCTTAATTAAGGTCTGCAAATATAGGGATTGTAGCTTTTAGATTGAAAATTTTTTAGGGCAAAATGTGCGAGGATAATACGGTTATTCCATTGTTATATTCCTGATATTTTGGGGTAATTTTTTGATAATGTTCAATTTGTAACCGTTTAAATTTTCAGATTATCAAATTTGTGCTATAAAATGCGTAAAAAGTGCTACTCTGGGTTTCGGATTGAAATTACATTTGATTCAATCAAAAAATACAATTATGAGTAATTTAATTCAAAGACCGACATTCAAAGATAAGTATGATAATTACATAGGGGGCAAATTTGTGCCACCGGCCTCCGGGCAATACTTTGATGTGGTATCACCGGTAGACGGAAAAGTGTTTACCAAAGCAGCCCATTCCAATAAAGAAGATTTGACCTTAGCGGTTGATGCCGCTTACGAAGCGTTCAAAACATGGGGAAAAGTGTCCGTAACCGATCGCAGCAATATGCTGATTAAAATTGCGCAGGTTATGGAAGATAACCTCGAATACTTAGCAGCCGCTGAAACTGTAGATAACGGAAAAGCGGTACGCGAAACCATGGCGGCCGATTTGCCTTTGGCTATTGATCATTTCCGTTATTTTGCCGGCGTTATTCGTGCTGAAGAAGGTTCGGTGAGTGAGCTGGACGAGACCACAGTATCTTTAATTGTGCATGAGCCTATAGGGGTTATTGCTCAAATTATTCCATGGAACTTTCCTTTGTTGATGGCTGTGTGGAAACTGGCTCCGGCCTTGGCAGCAGGAAACTGCGTGGTTTTGAAACCGGCTGAGAACACTCCGATTTCGATTATGATTCTGATGGAATTGATAGGCGATATCATTCCGGCGGGTGTTGTCAATGTGGTTAATGGTTTTGGTTCTGAATTGGGAAGAGCTTTGGTGACCAATCCTAAAGTAGCCAAAGCAGCCTTTACCGGTTCTACCGCTACCGGAAGAATGGTGATGCAATATGCTACCGAAAATATTGTTCCGGTGACCTTGGAGTTAGGCGGGAAATCACCTAATATTTTCTTCCCTTCAGTAATGGAGGCCGATGATGAGTTTTTAGACAAAGCCATTGAAGGAGCGGTGTTGTACTGTTTGAACCAAGGGGAAGTGTGTACGTGTCCGTCGCGTTTGTTGGTACACGAAGATATCTATGATAAATTCATCGAAAGAGTACTCGAGCGCGTAGCCGCGGTAAAAACCGGAAACCCATTAGATCCTACTGTAATGATGGGGGCGCAGGCCTCTAAAGTGCAGAAAGACAAAATCATGTCGTATATCAACTTGGGGAAAGAAGAAGGTGCTGAGTTGTTGATAGGCGGTGATGAAAACAAACTGGGCGGTGATTTGGATAACGGATATTACATCAAGCCTACCGTTTTTAAAGGCACTAACAAAATGCGTATTTTCCAGGAAGAAATCTTCGGGCCGGTACTGGCCGTAACGACTTTTAAAACCACAGAGGAAGCTATAGAAATTGCCAATGATACGTTGTATGGTTTGGGTGCCGGGGTATGGACCCGTGATGCACACGAGTTGTACCAGGTGCCAAGAGCGATTCATGCCGGTAGGGTATGGGTTAACAGCTATCATGCGTATCCGGCAGGAGCTCCCTTTGGCGGCTACAAACAATCGGGGATAGGCAGAGAAAATCATAAAATGATGTTGGTGCATTACCGTCAAACCAAGAATATGTTGATTTCGTACAACAAAAACAAGTTAGGGTTCTTTTAATTGTCCTAAAACAATTGGTTAATAGTACCGCAAATCAACTTTTACCGGTTGGTTTGCGGTTTTTATTCTTAAAAACAAACATATGAAAAGAGTAACCGCAACAGCAGATGCTTTAGCATTGATACAAATGCTTAAAGAGAAATTCGGGGATTTAATGTTTTACCAGGCGGGAGGCTGCTGTGAAGGCACGCAACCACAGTGTTTTGAAAAAGGAGGCTTCTACATTCGGACGGGTGATGTGTGTATAGGTGAGGTAGATGGTTTTGCGTTTTGGCTCGACAAAGATTTATATGAATACTGGAAGCATGCGCATTTTACCCTGGATGTGACAGACGGTATTGGAGCGGGAGGGTTTTCTTTGGAAACGCCTTATGGTAAAACGTTTATCATTCACTACCGTTTGTTTACACCCGAAGAGTTGGAGCAATTGGAACCGGTTCGCTACAATAGCTACGATTAGTGCGAGGTGAAGTTCATGAGTTGGTATTGTTTCGGGGTGACGCCTTCGTATTTCTTAAATAAGCGGATAAAGTAATTGCAGTCTTCAAACCCGGTGGCATAGGACACTTCATTGACATGAATGTTGGGGTTGCTCAATAGTTTTTTGGCAAATTTTATCTTTTCATTCAGGATGTACTCTATGGGGCTCATGCCCATTTCGCGTTTGAAGTAACGGTAGAATGAGGTGGTGCTCATGCAAGCCTTATCACTCAAGTCTTTGAGGTTGATGGTTTCGCGAATGTTTTTTTTGATGAATTCTATCGATGGGGTGATGGGGCTGTTGCTGTCGATGTATTTTTCGGTGTCAAAACGCTTGGCGGTTTGGGTTTGTATGATGCGGATGATGAGTTCCTGTAGGGTCAAATCGGCAATGGCGTCCTTGGTGATGGAGTCGCCCATGCATTCTTTGATGAGTTTGTTGATGGTGCCTGCCAGTTCGACATTGTTGTAAAAAAAGTAATTCTCGTGGTCGAGTTTCCAAAGGTTGCTTTTGCCTTCTTTGGGGTACTTTTCGTTGAGAAAGTCGAGGGTATCGGTGATTATTTTATGGTCAATGGCCAAGGCAATGCATTGGGTAGGGTTTTCTTTGGAGGCTTCGGGGAAATCTATCTGCATTTCGACATTGGAAGGCACGATGACGGTTTCTCCGGGGAGGTATTCAAACTGTGGTTCGTCAAAAAGATGCATGATCTTTTTGCCGCGCAGCATACTGGTCACGACAAGGTCATTAAACTTTAAGGGCACTAACTCCGACCTTTGATAGGTTTCAAATATGTTCAGTTCGCAGTGGTCGAGTGAAAAAATGGTACGGTTTTCTACCAGTGTTTTCAACGACTTTTCGTGGGTTAGTGCGGGTTTGTTGAGTAAGTTTTTGACTGACATAAAGTATCCAATGGGAAGACTAAAATAGTGTTTTACCAAATAGGAATCAACAATGGGTATTGAATTGGGTTAAAATTAACAGCGTTATAGTATTTCTTCGACATGTTTCTTGATGTTTGACGCTATTTTGGCTGTAGGCAAATCGTTGGCGTCTCCGCCAAACGGGTCTTCAATTTCTTCGGCTATGAGTTCTAAGCTGGCCAGTACATAAAAGATAAAAACGACTACGGGAATGACGTAATAGCCCAGGCTGAAGCAGTAGCCAAAGGGGAGGGTCATGACGTAGAAGAAGATGAACTTTTTGATGAAGGCGCTGTAGGAGTAGGGAATGGGGGTGTTTTTGATGCGTTCGCAGGCGCCGCAGACTTCGGTGAAGGATTGCAGCTCGGTGTTTAGGATGATTAATTGTTCTGCGGAGAGTTTGCCTGATTGGTGCAGGTCGTGTATTTTTTGGAACAGGGCTTTGGCGACCTGATTGGGTTTGTGTTTTTGGAAGTTTATGTTTAATTGAATGTCTTCAAAGAGGAGTTGGCTTACTTCTTCGTCACTGAGGTGCTTGGCTAAGATAGAAGCATAGGTAGGAATGAGGAAGCGGAAGTATTTTCGGTCGTGCTCGTCTTGGAGCATTACGGAGAGTTTGAGTGCCAGGTTGCGGCTGTTGTTGACCAATGCACCCCATAGTTTGCGTCCTTCCCACCAACGGTCGTATGCGGTATTGGTGCGGTAGGCTAACAGTAAGGAGATGACAAAACCCAACATGCCGTGCATGATGGAGATGTTTTTGATGGAACTGTTTTCGGGTAAATGCCAATAGGTCATTTCGAGGTAACAGATTGCTCCTGAGTAGGCGCCGATGAGGAGCATCATGGGGAATAACTGCCTGAATGTGTCTGATTTGTGAAAACGAAAGATAAAGGTAATCCAGTCTTTTGGGTTGTATTGTACCATAATGCTTGTTGTAAACGGTATTCAAAAATAGGATAAAAAGTTGAATATGGTGCTGTGGATTGTTGGAGGTAGTCGTGTCTCCGAAACATGCTTGAAGTTGTTCGAAATGGGTTTGCCGGAGTCAGAAGATAGTTTCACGGATTCCGTTAAGTGATTTAGTGCCTCCGAAGTTGGTTCGCCGGAGTCCGAAGCCAATTTGATTGAGTCCGAAGACCGTTTGATTGAGTCCGAAGCCCGTTTGACGGCTGCGAGGCCTTGGAAATGCTGGGAAGTTGGTTTTCGTGGTTTTTAAAATACCACGCGAAAGATTGACTTGGTCGAACCTTGGGTTTCGCACGGTAGCGGGGGTATGTGAGACATTAATATATGCCGTTTCTTTTAATAAATGCTTCCAATTTTTTATATCCTTTGAATCTACATATTCTATTCCAAATGGTGTCTGAAGTATTATTTCGAATGAATATCATAGTTTCAATGCTTGAACAGCCTCCTTTTTTATTTAATTCACGAAGGTTTGATTCTAAAGTGATTAAATATTCTAATTCTTTATCGTTTACTAATTTTTTCTGATTGGCTCTACTTAAAAAAAAATTCCCATTTAATTTTTGGATTTTAATAGAATCAGCTTCTCCAGAAAAGCATCCGGCATATTCAAATTTAATTTTTAATATTTCTTTTTCTCTTAAATTTAGTATTTCACTTTGTTTAGTTTTCGTATTACTTATGTCTGGATTTAATATCACTTTATAGACTTTAGATTCGTCTATTGATATAGTCTTTGTTATCTTTTGTTCAAAATAATTATAATACTCAAGTTTGTATTTACCTGCAGTCAGTTTTTCTAATTCAATTTCATCTTGCGGATATGGTGGTTTTAGCATTGAGTATTCTTTGAATACTTTTCCGTCTTTATATATTTTCAAATATTCGTTATCAGTATCTTTTCCTTTGATTGTATCTTTTAATTGAAAGTGAATTTTCATTGTAGCCAAAACATTTTTTTTGCAACTAACAAGTGAAAGAAATAAAATTATAATGTAAATTATTTTCATGACGAGGGTTTGAAATTACTTATAATATTTTGCGGCTTTTTGCCAGTAGTTGGGACATAGTAGAGATATAGAAACTTTATTTTGTTCGGTTGTGGGGGATTAGCTTGTTTTTATTGGATTTGGCAGTTCTCTTTCAAATTTTCTATAAATGAAACTAGTACTGAATGTATTTCATTTAGTTGAGCTAAATCTTTAAATTTTTCTTGTTTAACGCAATACAGCATATACTTTCCTTTGCTTGGAACTTCTCCAAAATCTTCTTTATTAGTTATTTCTATTCGAATAGGATTGAACAAAATAATTTTTTCTAAAAGGGATTTGTCTTTTAAAATAGTTATTGTTTTTAATTCTTTATTACTTGTTATAAAAAAGCGTTTGTCAAAATCATTATTGCCAATTTTGATTTCTTTGTTTTTAAAAAATTTCACAATACTAGCAAACCAATCTTCTTTGGATATTTGAAGTTCGAGTTGAGTAGGATGATCAAATTCAGCCATTCCAACCATATAACTGTCACTAAAACCACCTCCTGCATTGGTGTAATTATAATTCTTAACTTTAAAAATGAAGTTTGAGTATTTATATTCTACAAATAAGTCGCCGCTTTCTGATTTGAGCGTTCCATTTTGTTGTTTGGCAAACTCATCCCAAAATGGTCTTTTACTTTTTCCAAACAAAGATTCAAATATTGTCATTTATATATTTTGGTTAAGCTTGCTGTTAACGTTCGAAGGCTTTATGCAGTAGCGGAACGTTACGTGATAGAGGTAAAGATAGGAAATTTCTTTTTTGGTTTTTAGCTATTGATATCAAGTTCTTCAAAGTCTTTGATGGTGGAGAGCTTGATGGGGTTGCCGGGGTTTATACTTTTCCAGGTTTCTTTGTAGCTTTCTTTTCCGTTGGGGCTTACTTTGATTACCTTTTTGATTTGCTTTTTTTTGGTGATGAAGTTGATGCTTGTTTCGTCAAACGTGACGTAGTCAGATTCAAAACTGCTGCGGTAGCCGGCATCGTATCCGATGAGGTCAAAATCGGAATGGTTGAATTTGAAGGTGTAACGCCAGTATCCGTATCGTCCGTGGCCGTAGTGTATGTATAGCTTTCCTTTTTTGATTTCCAGAGATAGCTCGGGGGGCATGTAGACGCCGCCGTCTTCATTTTCGGAGGCGAAGCAGTTGTAGTTTTTGAGGGCTGCTTGGTAGTTTCCTTTTTGGTTGAGCAGGACGATGAGTCCTCTTCGATTGCGGTCTACGATTTGGTCGTAGTCGTTAGTGACTATTTGGGTTTTGTCGGTGGCTTTGATGATGAGGATGCAATCTGTGAGGTGGTCGTTGTTTAGATCTCCGTAGATTTTTTCGAAGAGGACGTAGCCTTTGGGTATAAAGGCGGCTTCTTTTTTGCTTTGTGCCCAAACGGATAGTGTTATAACCAGCATGGTGAATGACAGTAGTGGTTTCATGGGGAGAAAATGGTTGTTATGCGAAGTATTGCTTCGAGCATTTATTTTTTATTAATTTTTATAGAAAAGTAGCCTACTAGGTAAACCAATAATCCTAACATCATAAGTGCTTTGGATAAACTATTGATTTTTAATGTGGATTCCTTTTCTATTACGATCGTAATAAGAAATGATATTGTTGCTATAATGCCTATAATTGCTCCTATGGTTTTTAATATGCCTGAAACTCTCATTTCTGTATTGGGTTGAATTTCCTTTGGATTGTGTTGTTTTACTATTTTGCGTAATATGCTATGGCTTTACGCAATAGCGGTAACGTTATGTGATAGATATAAAGATAGGAAAATTTCTTTTTGTGCTGGAGCGGGAGAAGGTTTTATGGTTTTTTTATTGTGTAAATCAATCCTTTTTGTTCGTCAAAACGGAACTCTTTTTCGTATTTCATGCCGAGTTTTTCCAACACTTTTATTGAAGCACTATTTTCTGCCATGGCTCTGCCTACAATCGTTTTCAGGTTTAGTTTTTCAAATCCGTAGTGTAGACAGGCTTTGGCGCTTTCTGTTGCGAAACCTTGATTCCAATATTCTTCAAAGAATCTGAAACCAATATCTGTTTCGTCGATTTCTGTATTGTATTTAAGTCCGCACCATCCAACAAACTTTCCGCTAGATTTATCAATCACGGCCCAACGCCCGTAACCATTCTTTTCATACTCTTTGTAGTTCCTTAAAAAGTTTTCTGCTTCCATAAGATTTTTGAAAGCTTTGTCTCCGGTAAATTTTATAACGTTTGGATTTAAGTTCAATTCATAGAAACTTTTGCTGTCTTGCATATTCAATTCTCGCAAAATTAATCGTTCAGTTTCCAGTATAATTTTCATTTGTTGCAGGATTTCTAAAAAGCGTACCCGTTACGTGCCGCGGCTTTGCGCAGTAGCGGAAACGCTAAGTGATAGAGGTAAAGATAGGGAAATATCTTTTTGGTTTTCCGTGGGGGTGCTGCTTGCCTTTTATAGCCCCTTGCGGAAATTTGTCAAATCAAGTATGTTTATTTAAGTTCGGAAAGCACTAACTTTTTTTGTTTGAATGTGTTCCTGATTGCTTTTTCTCTGACGATGGGGTCGTCACTGTTTATGAGGTCAAAATACGCAACCGGAACCACCTGCCAGGAGAGTCCGTATTTGTCTTTGCACCAACCGCAAGCGCTTTCCTGTCCTCCGTTTGCAGTTAATGCGTCCCAATAGTAATCGACTTCTGCTTGGTCTTTGCAATTGATCACAAATGAAACGGATTCGTTGAACTTGAAGAATGGCCCTGCCGCCAAAATATTAAATTCAATGCCATTGATTTCAATGGTTGCGGTTTCAAAATTTTCTCCTCCGGCTTCGGGCGGATTTTGGTATTTGCGGTGCTCTTTGAGTTTGCCGTCTTTGAATATGGAGAGGTAATAGTCTGCTACGGCTTTTGCGTCTTTTGTTTCGACCCAAAGGCAGGGTGTTATTTTTTGCGTAATCATCTTTTTAGTTGTTTTAGTGGTGTTGCTGGTATTTTCTCTAACGTTTTGTGGCTTAACGTAAAGAGGTTATTGTAAAGATAGGGAAATTTCGGTAATGAAAATAGATGAGGCGTTGTGGTTGATGGTTCGTAACCACGCTAGAGTACTCGCGCGGTAGCGTAGGGGTTGACTTCGTCGTCACGTGGTAGCGTAGGGAATAAAAAAGGGAGGCGGTTATAAACTCAATGTGCCCGCCAGTTCTTTAAGGCTGATTTCGGAGAGTTTGGCCTGGAATTGCGCATTGGTGTTGCGGACTTTGGCGTTGGTATAATTTAACTGTGCTGTGCGGAACTCTACCGGGGTAATGGTGCCTATTTTGAACTTGGCCAAAGTGATGTCCAAATTTTGTTTGGCTATGGCTTCGTTCTTTTCTTCGAGCTGCATCAGGGTCAAATTGGTTTGATAGGTTTCGTACGCCGTGGCCAATTGCGCCTGTAAGTTGGCTGTTTGTTGGTTGACGGCAAGCTTGGAATTTTCGATTTCTATTTGGGCTATCTTTTCGTTGCGGTGCTGTGCCCAACCGTCAAAGAGGTTGAGGCTGGCGCTGAAGCCATAGTTGAGCCCACGTGAGTAGGATGAGGAGGTGAATCCTAAACTGGATTGGCTTTCGGCAAAGTTGTAGCCGGTATTTACCTTGAGGGTAGGATAGCGGTTGGCTTTGACTTGCTTGAGTTGGAGTTCGGCCACTTTCTTGTTGATGATCTGAGCTTCTAATTCGGGGTTTTGCTTGAGGGCAGCATCGGTGAGTGCCGGCAGCAACAGGTTTTTGTCTACAGCTATGGTTCGGCTTACGGTAAAGGCGGTGGTGGCCTCGCGCGCCAAGAGTTGGTTTAGGAGGATTTTGGTATGGGCGAGGGTTTCTTTTTGTTTGAGTAAAGCGGTTTGGTCGGTATTCCAATCGACTTGCGCATTCAAGACTTCGAGTTTGGAGGCTTTGCCAATGCTGAAACGGTTTTGGGAGAGCGTTAACCGTTGGGTTGAAATAACGATGGCGCTGTCGAGAGCGGCTAACTGCTGCTGCTGTTGTACCAAATCAAAATAGGTGGTGTTGACATCGCTGATTTTGGTAATGATGGCGAGCTTTAGTTTGGCATCGCCCAGTTTTTGTAATTGGTCTAACTGATTCTTTTTGGCAAACATTTTAAAGCCGTCAAAAATGGTCCAATCGAGTCCTACGCCATAGGTGAGGCTGTTGTTTTTGGCATTGTTTAATTCGTTGACGGTACCGTCCTGACGGGTTTGCTTGCTGTATTGTATGCTGTTGTTATCGACTACATTGGCGGTTACTTTGGGCAACATGCCGGCATTTCCGACGGTGGCATTGGCTTGGTCTATTTTGAGATTGTTGGCGGCCATGCGGATGTCAAAATTGTTTTCGAGGGCTATTTTTACGGCGTCTTCGAGTGTAAGGACTTCCTGCGCTCCCATTTTTGGGATGAAGCTCAAACAGCATAGAAGAAGATATAACGATTTCATTTTCATAATCAATGGGTTTAGCTATGGTGCTGTTCGGTTTTTGCTGCCGATTCTAAGGCATCGATGTTGTCAAATTCGGGACGGTGTTTGCGGGCTTTGGACCACATGAGGTAGAAGGCCGGGATGACAAACAGGGTGAGAATTAACGAGAAGATGGTTCCGCCCACAATGACTACTCCCATACCGATACGACTGGTGGCCGCGGCTCCGAGCGATAAGGCAATGGGCAAGGCCCCGAGGGCAATGGCCAAACTGGTCATCAGGATGGGACGTAAGCGCGATTCTGCGGCTTGGATGATGGCGTCGTATTTGGACAATCCCTGCTCGCGAAGCTGGTTGGCAAATTCTACAATCAGGATTCCGTTTTTTGTCACGAGCCCGATGAGCATTACGGTACCGATTTGGCTGAAGATATTCCAGGTTTGGCCAAATAACCAAAGAGAGAATAGGGCTCCGGCCACTGCCATAGGCACGGTGAGGATGATGATGAGCGGGTCGACAAAGCTTTCAAACTGGGCGGCTAAAATTAAATAAATCAGCAGCAAAGCCAAACCAAAGGCAAAAGTGGTGTTGGAGCTACTTTCTACAAAGTCGCGCGATTCTCCGCCCAAATCGGTGGTGAAAGTATCGTCTAATACTTTGGCTTTGATGTCGTTCATGGCTTCGATACCGTCGCCCATGCTTTTGCCGGGTGCCAAACCGGCCGAGATGGTGGCCGACATGTAACGGTTGTTGTGAAATAACTGAGGCGGATTGCTTTGTTCGTCTACCCGAACCACATTGTCTAACTGGATGAGTTCGCCTTTGTTGTTTTTGACAAACATGGAAGTCAGGTCTAAGGGTTCGTCGCGGTCTTTTTTGTCAAACTGTCCAATAACCTGATACTGCTTGCCGTTTTGCATGTAGTAGCCAAAGCGCTGACCGCTTAAGGACAGCTGGAGGGTTTGGGCTACATCGAGTACGGAAATACCGAGGCTTTCCGCTTTTTCTCTGTCAATAGTAACGTTGATTTCGGGTTTGTTGAACTTGAGGTTCACATCGACATTGGAAAAGACGTCGCTCTTGTTGGCTTCTTCCATAAACAGCGGAATCTTTTCGCGCAGCTTTTCAAAGTTGGGTGCCTGTATGATGTACTGAATGGGCAGTCCGCCACGGCGGTTTACCGCTATGGTGGGTTGCTCAGAAACGGTGACTTTGGCCTGAGTGTATTTTTTGGTCCACTTGTTGAGGTTGTCGGCAATTTCCTTTTGGCCGGTGGTGCGGTCTTCGGGGTCTTTGAGTGCCAATCGCACCCTTCCGGTATTGACGGAAGACGACATAAAGCCGGGTGCTGTGATGACCAAAGCGATTTTCTTTTCGGGGACACTGTCGTTGATTAGTTTGGCCAAATCGAGCATGAAGTTATCGGTATACTCGTAGGAAGCGCCCTCGGGAGCGGTAACCCCCATGATGACTAAGCTTCGGTCGTCATAAGGAGCGGTTTCCTTAGGCAGTATTTTAAAGAATAGGACAATCAGCCCAATACAGATGATTACGATGGGGAAACTCAACCATTTTTTGCGCATGAAATTTTCAAGGGATTGCGCATAGCCTTTGTTCAGGGCTTCAAAATAGGGTTCGGTAAAGGTGTAGAATTTGGTTTTCTTTTGTTCTCCGCCTTTCATTAAATAAGCGTTTAACATTGGCGTCAACGTTAAGGACACAAAGGCCGAAACCAGCACCGCTGCCCCGATGACGACTCCGAATTCGCGGAATAAGCGTCCCACAAAGCCTTCTAGGAAGATGATGGGTAAGAACACGGCGGCGAGTGTGATGGAGATGGAAATGACGGCAAAGAAAATTTCGTTGGAGCCTTTGATGGCGGCCTCGATAGGCGTCATGCCTTCCTCTACTTTTTTGAAGATGTTTTCAGTCACTACAATTCCGTCATCGACCACCAAGCCGGTGGCCAGAACGATGGCTAAGAGTGTTAGCACATTGACTGAGAACCCGCAAAGGTACATGATGAAAAAGGTGGCAATCAGTGACACCGGGATGTCAATCAGTGGACGGAATGCGATGGCCCAATCGCGGAAAAACAAGAAGATAATAAGGATTACGAGGATAATTGAGACCAAGAGGGTCTCGGCTACTTCGACTACTGATTTTTTGATGAATACGGTGTTGTCTAAGGCGACATTCAGTTTGATGTCTTTGGGCAGGTCCTTTTTGAGCAGTGCGTATTGTTTGTAAAATTCTTTAGAGATATCGAGGTAGTTGGTTCCCGGTTGAGGTACCAAGGCCAGTGCGACCATGGTTTGGTCATTGGCTTTGAACTGGGTTTCCTGATTTTCAGAATCCAATTGCGCATGGCCGATGTCGCTGAGGCGAACGGTTTTGGCACCGTCAGCTACGATGATGATGTCGTTAAACTCTTTCTCGGTAGAAAGATTCCCCATGGTTTTTACGGTAAGCTCGGTATTTTTACCGGTTAGTTTTCCCGAAGGCAACTCTACGTTTTGTTTTTCGAGGGCGGCTCTGACATCTGAAACGGTCACACCATAGGAAGTGAGTTTGGCCGGGTCAATCCAGAGTCGCATGGAGTATCGTTTTTGTCCCCATATCTGTACGCTGCTGACACCGGGTATGGTTTGCAGGCGTTCGGCGATGACATTTTCGGCATAGTCGCTCAGGGCCAATACATCTTTGGTGTCGCTTTGTACGGTCATTGAAATGATGGCTTCGGAGTCGGCATCTGCTTTGGACACTACCGGCGGGGCATCAATGTCCTGCGGTAAGCTTCTGACGGCTTGCGATACCTTGTCGCGTACATCGTTGGCGGCTTCTTCTAAGTTTTTTTCGAGTTTGAACTCAATGGTAATGTTGCTCGATCCCTGGTTGCTGGAGGAAGTGATATTTCGAATTCCGTCAATGGAATTGATGGCTTTTTCGAGGGGCTCGGTGATTTGCGACTCAATGATGTCTGCATTGGCACCGGTGTAGTTGGTGCGCACCGAAATTTGTGCGGGGTCAATGGAAGGAAACTCACGAACCCCCAAATAGCTGTATCCAATGATTCCGAACAGAATGATGGTCAGATTGATGACAATCGTAAAAACCGGTCGTTTGATGCTTAAGGTCGATAAACTCATGGTCTTATTTTTGTTTTACTTTGATGTCGGCATCGTCTTTGAGCGACATCATGCCGGTCGTAATTAAACTGTCGCCGGCTTTGAGCCCCGAGGTAATCACGATATTTTTGTCGGTGCGGGTAAGGGCTTCGATTTTTACTTCTTTGGCTTTGCCGTTTTGGGCAATGTAGACTACTTTACCCTCTTGTACCGGTACTACTACTTCGGTTGGGATGATGATGGCGTCTTTGATATTTTTTAAAGGCAAGTCGACTGAGGCGAAGGTTCCCGGAAGTAATTTTCCTGCCGAGTTATTGATTAGGGCTCTGATTTTCAGGGTGCGTGTTGTCAATTCGATACCGGGTTCTAAAGCATAGATTTTGGCGGTGAATTTTTCTGTTATATTGGGAACGGTAAAGGTAATTTCGGAACCTTTGGTAATTTCGGTAGCGTATTTTTCGGGAAGCGAAAAAGTGATTTTTAAAGGATTGGTATTGACTAAATTGGCAATAACCGTTGCGGGGGTAACATAGGTTCCCGGTGAGATATTGCGCAAGCCTATTTTACCTGAGAACGGAGCTTTAATGCTGGTTTTCCCGATTTGGGCGTTGATTAATTGGGTTTGGGCTTTGGCCGTACGGTAATCGGCAGTGGCAATGTCGTATTCTTCCTGACTGATTGCTTCTTTTTGCAGTAATAGTTTTGCTCTTCTTTCATTTTCGGCTGCCAGGCTTTCCTTGGTCTTGGCTTGGGCCAATTGGGCGCGCAATTCGATGTCATCCACTTTTACCAATACTTGTCCCTGGCTCACCTGACTGCCTTCTGTAAAAGAAATGCTTTTCACAATTCCCGAAACTTCGCTGTGAATTTCAATTTGTTCATTGGCTTCAATGGAACCGGACAGCGTAATGGCATTGGTAAAACTTTGTGGTTCTACGACCATTGTACTTACGGTAACGGGTGGTTTTTTTCCGTTTTTATCGTTTCCTTTTTCGTTTTCGGCTTTGTTTTTGGTAATTCGGTAGGCTATCATGCCGCCCAGAGCTATAACAAGAATACTGATAATAAGGTGCTTTGATTTCATTTATACGAATGAATTTGGTGCTGTTGCGGTTTTCGGTACAAAACTACTTTTTACGAATGAAAACAGCATTAGGGTTAATTTTTATTTAACACTTGTACATACAACTATCTTTAGCTGATGTAGTTCCAAATGTTTTTCTTTTTTGAAAGTTCAAGGAAAACGGACTTGAGTGTTTGATGCTCGGGCAGGGCCATTGCCGGATCGCGTTTTAATAGTTTAATGGCTTCATTGCGGGCTACCAAAAGGATGTCTTTATCTTTGACCAAATCGGCAATTTGGAGATGGAGAACACCACTTTGCTGTTTGCCCATGATATCTCCGGGGCCGCGCAGTTTCAAATCTACTTCGGCAATTTCAAAGCCATCGTTGGTTTTACACATGGTTTCCAAGCGGATTTTGCTGTCGTTTGACAGTTTGAAGGAAGTCATCAATATGCAGTAACTCTGTTCGGCACCACGACCTACACGCCCGCGGAGCTGATGTAGTTGGGACAGGCCAAAACGCTCGGCGCTTTCAATAATCATGACGCTGGCATTTGGCACATTGACACCCACCTCAATTACAGTGGTGGCTACCATGATGTTGGTTTTTCCTTCGGCAAAGCGCTTCATTTCGGCCTCTTTTTCGGCTGGTTTCATTTTGCCATGCACAATGGAAATGCTGTATTGGGGCAAAGGGAAGTCCCGGGAGATGCTTTCGTACCCGTCCATCAAATCTTTGTAATCCATGGTTTCACTTTCTTTGATGAGCGGATACACGATATAGATTTGCCGCCCTTTGGCGATTTCGTCTCTGATGAATTTCCACACCTTGAGGCGGTTGCTGTCGTAGCGGTGCACTGTTTGGATAGGCTTTCGGCCCGGCGGCAACTCGTCGATGACCGAAATGTCTAAATCGCCATAGAGGCTCATAGCCAATGTACGCGGAATAGGCGTAGCGGTCATGACTAAAATGTGAGGAGGAATGTCATTTTTGGTCCAAAGCTTGGAACGCTGTTCTACACCAAAGCGATGCTGCTCATCAATAATGGCCAAGCCCAGTTTGTGGAACTGTACTTTGTCTTCGAGCAGGGCGTGCGTGCCGATGAGGATGTGTAAAGTGCCATTTTCCAGTTCTTCGTGGATGATTTTCCGTTCTGCCGGCTTGGTGGAACCGGTTAGTATTTTGATGTTGATGTTGAGGTCTTTGGCTAATTCGGTTAGACCGTTGAAATGCTGGGTGGCCAAAATTTCGGTAGGCGCCATGAGGCAACTTTGGAAGCCGTTGTCTAAGGCAATCAGCATGCTCATTAATGCCACGATGGTTTTGCCCGAACCCACATCGCCCTGCAGTAAACGATTCATTTGAGCGTTGGTTCCCATGTCATTTCTAATTTCCTTGAGCACTTTTTTTTGGGCATTTGTAAGTTCAAAGGGTAAATGATTCCGGAAGAACGTATTGAAATAATCGCCCACAACAGTAAAAGCATGGCCTTTAATCTTGTGTTTGCGGACCAGGTTTTTGGTAATCAACTGCAATTGGATGAAGAACAATTCTTCAAATTTCAAACGAAACTGCGTTTTGGACAAGAGTTCCTGACTTTTTGGGAAATGGATGTTGAACAAAGCCGCATTCTTTGGAATCAGTTTTAAGCTTTCCAAGAGATAGGGTGGCAGGGTTTCGGTAAACTTAGCCTGTGTTTCGATAAATAATTGCTGCATCATCTTGTTGATGACCCGGTTGGAAATACCTCTGTTGGTTAGCGTTTCAGTAGAGGGATAGACCGGTTGCATGGCCGAGCGCAGGTTTTGTTCGTGCTCGTTAAGCAGTTCCATTTCGGGATGAGCCATGTTGAACGTGTTTCCGAAAGAGGTGGTTTTGCCGAAAATCACATAAGGGACATTGAGTTTCAAACTATCGCGTATCCATTTGTGGCCTTGAAACCAAACCAGATCCATTTCGCCGGTATCATCAATAAAAGTAGCCACGAGTCTTTTTTTGGCTTTGCCGAATTCGACGGTTTTGATGTTGATGATTTTGCCGATGAGTTGAACTTCGCTGTCGCTTTTTTGCAACTCGTTGATTTTGTAATACCGTGTCCGGTCGATGTAACGATTCGGAAAAAAATTAACCAAATCCTCATACCGATGAATGCCCAACTCTTTGCGTAACAACTCACCGCGTTGTGGGCCAACACCTTTGAGGTATTCGATGGGAGTTTGCATAAGAGGGTAGGACATGGCAGCGAATTAGTGTAGCGAAGATAGTTTTTAATTTGAAGATTTAAAAATGAGTGAGTTTGAAAATGCTTATATTCGTATCAAATATTGTATTCCAATGCGTCACTTATTTTTTCTCCTCTTTACACTACTTTCTTTTGCTCAACAAACCCAAAAGGTTGATTTTATACAATGTGATGCCTTTATAACTCCGGATTTTCAATTGAAGCAAGTTACCGGTAGTGTACAATACCAGTTTAAGGTTCTATCAGCGATTGATACTATTCGGATTGATGCCAAAAGTATGGTTTTTGACAAAGTCATGATTAACGGGAAAAGCGTTCAATACAAGAATAACACGAAAGAACTACTGCTATTTGAAGGATTTAAGACCGGAAAAAACAAGTTGACTTTCAGTTACAAAGCCTCTCCGAAACAAACGATGTATTTTATTGGTGAGGGTGATAGTCGACAGATTTGGACACAAGGACAAGGGAAATATACCAGCCATTGGTTGCCGAGTTTTGATGATGTGAATGAGAAATTGATTTTTAACATGACTGTTACTTATGAGAAAGGGTTCAACGTTATTGCTAATGGTTTTTTAAAGAGTGTTCGCAATGCGGATATGACAAAAGATTGGTACTACAGTATGGAAAAACCCATGAGCTCTTATTTGGTTATGCTGGCTATTGGCGATTTTAACAATAAGGTTGTCGCATCTGCATCGGGTGTTCCGCTTCAAATGTTTATTCAGCCCAAAGACACTGCAAAGTTTGAATCGACTTATCGGTATTCCAAGGAAATTTTTGATTATCTCGAAAAGGAAATCGGGGTGAAATATCCGTGGAAAGTCTACAAGCAAATTCCGGTGGAAGACTTTTTATACGCCGGGATGGAGAATACTTCTGCCACGTTATTTGCACAGGATTTTGTGGTGGACGATTTGGACTTTAATGACCGAAACTATGTCAATGTCAATGCCCACGAGTTGGCTCATCAGTGGTTTGGTGATTTGGTAACCGCCAGCTCGGGAGAAAATCATTGGCTGCAGGAAGGATTTGCGACCTATTATGCTTTGTTGGCAGAGCGACAGGTTTTTGGCGAGGATTATTTTTACCATCAGTTGTATCGTTCCTCTTTACAGTTGCGTAATGCGGCTAAAAGTGATACCATTCCGGTGATGAATGAGAAAGCGAGTTCTTTGTCTTTTTATCAAAAAGGAGCATGGGCGTTGCATATCATACGCGAAGCTATCGGACCGAAGGCATTTCAGAAAGCAGTAAAAAGGTATTTGAAAAAATACCAATACAAGAATGTGAAGACCGATAATTTCCTGGCAGAAATCAGAAAGGTTTCCGATTTTGATACGGAGCAATTTGTCAAAATCTGGTTGTTGGATTATCATTTTCAAACCGAAGAAGCCAATGTCTTGCTGAAGAAGAATGCTTTTATGCAAAAGCTGTTTGAGACTCAGCAATTGCGTAAAAAGACCTTTGCAGAAAACAAAGAAACCTATAAGCAGCTGTTACAATCGAATGTATTTTATCCGGTTAAGACTGAGATTTTGTATCAAATCAAATACATTCCGTTTGAAGACAAAAAAGAGTTACTGCTATTGGCTTTGCAAACAAATGATGTGAAAGTGCGCCAATCTGTGGCAGAGTTTACAGAAGAAATTCCGGTTGAATTTAAAGCTCAATATGAAAGTTTGCTGGAAGATCCATCTTATGATACTAAGGAAATTGCTTTTATGAATTTGTGGAAAAATTTTCCGGAGAGCCGAAGTGTTTATTTAGCCAAAGCCCAAAACTGGATTGGCGGTAATGATAAAAGTCTGCGTATTTTATTCCTGACTTTTTCAGTCTTTTCTCTGCCAAGTGACAGTGTAGAAAAAGCCAATTATTACAAAGAACTGGTTGCATATACGTCACCCAAATATGAAAGTTCCGTGCGACAAAATGCCATTGTCAATGCACTTACCGTAAACGATAAGGATCCTGAGGTTTTGAAAAACTTGGTGAATGCCACTACGCATTTCAAATGGCAGTTTAGCAAATTCGGCCGGGACAAAATCAGGGAATTGTTGCAGTTGGAGGGGTATAGGGCTTTATTCGAAAACCTGAACGGACTTTCGGAAAATGAAAATGCACGGTTGCAAAAGCTTTTAAAAGAATAAGAGATGAGAGCTTTAGTGATTTCGGGTGGTGGCAGTAAAGGAGCCTTTGGTGGGGGAGTGGCGCAGTATTTACTTCAGGAAAAATTCCATAAATACGATATTCTTATCGGAAGTTCTACCGGTAGTTTGCTTATTCCGCATTTGGCACTGGGCAATGTAGAAAAAATACACGGGATTTATACCAGTGTTACCATGGGAAAGATTTTTGACATCAATCCGTTTGTAGTCAAACACAAAGATGGGGTGGATTTGGTAACCATCAACCACTTTAACGTGCTGTTGCAGTTTTTCAGAGGAAAGCGAACGTTTGGCGAAAGCCATAAGCTGTTGCATTATATTAAAGAAAATTTCACGGAAGCAGAGTTTACGCAACTTAAAAACTCTTTCTGTGATATAGTCGTTACAGTGACCAATCTTTCTAAAAACGATGTAGAATACAAGTCGATAAAAGATTTTGACTACAAAGAGTTTTGCGAATGGGTTTGGATTTCGTGCAACTACATTCCCTTTATGAGTTTGGTTACCAAAAACAATTGTGAATATGGAGATGGAGGATTTTCCAGTTTGGTTCCCATACGGGAAGCCATAAACCGTGGAGCGACTGAAGTGGATGTGGTGATTTTGGAAACGGAAATGCAAATCACGCCAAGAAAAGTGGGCAAAAATCCTTTTTCACTGATGATTGATTTGTTTCAAACATTGCTCAATCAAGTGGAGAAGCACGATATTACGATAGGAAAATTGGCAGCGAAAAACAAAAATGTAAAGCTCAATTTATACTATACTCCAACCACGCTGACCAATAATGCCTTAATATTCAACAAGGAAAAAATGAAAATTTGGTGGCAACAAGGTTATGATTATGCTAAAAACAAAAGTGAACTGATGAGTGATAATCTGCCGTGATTATACTTTGTAAAACAGCAGTTTGAAGGAGGTGCCTTCCCCGACCTTTGAGGAAACAGTTATAGTGCCGTTCAACTTTCTGACCAAACTTTGTACGGTGGCCAAACCGATTCCGGTACCTACATTATTAAATCGATCGGGTTCATCAGAATGCGTAAACATTTCAAAGATACTGTCCAGTTTCTCCTCAGGAATTCCTCTTCCATTGTCTTTGACTATGATTTCAAAGTGATTGAAAAAGTCTTGGGCTTCAATGGTAATCCGGCATTTTTCTTTGTCATTGTATTTGATGGCATTGCTCATCAGATTCATTATTATCTGTTTGAATGCCGGGCGGTAATGGTATAAGGTTATTTTTTCGGTAGGTAAAATAAATTCGTGTTCGTTTTTAAAATCAAGTAAAGAAATGCATTTTTTCAGTAGTTTATCTAATTCAAAATACTCTTTTTCTGCGGTTGATTTCGCGACGTTTTTATAAGATTTTAAAGTAATGTCAATATAATCTTTTAATTTTTCAATCGAATCTTTAATTTTTCCGACAAATAATTTACCGGTATCGCTTAATTCCTCTCCACATTCTTCAATTAAAAATTTAGAGAGCTCCATGATATTATTTAAGGGTGATTTAAGATCATGCGTGATAACATGTGAAAAATTTTCCAACTCATGATAACTGTTTTTAAGCTGTTCGTTTTTTTCCAGCAATTGGAAATTGGCTTTCTTCAGTTCGATGAGTTTGATTACCTGATGGCCTAAGATTTCCAAGGCATTTTTTTGGAAGGGAGTTAATACTTTGGGCTTCGTATCAATAACACAAAGGGTGCCTAGTGGAAGATTGTTTTTGTCAATCAGTTGGGTACCGGCATAAAAGACAATATTAGGACTCTCCAACACTAAAGGAGAATCATGAAAACGGTCATCATTACGGGCATCTTCAACCTGAAATAGATGCTCTTCGTTAATGGCATGAGCACAAAAAGAAATTGTTCTTGAAGTTTCGGGGATGGTGATACCAAAAGTTGACTTAAACCATTGTCGGTCTCTATCAACCAAGGAGACCAGAGAAATGGGAGTCTCACAAATTTCAGAAGCCAAACGAGTAATGTCGTCAAAATCTTTTTCATATTCAGTATCCAAAATATGATACTCTTCCAAGGCTTTTATTCTTTTGCCTTCTTTTGAATGTGGTTGCGGGGCTAACATATAAATTACTGCTTTTAATTGGGGGGTTCAAACTTACTCATTAATTTAACTTGATTGTTAAAAAGAAAGGTTAAAATTCGCTTATTATATTTGTAGAATAATACTTATATTTGGTATTCTAATCTTCTCATTATGTTGGTCAAAGTTTTTGGAAGTGCAGTATTTGGCGTAGAGGCAACTACTGTGACAGTGGAAGTTAATATTGATAAAGGAATTGGATATCATTTAGTCGGTTTACCTGATAACGCTATTAAAGAGAGTAGTTATCGTATTGCGGCTGCTTTGAAGAATAATGAATACTACTTTCCCGGTAAAAAAATAACCGTAAACATGGCGCCGGCTGATTTGCGCAAAGAAGGCTCGGCTTATGATTTGACTTTAGCCATAGGGATTTTGGCTGCTTCAGAACAAATAAAAGCGGATGTAGTAAATCAATATGTCATCATGGGGGAATTGTCTTTAGACGGCAGTTTGCAGCCTATAAAAGGGGCTTTGTCTATAGCTATTAAAGCCAAAGAAGAAGGATTTAAAGGCTTTTTTCTTCCGATTCAAAACGTAAAAGAAGCAGCCATTGTTCAGGAGCTTGAGGTGTATGGAGTTGAAAATGTTACTCAAGTGGTTGATTTTTTTGAAGGCAAAGGCACTCTTGAACCCACAATAATTAATACCAGAGAAGAATTTTACCAAACTTTAGACTTTCCGGAATTTGATTTTGCCGATGTGAAAGGGCAGGAGAGTATTAAGCGTTGTATGGAAATTGCTGCGGCGGGCGGGCACAATATCATTCTCATAGGTCCACCGGGCTCCGGTAAGACCATGTTGGCCAAAAGATTACCAAGTATACTGCCGCCTATGACACTGAAAGAAGCCTTAGAAACTACTAAAATTCATAGCGTAGCCGGAAAGATAAAAGACGTTGGACTGATGAATCAAAGACCATTCAGGAGTCCTCATCATACTGCCTCAAGTGTGTCCTTGGTAGGAGGCGGAAGTTATCCGCAACCGGGAGAAATTTCATTGGCACACAATGGCGTTTTATTTTTAGACGAATTGCCCGAGTTCAAGAGAGAAGTTTTGGAAGTGATGCGACAACCGTTGGAAGACCGGGAAGTAACCATATCCAGAGCAAAATTTACAATAACTTATCCGTCTTCATTTATGTTGGTGGCCAGTATGAACCCAAGCCCCGGCGGTTATTTTAATGACCCGAATGCACCTGTCAGCTCTTCACCGGCTGAGATGCAGCGTTATTTAAGTAAAATCTCCGGACCACTGTTGGACCGAATTGACATTCATATTGAAGTGACTCCCGTTCCCTTTGAAAAACTTACCGAAACGCAAGCGGCTGAAAGCAGTATCCAGATTAGACAACGGGTAACCAAAGCCCGTGAAATTCAGTCCAAACGATTTGAGGCTTTTGAAAACATTCATTACAATGCCCAAATGGGAACCAAGCAGATTCGAGAATACTGTGCTTTGGAAGAGACATCATTGCAACTTTTAAAAACTGCTATGGAACGTCTCAATCTCTCTGCCAGAGCTTATGACCGCATCCTTAAAGTAGCCAGAACTATAGCCGATTTGGATGTGGTAGAATCCATAAATTCCAATCATATTGCAGAAGCCATCCAATACCGAAGTCTGGACAGAGAAGGATGGTTGGGTTAACGGGTCTTTTTTTGCGGACCCAATGCTTTAACCAGCGCATCAGCTTTTTTACATCCTTTGATAAACCAATCATGTTTTTTTAATTGGTCGTCATATATTCTTTGAGAATGTTTTCCAATAGCTCTTTATCGATTGGTTTCGGGATGTAATCGTTCATGCCGTATTCAATACACTTCTCTTTTTCGCCCACAATAGTTCCGGCTGTTAAGGCAATGATAGGGAGCTTATCGGCATTGGGCAGTTTGCGGATTTCAGTTGTTGCTTCATACCCGTTCATCACAGGCATTTGAATGTCCATTAAGATTAAATCGGGCAGAAGGTTTTGTGCTTTTTCAAGGACATCTTTGCCGTTTTCAAATTCAAAAATTTCGGCATTGGGTAGTATTTGTTTTACCAAAGTCTTGGCCAGCAGCATGTTGATTTTATTGTCTTCCACAACATAAATCGTTTTACTTTCTTGTGAAATGATATGGGTTTGTGTGGCCACTTTATTATGGGAATCCATTTTTTCTGAGGGAGATACTTCATTGGAATAGGCAACCTCCAGCACAAAGCTAAAGTCGCTGCCTTTGTCAGATTCACTGGTGAGCTCCAGTTTGCTTTGCATTAAGCCTAATAGTTGGTTTGAAATGGAAAGCCCTAAGCCCGTACCGCCAAATTTTTTGGTGGTTGAATTATCTTCCTGAGAAAAGGCTTCAAAAATTTTTTGCTGGTTTTTCTTTTTGATACCGATGCCGGTATCTTTTACCGAAAAGCGCAATTTTATTTTGTCATTTTCAAGTAGCTGAATAGCTGAAATGCTGAGGTCGATGCTTCCTTTTTCAGTAAATTTCACAGCGTTGCTCAACAGGTTTATCAACACTTGTTTCAAACGGATGTAATCTATCCAAATGTATTTGGGAACATTTTCTTCAATATTCAGGTTGAGTTGAAGGTGCTTGTTGTCGGCTTCATATTTTATCAACTCCACCACTTGATTGGCGACATCGGTTACATTTACCTTTTCAATGTTCAGCTCTAGTTTTCCCGATTCAATTTTAGAAAAATCCAGTATGTTGTTGATGACTTCCATCAGAGCATTGGCAGACTGATTGATGGTGTTCATGTAGTTTTTCTGGATGCTTTCCAACTCGGTATTCATTAAAAGTTCTGTAAATCCTATGATTCCGTTTAAAGGAGTTCGGATTTCATGACTCATATTGGCCAGAAACTCTGATTTAGCTCTGTTAGCAGCTTCAGCATAATTTTTGGCTTTAATGGCTTCTTCGGCTTCCATTCTTTTAGTGATATCAATAAAGATACCCACGATATAAACAATTTCATCTCCTTTGAAAATAGGCTCTCCGAATTCTTCTACCCAAATATAATGCCCTGATTTATTAATGATGCGATAAATCAAATGAATTTTCTGTTTGTCTTTAAATAATTCATTTGCCTTAGCTTGCACTGTCTTGAGATCGTCCGGGTGTACCAAATCGATGTAGTGGATTTTATTTGACAAAAAATCCTCTTTCGGGTAACCGGTCAAAGTTTCAATTTCGTCATTCAAGTACACTTTAGACCATTTTTCATCATATTTTGATAAGTGTACTGTACCCGGGATATTGTTGGCCAATAACTTAAATTTTTCTTCACTTTCCTGTAGCATCGCTTCATTGATATTCCGCTCAATAGCATAGGAAATATTGTTAGTTAGGGTCAGCAAGGCACTGACTTCATCCGAAGACCATTCTCTTTCGTTAGTAGAATCATCAAAAACGATAAAGCCGTAGAAAGCCGATTTTATGAAAATAGGGATGAAAAGAATCGACTTGGTTCCTAATTGTTGCAAATACTCACGAGCAGCTTCATCCGGCATTTTTCTAACGATTGAAAAGTAGATGTTGTTTTTATTCATTTCCGCCGAAATGCTTGGAATAGCATCATGAGATACGTTAATCAGTTTAGGGTTTGGCGCCGTTGGTGCTTTACCATCAGCTGTCCATCGGTATTTTTGGGAATATGTTTTGGTTGCTGCATTGTTTTCAAAAAAGGAGAGTTTGTCCACATGGGTCACATTTCCGATAGTTTCTAAAATGCCGTTGAAAATTTCTCCGGTGTTTTTCGACAATAAGAACTTTTCTGTGTTTTTAATAATTTCAACCAGTATGTCACTTTTATAAGTAAGCTTCTTTTCAGCTTCAATGCGCATTTGTGATTCTATGGCAATGGCAATCAAATCACCAATGGATCGGGCAAAATTGATGTCCTCATTGTCCCATTCGACAGCGGTTTCAATTTTTTCAAAACACAGGATTCCAATTATTTTTCCATTGAGAAATATGGGAGTGTCCAATAGTGATTTGATATTGTTTTTGGGAAAATAGTCCAAACAAAGTTCCTGGGTGATATTGTTGTTGTACACGTTGGAAGCTACAATTTGGGCTCCGGATTCTATTTGTTTAAAATACTGTGGGTAATTTTCTATCCCCAGAAAAAAGTTCTTTTCGAATCGGTCACTTTGCAGGTAATACAAGCTTTCACAGCGCAATCCTTCAGCTACGTAGGACCAATAACTGACGCGGTCGATGCTGCAATTGGTTCCGGCGACTTTTAGAATATTTTTTAAAATCCCGTTAAATGTATCTTTGTTGGAATAGCTTTGTGAGGTTAGTTTTTTCAGTGTTTCATTGTGAACTCTTACTTTTTTACTTCGGTTGTAATGTTCGATTTCCAGATTCTTCACCAAGGTAATATCTCTGGCAATAGCCGAATAGCCAATAACATCTCCTTTTTCATCTTTTTTCAGAGTAACCTTTTGGGAAACCCATATGGCATCACCGTCTTTTTTCAATAACGGAAAAACCAAGTCACTGTACTCTCGGGCTTCTTTCGGAACGTCTTTGTAAAAATCGGTGACATAGTCCAAATAATCGTGGCGGATGAAACGGGAATAATGTTTGTTTAAAATATCTTCTCTGTTGTAGCCAAGGGTTTTTTCTGTGAAATGATTCACATAGGTCACCATGGAATCCAAATCAATTTCATAAATTAAATCAGCGGCCGATTCGATAAGACTTCTGTATTGGTCCTTAATATTGACCTGCTCGGTGACATCCTGTCCAATCCCGATACTGATATTGTCAGAGTACTTTTTATCTTTCCATTGGATGTATTTGTATTCACCGTTTTTAGCTTTCAGTTTTCGGACATGCAGACGGTTGTCGATAAAAGTATCATGATAAGCTTCCCCAATAAAATCTGGGTCTTCTGTCAATTCCCAAAAACCCATACCCAGCATTTCGGACACTTTATATCCCAAAATTTCCTCTACGGATTCACTGCAAAAAGAGACCTCTCCTTTTTTATTGGTCGTAATAATTAGCGAGTTTCCGTTATTGACAATGATGTCCGAAAAAAGAAATTTATTACGGGTTTCCAACAAAGCCAGGTGCCTGGAGATGTGTATGGCAATAATGGCGATGAAAGCACAAATGAGTAAAATAATTTGTTTGGGTTCGATAATTTCAAATCGATAGGCAATCAGTAGTGTTGAAAAAAATAGCAGAACAAAAAACCAATAATGAATGATGTTTTTAATAACAAAATAGGAAAGGAAGAGCCCCACAACCAGAGCAATGTATGACAATAATTCAAAAGGCTCAAAGAACACATTGTATACGACATAACCAAAATAAGCAAAGTAACAAGTAGGGAAGATGTAATTGATATACCGGTTAAAGTTTTGATATTTTGTGGATAAAAAATAAAAAACCAATAACAAAGCACCTACCGAAAAATTAACGGCTAAGTGATTGGATTGTCGAAGTTCAAAAACGTCAACTATAGTCTCAATCAGCGGGATGGTAATACCGAAAAAAAGAAAATAGATTCGGAACTGTTCCTCTTTAGGTTCGAACTCTGCATAATTGTTGCTGAGGTTTAACTTTTTTTGGAGTGTTTTGTTTATAGCAATGTAAAACAGGAACAAAATAATTGATAACAGACAAATAATTATATAACTATTTATGCTGGCAGAATAAACAGGGGTGTTCAAAGTCTTGTAGTTTTATACAATTAGACGATTCTTTTTAAATTAAAAATTTCTGTTACAATATACATAAAAAAATAAAAAGAAGTGAGGTATTTAAAGCGGCAATTTTTTGGATTTTATGAAAACCATTTTAAAATTTTTTTAATCAAAGCTGTTTTTCCTTTGTAAGGAGCATACCGGAATGACAAATCGAGCCAGTTGCCCTTTTTGATGACAGGTTTTTGATGGGAAAAAGTTTGAAAACCAAGCTTCCCGTGATAGGCTCCCATGCCACTGTGACCTACGCCGCCAAAAGGCAGGCGCTTGTTGGCAAAATGAATTACCGTATCATTGATACAGCCGCCGCCAAAAGAATACTCCCGAATGATTTTATGGGCAAACGAAAGGTTCGTTGTAAAAATATAGAGTGATAAAGGCTTTTCATACCGGGCAATAACAGTCTCAATATCTTTTGCCGTTGTGAAAGTCAATAATGGGAGTATCGGGCCGAAAATTTCACTCTGCATTACCGGACTTTCCGGACTCGGTTCCTCTAAAAGAGTAGGGGCTACATAATAATCTTCTGCCGTTGTTTTTCCACCAAAAAGAATCGTTTCGTTTGTTAACAAGGCTACTAATCGGTTCCAGTTTTTGGCATTAATGATACGGGCAAAGTCGGGAGAGGTTTCCGGATTTTCACCATAAGCCAGGGTGATTTCTGCTTTCAAACAAGCAATCAATTCGACCTTGACATTTTGATGCACCAAGATATAATCCGGAGCAATACAGGTTTGGCCCGCATTGATGAATTTGCCCCAAACGATTCTTTTTGCTGTCAATTTTAAATCAGCATTCTCATCAACAATACAAGGGTTTTTACCTCCCAGTTCCAAGGTAACCGGCGTCAGGTTTTCGGCTGCGGCCTTAGCTATAATTTTCCCAACAGCCACACTTCCGGTAAAAAAGATGTAATCCCAACGTTGCGACAATAACTGTTGTGCTACTTCGGCTCCGCCTTCTACACAGTCTACATGGTTTCTTTCAAAAGTTTGACTTATGATTTCAGCAATAACTCGGGATGTGTTAGGTGTTAATTCTGAAGGCTTAACTACCACTTGATTTCCGGCGGCTACCGCTGCGATTAAAGGGGATAAGGACAATTGATAAGGATAATTCCATGGAGCAATAATCAGCACTTTACCATATGGCTCTTGGTACAGATAGTCGGAGGAAGGAAAATTCAAAAGAGAAGGCAAAACCCTTTTTGGTTTTGCCCACTGATGCATGTTTTTGATAGTATAGTTTAATTCAGCTAGAATATAACTGGTTTCACTGAAGACCGACTCAAAAGGCGGTTTCTTAAAATCGGCATATAATGCTTGTATAATTTTTTCCTCATACGACTGAAGGGTAATCAACAGTTTGATCAGGGTTTGTTTTCTGTATTGAATATCCGATTTGAAATGCATTGTCCAATTGGGTTTGTCAGGCAAGGGGTGCTTTTTAATTCAACAAAATCTGACTCTTGCTTATAAAAAGGCCCATCGAAATCCGGTATACAAATCGGCCTGCTTGCTGTCGTTGGCGATTGCCGTTATGATTGAACTCGATCCGATGTAGAATCCTCTGAATCTGAAACCAATTCCCACGCTTGTTCCCGACACATCGTTATTAGATATCGGTAAATAGGTTTCGAACATACCTAAATTCAGTCTTGGGGTTACGGAGAAAATATTGAGTGCTGTAACCTGATCGTTGTCATCGTCATTATTCATTTTTCTTTGCAAATAACCTGTAACATAAACTTTGGGCACTATTTTAAAATCACCATACAAACTGATCAATGCGGGCAATTTTACTTTAAAATCTTTTTGACCACCTACTTTAGTCAGGTATCCATCATTGAGTAAAATAGTTTCTACTTCTCTCAAATTATCAACATTATCAAATTGACTTAAATCTAAAGGATTACTACTGGGAATATTTAAAACATAATTAGTTGATTGGTTATTGCTGTCTTTGAAAGTCATGCTTCCCAGATTTTTTAGAGCCAACCCGGCATTAATTTTATAATTTTTACTGCCTCCTTTCCATTGGTAATTGAAGCCAACATCTGTAGCCATACCATTTAGACCTCCAAAAATAGACTTTCCGTAATCGCTAAAATTGGTAAAACTATCGGCCAGATTTCCGGAGTAGGCAATGTTCAAAGTAGCAGGAGCATTGGTCGTAAGGTATGCCCCACTAAGATTTTCGGTAATCTGTCCGTTAAGATGATTCAAACCGAAATTAGAATACGAGCCCGGAAACAAAACCTTTAGCGTAAGTCCGGCGCTGAAACTATGGTTATCATTTTCGAATAAAATCCGGGCGGCCGAAAAGCCAATTTCACCATAGGCAGCACCATTCAAGCGCTGGTTAGTATTGCTGTTGAGAATGGTAGTATTCAAAATTAAATTATTATTGGCAATAGCATCGCCTATAGCAGGGTCAACATCAATGATGTTGAAATTAGCATGTGCTTTGGAAGTGACTGCAAAACCCCATTTCATCCAGCGCATGGCTACACTCGGGCCGGCTATTTCCGCATCAAAGCGCATGTTCACAGGCTCGGTTCCCGTAAAAATTAAATTTTCCAAATCAGTATCCGAATTTAAGTCGCTGAAACCAATTTTATTATTGGCCACATTAAAACTCATACCGTAAATGTTGATTTCAAATTTTTTGGAAAGGTGGGCGAACTCTGCCGGGTTTAAATTCCCGTTTAAAATACCAACACGATTGGAAGTGCTGATGCCGGAAAAATGGTCTTGAGCCAAAGCACTAAAACCAATAAATAAACCAAGAGTTACGATGATTTTCTTCATAGTAGATGTTGTTTGGGTTATTAACTAAAGGTAAATATACGATTTTACTTTTAAATTAAATTCCAAATGACATCTTTTGGTGTGGGAGCAATGATTTCAAGATTTTCCTTGCTGACCGGGTGGATAAAAACCAATTTTCGTGCATGCAGATGTATGCCTCCATCCGGATTGCTGCGATCGAATCCGTATTTCAAATCACCTTTGATGGGACAGCCAATAGCTGCCAGTTGTGCTCTGATTTGATGATGTCTTCCGGTATGCAAGTTGATTTCCAGCGCAAAATAATTGTCCAATTCTTTGATGATGGTATAATCAAGACTGGCTTTTTTACTTCCGGGGACTTCTTTTAAGTGGGCTTTAGAAGTATTGTTTTTTTCGTTTCGTTTGAGAAAATGTACCAAAGTATCAGTGGTCTTCGGTGGTTTATTCTTGACGACAGCCCAATAGGTTTTCTTTGTTTCGCGGTTGCTGAACAATTCATTCAAACGCGTCAGCGCCTTGCTCGTTCTGGCAAAAACAACAATACCTGTAGTAGGGCGATCTAAGCGGTGCACCACACCCAAAAATACTTCTCCGGGTTTGTTGTATTTTTCTTTGATGTATTCCTTAACTACGTCAGACAAGGGTTTGTCTCCGGTTTTATCGCCCTGAACAATATCTCCTACGCGTTTGTTTACCACAATAATATGGTTGTCTTCGTGAAGAACCTGTAGGTTGTTTTTAGTTGAGACTTGTTTCATTTTCAAATTTTCAAATCGTCAAATTTTCAAATCTGAATTAATACTGCTCATTCTTATTCGGGAAATCCTGCGATTTCACATCCTCCACATATTGTCCGATAGCTTTTGTCATTCCTTCGTATAAGTTCATGTAACGACGCAAAAATCTCGGGCTGAATTCGTTGTTCATCCCCAACATATCGTGTATAACTAAAACTTGTCCGTCAACACCGCCACCGGCTCCTATGCCAATCACCGGAATCGAAATGGTCTTAGCCACTTTCTCGGCCAAAGCCGCCGGGATTTTCTCCAACACCAATGCAAAACAACCGATTCGTTCTAATAATTTGGCATCTTCCAATAGCTTTTCGGCTTCCGCTTCTTCTTTGGCTCTTACTGTATATGTCCCGAATTTGTATATAGATTGTGGTGTCAAACCCAAATGCCCCATGACCGGAATTCCGGCATTCAGGATGCGTTTGATACTTTCTTTAATTTCACTTCCCCCTTCCAGTTTCACCGCGTGACCACCGCTTTCTTTCATAATTCTGATAGCCGAGCGCAAAGCTTCTTTTGGGTCGGATTGGTAACTTCCAAACGGTAAATCTACTACCACTAAAGCTCTGTCAATCGCTCTTACTACAGAAGAAGCATGGTAAATCATCTGGTCTAAAGTAATCGGTAATGTTGTCTCGTGTCCCGCCATCACATTACTGGCCGAATCGCCTACTAAAATCACATCAACACCTGCCGTGTCTACAATTTTAGCCATGGTATAATCATAAGCCGTCAGCATCGAAATCTTCTCACCATTGGCTTTCATGTCAAATAAGGACTTGGTCGTAATTCTTTTGTAATCTTTTTTTGCAGTTGACATAAGTGTTCGTTTTGGAACTGTAAAAGTATTAAATCTATTTCGGATGCAGCGCCCAATGCGAAATTATCTTATTTTTGTCTCCGAAATCAGGAGCGAAAGGCTCGGGCTCTGAATAAACCATGTTCCCGCTGTCCGCGCTACAGGGTAGCCACTCCCATCGGGGCTAAACAGTCCACCGTGAAGGAATTAGGAATGAAAACAGTAATCAGCAACGAACAACGATAAGACATGCCCAAAATATTAATCATCGAAGACGAAGCTTCCATCCGAAGAGTATTGGTTAAAATCCTTACCGAGGAAAGCGACACCTATACAGTTGACGAAGCCGAAGACGGCAAACAAGGATTTGAAAAAATCAAAGCCGAAGACTATGATTTGGTATTGTGTGACATCAAAATGCCTAAAATGAACGGCGAAGAACTGCTCGAAGCGGTCAAAAAAATCAAACCCGAAATTCCTATGGTCATGATTTCCGGTCACGGAGATTTGGAAACCGCGGTCAATACCATGCGACTCGGTGCCTTTGATTACATTTCCAAACCACCGGATTTGAACCGTTTGCTCAATACCGTTCGCAATGCTTTAGACAAAAAGCAATTGGTGGTGGAGAACAAAATCTTAAAGAAAAAGGTTTCCAAAAACTACGAAATCATCGGCCAAAGTGAGCCTATCAATCAAATCAAACAAATGATTGAAAAAGTGGCCCAAACAGATGCTCGAGTACTCATCACCGGTCCTAACGGGACAGGAAAGGAACTGGTAGCCCATCAACTGCACGAAAAAAGCGAACGTGCTCATGCACCTATGATTGAGGTAAACTGCGCCGCTATTCCTTCTGAATTGATTGAGAGTGAATTGTTCGGACATGTAAAAGGAGCCTTTACTTCGGCCGTAAAAGATAGAGCAGGAAAGTTTGAAGCCGCTGACGGTGGGACGATTTTCTTAGATGAAATTGGGGATATGAGTCTTTCGGCACAAGCCAAAGTACTGCGTGCTTTACAGGAAAGCCTGATTCAAAGAGTGGGAGCTGATAAGGATATCAAAATCAATGTTCGCGTAGTAGCCGCGACCAACAAAGACTTGAAAAAAGAAATTGCCGAAGGGCGTTTCCGCGAAGATTTATACCATCGTTTAGCTGTGATTTTAATTAAAGTGCCGGCATTAAACGACAGAAGAGATGACATTCCGTTATTGATAGAACACTTTGCCGTGAAAATTGCAGAAGAACAAGGGAACGCTCCTAAATCTTTTTCCAAAGACGCGGTTAAACTGCTCCAGGAATACGACTGGACGGGTAACATACGCGAACTGAGGAATGTGGTCGAAAGGCTCATCATCTTGGGCGGTAACGAAATATCAAAAACCGATGTAACATTGTTTGCATCAAAATAACCAGCAGCCAACAGCATTTTTGCTAAAGCTAAACGCTAACAAAATGAATTTAAAAAAAATAAACCCCAATCTGCAAAAAGCACTCATTGAAAACGGTTTAACCGAAGCCAATGAAATGCAACAGGAAACTTTTTCTACCATCAAAAGTGGCGCCGATGCCGTGATACAATCTCCCGGAGGAACCGGTAAAACCACAACCATTGTCTTGAATGTCATCCAACGATTAGAAAAATCGCAAGGCGAAAGTACCCGGGCACTCATCATCGTTGAAACCAAAGAGAAAGTGATGGAGATGGAAGAGCTGTTTTTGAAATACGGTACGTATACCGATTTAAGCATATTGGGAGTGCACGACAAAGGCGATATCGATTATGATAAGAACGTTATTTCTATGGGACTGGATGTGCTGATTGGCACGCCCAATAAAATCAACGCGATGTTTTCTTCAGCCGGATTTAATATTAACACGATTAAAATGTTTATAGTGGATGATGCTGATGTACTGTTCCGTTCGCGTCATGATGCCATCATTCAGCGGTTGTCAATGAGCATTGAAAAAACGCAACGACTGTTCTTTTGTTCCCAAATTACCGAAAGGGTAGAAGTGCTGGCCGATAAAATCATGATTGAACCTCTTTTCTTTGAGATGGAGGAAGAATAAATATACAAGTTAAAACGCTACTATGGGACTCATAAAAATATTTTCGGGAGAAGAAATCTTAGCCGTTACATTAAAAGAAAGATTGGAAGAAGCAAACATCAATGTGGTGCTCCGAGCCAATAACCAGGCCAACGTATTACCCAGCATTCAAACAGCCAAACCGGTGGAATTGTTTATTATGGAAGTCGATTACGGCAAAGCCAATCCGGTGATAGAAGCGTTTCGAATGAGTCTTTAATCGATTCGATACCATTTGAATACTAATGTTTCTTCTTTTGATCAACAGAACAGAAGAATAATTGCCTCATTCTTAAATTAACCTATCTTTGCCGCTTCAAAAAAAAAGCTCATGATAACGATAAACGACATAGCCGTTGAATTTGGCGGCACCACACTTTTCAGCGACGTAACTTTTGCCATCAACGAAACCGATAAAATTGCCTTGATGGGTAAAAACGGTGCCGGTAAATCAACACTTTTAAAAATTGTAGCCGGCGAAAACAAACCTTCTCGCGGCAATATCTCGGCGCCTAAAGAAGCAGTGATTGCCTACCTGCCACAGCATTTGCTGGCGGCTGACAATTGTACGGTTATGGAAGAAGCGTCGAAAGCCTTTGCTGAGGTGTTCAAAATGAAGGCTGAGATTGATGAAATCAATGAGCAACTCACCATTCGTACGGATTATGAAAGTGATGACTACATGAAGTTGATTGAGCGCGTATCAGAACTAAGTGAGAAATACTATTCTATAGAAGAGGTGAATTACGAGGCCGAAGTAGAGAAGGTGTTGAAAGGACTGGGGTTTGAAAGAGAGGATTTCAACCGACCTACCTCAGAGTTTTCGGGAGGCTGGCGTATGCGAATTGAGTTGGCCAAAATCCTGTTGAAACAACCCGACTTGATTTTGCTGGATGAGCCTACGAACCACTTGGATATGGATAGCATTCAATGGCTCGAAGATTTCTTAATCAATCAGGCTAAGGCGGTAATGGTGATTTCCCACGACCGTGCATTTGTAGATAATATTACCAACCGCACCATCGAAGTGACGATGGGTAGAATTTATGATTACAAAGCCAAGTATTCCCATTATTTGGAATTGCGTAAGGACCGTCGCGTGCACCAACAAAAAGCCTATGACGAGCAACAAAAATTTATTGCCGAAAACCAGGCTTTTATTGAGCGTTTCAGAGGGACTTTCTCCAAAACAGAACAAGTACAATCGCGCGTGAGAATGCTGGAAAAATTAGTTCCCGTAGAAATTGACGAAATAGATACTTCGGCACTAAAACTGAAATTTCCGCCTTCGGTACGTTCCGGCCAGTATCCGGTTATTGTGCGTGATTTGGAAAAATCCTATGGAGACCATTTGATTTTTAAAGACGCTAATTTGGTGATTGAGCGCGGACAGAAAGTGGCCTTCGTGGGTAAAAACGGGGAAGGTAAATCTACCATGATTAAAGCCATTATGAAGGAAATCGAAATCAACAGCGGAAGTGTTGAGGTGGGCCACAATGCCCAGATTGGGTATTTTGCACAGAACCAGGCTTCGTTGTTAGATGAAAACGCTACTATTTTTGAAACCATTGATAATATAGCGGTAGGCGAGGTGCGTACTCAAATTAAAAATATATTGGGGGCTTTCATGTTTCAGGGCGACGATATTCAGAAGAAAGTAAAGGTGCTTTCGGGAGGAGAGAAAACGCGTTTGGCCATGATAAAATTATTGTTGGAACCGGTGAATCTATTGATTCTCGATGAGCCTTCCAATCACTTAGACATGAAAACCAAAGACATCATTAAGGAGGCATTGAAAGACTTTGACGGAACGTTAATCCTAGTATCTCACGACCGTGACTTCTTAGATGGTTTAGCCGAAAAGGTGTTTGAGTTTGGTAACAAAAGAGTGAAAGAACACTTTGAAGACATCAAGGGCTTCCTGGAACATAAAAAAATGTTAACCCTTAAGGAAATAGAAAAATAATTTGCGTTACTTAGTTCAAGTATTACAATCAACCTAAAATTGAATATGAGCGAGCACACTATTTCCAGATTTGATCTTCACCATGTGGCTGATTTTTTGCCTTATCCTTTTATCATTGCTGAAGTGATTAACGGGGTGCATTACAACACTTTTTTGAATGAAAAGTTCAATGAAGAGATAGGCTATACCCCGGAGGAAATCCCTACGATACAAGCCTGGTATGAGCATGCCTATCCTGACGCTGCCTACCGGGAAGAGGTCATCAGAGCTTGGGATGAAGAGGAAATAAATTCCAAACAGGAAGGGAAAGTATTCGTCCGAAAGAAATCTCAGGTAACCTGCAAGAACGGTCATAAGAAATGGTACGAAATAAAAGCTGCAGTGGTAGACAAACTTCACGTGGTGGCTTTTATTGATTTAGATAAAGAAATTACTCTTCAGGAAGAACTAAAAAACATTAACTGCAATAACGATAGGATGCTATCTGTTTTGGGGCATGACCTTAGAGCTCCCATTTCCAATTTAACGGATATTTCGGCCATGGCATTGGAAAACAATATGTCGCAGGAAGATTTTACTCCCTTTATAAAAAAAATAAACAAACAATCTGCCCAGGTTCTGGACTTGTTAGAAACCACGTTGAACTGGTCAAAGGCCAACTTTAATACGATACAGGTCAGTAAGGAGCAGTTCAAAATAAAAGCAATTATTGCGTCTGTAGTAGCTATTTATAAAAATGCCTGTGCTGATAAAGCGATTGAGGTTAAGCTGGCCATTACAGAAGAAGCCACTTTGTTTTCAGATTTGGAAATTGTGACCATCATAGCACGTAATATGATTACCAATGCCATCAAGTTTACGCCGAGCCACGGACAAATTACCATAAGTTTTCAGGATAATACCTTAAAGGTTACCGATACCGGCGTGGGCATGACTGCCGACAGGATAAAAAATATCTTAGGCAACAGCTATGCTTCTGAAAGGGGGACTAATAATGAAATAGGGATGGGAATGGGGATGCAGCTGGTGCAGAACTTAGCCGAAAAAATAGAGGCCAAAATAACTATTGAAAGTAAGCCGGGACAGGGAACTGCTGTCAGTTTGATTTTTTAACGGCCGGTTTCCCATTTTTAGTACTGATAATGACCACTCCTTTGTTGCCTTTTTCGCCATACTGCTCTATGGCTTTCTCATGCTGTAACACTTCAATCGATTCAATATCCTGTTGGTTCAAAGGCGAATAGGGACTGGTAGGATTTGGCCCAAACACTTCTTTTTCGGAATAATACACCCCGTTGATGATGTACAAAGGTTCTTTTAAAATCACTATGGAGTCAATTTGAGAAGCCTCCATTTTATTAATCAATTGTAAGCTACTTACTTTATTGTCGACCACTATAATGGGATCATCCGGACGAGCATTCTTTGCTATGGTTTCTTTATTGATAAACATTTCCAAATCTTTTGATTCGGCTTTCCTTTTTACGGCCTCTTTGACATCATTTTTCCAGGTTGGTGCTTCACTTGCAACAGGTGAAAGGAGGTATTGTGCTTCACTGGCGGTTATTGATTCGGAAGTGATTTGATTCTGTTTTGGGTTAAATGTTTCATTCAAAGCTACTTGTTCTTGAGTAGCCGTCTTGATTTGTTTTTGCAGGAGTGCCGCAGCATTTTTCCGGATTACCGGCTTGGTGCTGTCTGTTACAACCAACGCTTCTTTTTCAGAAGTGATTGGCAAGATGGAATCTTTTTGGGAAATGGTTTCGTTGGTTTGTGTTTTTGGAGACTCATTTTGAAAGAACTGATATCCCAAAGTAACCAGCAGCAATACCGAAGCGGCTACGGCAATCTTTTTCCAGAGATGCGTTTCTTTTTTCAGTCTTTTGGTGTCGAGTTTTTCCTCCACACGATTCCATACTTTGTCCATTGCCGCAAAGGGAGGGGTTTCCGCATTATCGGCTGCAGCTTTGATTTGATGGAATAAATGATCTTGATTTTCCATGATTATTTCACTTTTTGATAGTAGAGAACATTGACCATTGCTTTCAGTTTGGTTTTGGCCACATTCAGTTGTGATTTGGAAGTTCCTTCCGAAATGTTGAGCATCACCGCTATTTCTTTATGACCAAAACCTTCAATGACAAAGAGATTGAAAATCGTCTTACAGCCTTCCGGGATGTGATTCAATAAGTTGAGCAGGTCTTCTTCCTCTAGAGGGGTTTCCTGTGTGCTCTCGGGTTGTAGGTATTGATTGTCTTCCAAATACAAATTGAAATTCACGTTTCGCTTCAGTTGTTGTAAACATTGGTTAACGGTGATTTTACGCGACCAGGCTTCAAAGGCTCCCACTTCTTTGAGTTGTTCTATTTTGGTAAAGATGGTATAAAAAGCGTCGGCTAATACTTCCTCAATCTCTTCTTCTTTTTTCAGATACCGTTTGCACGTTCGATACAGCTTGGGCGCCATGTACTCGTACACTTGCCGTTGTGCATCGCGTTGTTGTTTTTTACAGGCTGATATAAGCAATTCGTTAACCACTATAGATGTCTTTTTTAAGTAAGAGGGCTTGGGAGTGCAAAAGGTTGGGACAACAGAAAAAAAAGTTTTGTTTCAAAAAAAATCAAGCCAGGAGAAATAGAAATCTATGCCTTTGGCCAGTATGATTATGAGTAAAAAGAAAAACCATAAGGAATAGATTGTGAGTTAGATACCTTCAAATGTATGTTTATTTATCCGGATGGTCAATGGGTGGACGATAATAATTAGTCCTATTTAGACAGCCGTAATTTATAAATGAACGAAACCGAGGCTTCGGTGTCGTTGTCTTCACAAAGCAGGAATTCAATTTGAGTCTCGGTTTCCCTGTATAAGGTAAGTCCTTCAAATTTATGAGTATCCGAAATCTGAAAGGTAAAATCAACGGTAAAAGTCGCACGGTCAAGACAACCAAGAATACTTCCCAGTACGGCTCCGTCATCATAAGTGGAGGCGGTGTCTTCGGCAGCAGCCAGAAAATAGATTTTATCTCCCACGACTATTGCGTCGGTAAAAGAGGTCGCTACTTGTTGGATGGGAGGCAAGTTTACAGGAAGAAACCGAATGGGGTTCTCCATGATGATAATCCCGTTTTTGGCATTGCTGCCGTTTCCTCTTTGGAACAAATGCAGTTTTTCTTCTATATACAAAGCACCTTCAATGTTGAGTTCATCATCTGCAATGTGGCAGCTTGACTTGATGTCTTGGTACAGTCCGGCCATATTTTCCACAGCAATTGCCCGGGTAGCCAAGTCATAAGTAAACTTCAGTTCACGTTTGGCCGTAGATCCGGAACCGAAAAGGTGCAGCTGATTGCCCTCCAAAGTGATGGCTTCAAAGTCTAGTTTATCTTGTTTCGGTATGTTTTCCAGGCTGTTTGCTGTCAGCGGAATCTTTGATAACACCGCTTGGGGCACATCATAGAGATAAAGAAACGAACCCGAATCCGAGAGAATGAAAAGCGAATCCTGAGTATAAACCAAGCCCGAAGCGGAACTGATGCCTTTGAGAGGTATAAAGGTTGAAAGTTCAAAATTTCCCATAACTTTACAAATATATATACTTAATGAAATGAAAAGCATTAATCCCGATGATTTTAGAGTAGTGGCTCCCATTGACTTGAAAAGCATTCCGACGGAATTGCCTATGGAGGCCGACAAAGAGGAAATACAGGAAAAACTGTTGGGTGTACAGCAAAAACTGAGCAAGCGTCAGGATGCCATGTATGCCCACAACCGTCATGCCGTTCTGATTTGCCTGCAGGGGATGGACACCAGTGGGAAGGACAGTCTGATTCGGGAGGTATTTAAAGAATTCAATCCCAGAGGGGTAGTCGTACACAGCTTTAAAACGCCCAACGCTGCCGAATTGGAACACGATTATCTGTGGCGTCATTATCTGGCACTGCCCGAGAAGGGGAAGTTTGCGGTGTTTAACCGCACCTATTACGAGAACGTGCTGGTTACCCGGGTGCACCCCGAATATGTGCTCAACGAAAACCTACCGGGTATTGAAAAGGTGGAAGACATTACGCCGCAATTCTGGAAAAACCGTTTGGCGCAAATCAATCATTTTGAACAACATCTCAGTCAAAACGGCACTTTGATACTCAAGTTTTATTTTCATCTCAGTAAAGAGGAACAACGAAAGCGATTGCTGCACAGGCTGGAGAACCCGGAAGACAACTGGAAGTTCTCGGTGGGCGATTTGAAAGAAAGGGAACACTGGGACGACTACATGCGGTATTATGAGGAAGCCATCAATGCGACGGCGAATGACGTTGCCCCTTGGTTTGTGGTACCGGCTGACGATAAAGAAATGTCAAGATACATTGTGGCCAAAATTATCTGGGAGGAAATTCAGAAACTGACCGACATCTCTGAACCGGAACTCGATGCAAATGTTAAATCCAACATCAATTTTTATAAAAACCAATTGAAAGAATAAAACCTCTTATCTTTGCGGACTCAAAAAAAAGCAAAGTGAATTTCGCACAATACACCAAAGAATTCCGATACAACCTGCATTTGGCTTACCCTGTCATACTGGGGATGCTGGGGCATACCCTAATCGGAATCGTTGATAATATCATGGTGGGGAAATTAGGCAGTACCGAATTAGCGGCCGTCTCCCTGGGGAACAGCTTAATCTTTGTGGCCATGTCACTCGGAATAGGTTTTTCTACCGCCATCACACCCATAGTAGCTGAGGCCGATGCCGAAAAGAACAGCGGTAAAATCCGTTCGGCTTTTCACCACGGCTTGTTTCTGTGTACTATTTTAGGGTTCCTGCTTTTTGGGTTGGTGGTGTTGGCCAAACCTGTTATGGAATTACTACACCAGCCTGAGGAAGTCATTACGCTGGCCAAACCCTATCTGGATTGGGTGGCTTTTTCTTTGGTTCCGTTGATTATTTACCAAGGATACAAGCAGTTTGCCGACGGGCTTTCGATGACCAAAATATCCATGTATGCCATAGTGATGGCCAATATTCTACACGTCATCATCAACTACTGTTTGATTTACGGCGTATGGATTTTCCCGAAAATGGGCATCCTCGGAGCGGGACTTGGTACCGTGATTTCCCGTATTGCGATGGTTACTTTCATGCACATCATCCTGTCCCGAAAAGAAGAATTGAAGTCGTATTTCCACAACTTCAGCTTTGATGAAATCAAAAAAGAAATGGTGAAGAAGATTGTCAACCTCGGTTTACCTTCCGCCATGCAAATGTTGTTTGAAGTGGTGTTGTTCACGGCGGCCATATGGCTCTGTGGGAACATTGGTAAAACCAGCCAGGCAGCCAATCAGATTGCGCTGAGTTTGGCTTCCATGACCTTTATGTTTGCCATGGGATTGAGCGTGGTTTCCATGATTCGCATCAGCAACCAAAGAGGATTGGGCGATTACAAGCAGCTCATCGTAGTAGCGCGTTCTATCTTTTTATTGGCCATCATCATCGAGATTATCTTTGCCGTGATGTTTGTAGCCCTGCATCAGGTGTTGCCGTATTTGTTTTTAAATATGGAAAACGAAGCCCAATTGCTCGACAATCAGGAAGTGATTACCATTGCGGCCCGATTGCTTTTGGTAGCTGCGGTATTCCAGATTTCTGACGGAATTCAGGTGGTCGTGCTCGGCGCCTTACGCGGATTACAGGATGTGAAGATACCGATGTACATTACTTTTGTGGCCTATTGGCTGGTGGGTTTCCCGATTTCATTTTACTTGGGCGAGCATACTCCGTTGAAAGCAGCGGGAGTATGGATAGGACTTTTAGCCGGTTTAACAGCGGCGGCTTTATTTTTGTATCTTCGCTTTCATTATCTGACCAAAAAACTGGCGAAACTAAATTCCTAATTTATAATTCAAATCAAAATGCAATTACCAAAATTTGTACTGGCTGACAACTCCGATTTTCCCGAAGATATCTTTGTGATTCACTTGGATTTCCCTCGTTTTATCATCAATTTAAAAGACGATGAGGTGGAGTTTCTCGAAGATTTGGAAGGCGAAGACGAAACCGAACTCGAATCCGAAATGGAACATTTGATTACCTTGGCAGGGGAGTTTTATGATAAAGAAATGGAAGCCTACGAGGACTAATCCTCAGAAAATACCATACCAAAGGAACGCACGCGTTCCTTTTTTTGTATCCACCGGTTGGGGATTAACGGATTCTTTTAAAAGTGGTCTTTTTCAATTCGTCCTTTAGCTTTCGGCATGGACTGAAAACCACCTTGGTTTTGGTGATATTCGATTTGCCTAAAGGAGCCTCACTCTCAGCAGCTGTTCCCTGTAAGGTCAAGGCAAACGAACCTAAAAAATCAATGTCCACGATATTTCCTTTCAGAAGTGACTCGCTGATGACTTTGGTTAATCCGACAATCACACCATAACAATCGGCCTCACTGACCGTAGAACGCGAAGCCACTATTTGTGATAAAACATCTAAATCAACGCGTCCCTGACTCACGGCACAAGGGTAAAATTTCACTTCTGGTGGGCTAACCTGCATGTTCTTTTTGGGAATCATTTTAAACGTAACAGCCATATTTTTTCAATTTATAAGGTTACTGTTTTAATTTGTTACTGACCAGTGCTCAGAAAGATGTACATCTTTCAGTCAAATGATGTACATCTTTTTAAAAAATGTTCAGCATCATTTTAAAAACAACTAAAGAGCATTGGAAAAAAGAATACGTACGAATTGGTCAATTATTCCTTTTTGAAGTAAAAGGCAAGCAAATTCTGTGCCGCAGCAAAAGGGGAGAGTTGATTTTGAAGGACAGCTTGCCGGGTACTCTCCAGTAGTGAAGCAATATCGGGATGTTGGTAAAAATTTTGCTTGAGCTGTTCGTTGATGGTTTCCATCATCCAGTACAGGCTTTGTTCCTGACGTTTGCGGTCGAAGTACTGGTTGGTTTTGACCAAATCCAAATAGGAGGAAACCGTTTGCCATACTGCATCAATACCGGTTTTTTCATAAGCACTGCACGTGGAAACCGTCGGGGTCCAACCCGAACTTTTGGCCGGGAACAAATGCAACGCCCTATTGAATTCGGTTTTCGCCAGTTTGGCTTTGGCTACATTATCGCCATCGGCTTTGTTGATAATCACGGCGTCGGCCATTTCCATAATCCCGCGTTTGATGCCCTGCAGTTCATCACCGGCTCCGGCAATTTTGAGCAACAAAAAGAAATCGACCATGCTGTGTACGGCTGTTTCGCTTTGGCCCACACCAACAGTTTCAATAATCACCGTATCAAATCCGGCGGCTTCACAGAGGATAATGGTTTCCCGGGTTTTTCGGGCCACACCGCCCAGGGTTTCACCTGAAGCGCTGGGGCGGATAAAAGCGTTTTTGTCTTTGACCAGTTCTTCCATACGGGTTTTATCGCCCAAAATGCTGCCATGTGAAATGGTACTGCTCGGGTCTACCGCCAGCACCGCGACTTTTTTGCCAATGGAGGTTAAATAGCTGCCGAAGGCTTCTATGAAGGTGCTTTTTCCCACACCGGGTACTCCGGTAATGCCCAGGCGTACCGACTGATTCGCGTGTGGCAAACAGGCGTTGATGATGGTATTGGCTTTCGCCAAATGATCGGGATGGGTGCTTTCCACTAAGGTAATAGCCCGACTCAAAGCTACTTTGTCTCCGGCTAAAATACCGTCAATCAGCTCTTGGGCACTGGGCTGTATTTTGCGTTGCCGCACAATTTTGGCCATAGCCGACGGGCTGAGAACTTCGGGTTGCGGAATGCCCTCTTTCTCGTGTAAGGCACTTTTTTTATTGGGCTCTGGATTCAAAGGAAAATCGTTTGGGTAAATTTAGTAAAATAATGCGTGCCCAAAAATGGAAACGTCTCCTTTTTTAAGAAACCTTTAGCAGCTTAAATTCGCGTTTTTGCTTTTTTTGCTGTTCCTTTGCACAATAATTTGATACTTTCGAATGGATAACATTCTACTGGTTTTTCTTTGCCTGATTATGGGATTAGGCATGCAACGCATTCCCACTTTCCCTAAAAACGGCCATTTAGCCCTTAACCAATTTGTCATTTACATCGCCTTGCCGGCCTTGGCGTTGTACTATATTCCCAAAGTTTCTGTTTCGACAGATTTGCTGTATCCGTTGGGAATTGCCTGGATTGGCTTTCTGTTGTCTTTTGTTTTTTTCTATACGATTGGAAAAAGACTGGGCTGGCCCAACCGACTCATCGGATGTTTGGTCATCACAGCCGGTTTGGGAAACACCTCTTTTGTTGGGTTTCCTATCATTCAGGCCCTTTATGGTGACGAAGGACTAAAGACGGCCATTATAGTAGACCAGCCGGGTTCCTTTGTGGTTATGGCCACGTTGGGTATTATCACTGCCGGAATCTTTGCCAAAGGAGAACCCAGCCGAAACGAAATCCTCAAAAAGATTCTACTGTTTCCTCCGTTTATTGCTTTTGCCTTAGCTTGTATGTTGAATGTGCTGAAAGTAGATTTTAATGCCCATTTTCAAACCGTTTTTCAAAAACTGGGGGCTACGGTGACGCCGGTTGCTTTAGTGGCCGTAGGACTGCAGCTGAAGGTGGACAAACGCAGCCAGCACTGGAAATTCCTTCGTTTAGGCTTGCTGTTCAAACTGTTCATTACTCCGCTCTTTTTCTTTGTGTTGTACAAAATCATTTTGCACGGCAACAGCTTACCGGTAAACGTTTCAATCATGGAATCGGCCATGGCGCCTATGATTACCGGTGCCATATTGGCTTCTAACTATGGACTGAAACCCAAATTGAGCAGCATGATGGTGGGTATTGGTATTCCATTGTCCTTTGCCACTTTAGCTTTTTGGTACTTCATTTTAAACACGTTTTAAAGAAAATGGATTCAATAGTTAATGCTTCTTCCAAGAATAAAGACCTGGCGCAAAAAACAGTCTATTCTATTTTGTTTTCCATCAGTTTTGCGCACTTGCTCAACGATTTGATTCAGGCGGTTATTCCGTCGGTGTATCCCATCTTAAAAGCCAATTACAACCTGTCCTTTTCTCAGATTGGGCTCATCACTTTTGCTTTTCAGTTGACCGCTTCTTTGTTTCAGCCCTTTGTAGGGTATTATACAGACAAGTACCCGAAACCTTTTTCGCAGATTTACGGCATGTTGTTTTCTATGCTGGGTGTGATTTGTATCGCGTATGCGGATAATTTCTACTGGATCTTGCTGGCCGTGATGCTCATCGGAACGGGTTCTTCTGTTTTTCATCCCGAGTCGGCCCGAATTTCCAACATGGCTTCGGGAGGCAAGCGCGGTTTGGCGCAGTCTATTTTTCAGGTAGGCGGGAATTTCGGTACCGCACTGGGGCCGCTTTTGGTGGCTTTGATAGTGGTGCCCAACGGGCAGAAATACCTGTTGTGGTTTGTTATTGCCGCAGCCATCGGACTGGTGATTATCAGTAAAATTGCCTATTGGTACCGCGACAACCTCATTTACAAGCAGCAGAAAAAAGTGGTCTTTGCCGACTTTCAGCGCCTTACGAAAAGCAAAGTCAAGTGGGCTATTGTGATCCTGCTGGTGGTTATTTTCTCCAAGTTCTTCTATTCGGCCTGTTTGTCAACCTACTATACTTTTTATGTTATTGACAAGTTTCATCTGAGCATTAAGGAAGCGCAATTCCATATGTTCCTCTATTTGATTGCGTACGCCGCCGGCACCATATTGGGCGGACCGCTGGGAGACAAAATCGGAAGGAAATATGTGATATGGCTCTCGGTCTTCGGCGCAGCGCCGTTTGCGTTGTTACTCCCTTACGTCAACTTATTCTGGACTGATGTGCTGATGATTGTCATCGGGATTATCATATCCTCAGCCTTTCCGGCCATATTGGTGTATGCGCAGGAACTACTCCCTAAAAAACTGGGCATGGTGTCCGGATTGTTTTATGGCTTTGCCTTCGGAATGGGGGCCTTAGGTTCTGCCGTATTGGGCAAGTTAGCCGATTATACTTCGATACAGTTTGTCTATCAGGTATGTTCCTTCCTGCCGTTGATAGGCATTAGCTGCTACTTTTTGCCCAACTTAAAGAAGCGATAAACCACCTGCTGCTGACTATCGGTAACGAATGACTTGACGGGATGTGGCGTGAGTCGTTGCCATTTTACGCCATCAAAAGACCCGGCAATTATGGGTTGACTGTTCCGTTCATTTTAAATGATGGAGACTAAAAAGGATTTGTCTTTTCCTTTTGTTATCCTTACTTTTACTACTCAATTTTCAACACATGACACTTCATCCCGAAATACTGCAAAAACTCACCGCTATTGTTGGTGAATCCTATATTTTTACTGATATCGCTACCCGTAATCGCTATGGTCACGATGAAACCGAAGATTATGTCTTTCCACCGCATGTGGTGCTCAAACCGGCTAATGCTCAGGAGATTTCCGCTATCCTGCAAGTAGCGAACGAATATAAAATTCCGACCACTCCCATTGGAGCCCAAACCGGATTGAGCGGCGGAGCATTGTCCGTTTATGAGGGAATTGGGTTGTCTATGGAACGCCTCAATAAGATTGTGGAAATTGATGAGCAAAATTTGCAGGTAACTGTAGAGCCGGCCGTGATTACGCAGGTTTTGCGCGAAGCGGTTGCTGAAAAAGGACTCTTCTATCCGGTTGACCCAAGCAGTATGGGCAGTTGCTGGATTGGAGGGAATATAGCCGAGAACTCAGGCGGTGCCAGAGCCTTGAAATATGGGGTAACCAAAGACTACGTTTTGAATCTGGAAGTGGTTTTAGCCAACGGCGATATTATTTGGACGGGTGCCAACACGCTCAAAAACTCTACAGGTTATAACCTTACCCAATTGATGGTAGGCAGCGAAGGAACATTGGGCGTAATTACCAAAGCGGTGTTAAAGCTGTTGCCCAAAAACAACCACAATGTATTGATGTTGGTTCCCTTTTACAAAGCCAACGAAGCCTGTGAAGCGGTTTCAGCCATTTTTAGAGCGGGAATCATTCCGAGTGCTTTAGAGTTTATGGAACGCGATGCGATAGATTGGACGCTTCGATTAGTGGAAGGCATCAGCGTGACGGTAAAACCGGAACACCAAGCCCATTTGCTGATTGAAGTCGACGGGAATTACCCGGAAGTGTTGATGCAGGAAGCTGAAAAAATTCTTTCGGTGGTAGAGCAGTTTGGTATCGATGAAGTCCTGTTTGCCGACACCGAAGACCAAAAGAACGCCTTGTGGAAAATGCGTCGCTCTGTGGCCGAGGCGGTAAAATCCAACTCAATTTACAAAGAAGAAGATACGGTAGTGCCCAGATACATGCTGCCTGAACTGTTGGCGGGCATTAAACGGATAGGCGATAAGCACGGCTTTAAATCGGTATGCTATGGACATGCCGGTGACGGCAATTTGCACGTGAACATCATCAAAGGAGAGATGTCCGATGACAATTGGCGCACTCAGGTACCGGTGGGCATTCGTGAAATCTTTGAATTGACGGTTTCGCTCAAAGGAACGCTGTCGGGAGAGCACGGTATTGGGTACGTACAAAAAAACTTCATGGATATTGCATTCTCACGAGGGCATTTGGAACTCATGGAAAGCATCAAACGCGTCTTCGACCCAAACAATATTTTAAATCCCGGGAAGATTTTCCCCGATGAATTATAAAAGGAAGCCCTTCAGTTCTCAAAACGGAAGGGCTTTTTTTTAGTCTCTTTTCGGAGTTTGTTTTTTGATTCGTTTTTCCTCTTTCTTTTCTTTTGCAGTCTTCAGGGGTTCTTTCTTAACTGATTTCTGCACGTCTCTTCCTTTGGCCATGATTATTTTTTTACGTTGGTGTCAAGTAAAGGTAATCACTATTTGTTTAATCCCAATAAGGTTAGCGTTTTTTCGTCAAACAGCGTGCGGAAAGCCGTTTGCTGGTTTTCCTCATCCCAATTGATAAATTTCCAGTCTCCGTTGGCGGCATCATCCGTTATGGCTATAAAAAGGGTATTTCTCTTGACGTTAAAGCTATTTCTTTTCGGCTCGTAAACAACATTCTCGGTGCGGTTTACAGTCTTAAGCCACGCTGTCTTCGCTGTCACTTCTTCAGGCGTTAACGGGCTTTCAAAGAAGTAGCGCACCGGATTCCGACAGCTGATCACGCAGAACGAGAGGCCTCCGATTTGTTGTATTTTACGGGTGACAAAAGGAACTGACTCCAACTGATACCGCAATCGGTATATGTCATTTTGATAAGATTGGTCCAATTGTTCCAGCATTTTATCTTTGCCAATCGTTTCCACCATTTTAGGATAGGATAGTGCAACGATGGTTTCAAAATCCATTTCATAGTGGGCTGTAAAGAGTTTTTGAGTGGCAGACAGCAATCGTGTGGTGCTTTGCGAAAAGCCGTTCAAAGCCAACAGCAGAAACAGTACCGGGAGTAATTTTGTTTTCATGGCTAAAACATTATTTATCCAAAGTTAAAAAAAAATCCCCAGCGGTATTCACCGTGGGGATTCTATTGATGTGGAGGGTCATTATTCGTTTACGATAACCCATTCGCCTGAAGCGATCATGCTTTCGGCTTTTTTGTATTTCATGGTTTCGGTTTTACCGCTCATGACATGTTTCACCGTGACGTTGTCATTGCGGTTGATTTTCGGCTGGTCGCGAACGATGGTTTCAGTTACCTGCGGACGCTGTTGGGTTTGTCCGGCTTCTCTATTGCGGGCAGCCAATTCATCCGAGTTCAGTACTTCGTCTTTACTTTCGGTATAGTTTTGTTTCTCGCGTATTTGTTTTGCTTCCTGAATGTTTTGGTTTTGCTGAGGCAGGTCGCCTTTGAATAAGAAGGAAATCACTTCTTTGTTTACTCCATCCAACATGGTTCGGAATAAGTTAAAGGCCTCTAATTTATAAATCAGCAATGGATCTTTTTGCTCATGCACCGCCAATTGTACCGATTGTTTCAACTCGTCCATTTTGCGTAAGTGCTTCTTCCAAGCTTCGTCCACAATGGCTAAGGTGATGTTCTTTTCGAAATCGGCTATCAGTTGGGCTCCGTTGGTTTCAAAAGCTTTTTTCAAATCGGTTACCACATTGAGTGTTTTGATACCGTCAGAGAACGGTACAATAATGCGCTCAAATTGGTTGCCTTCTTTTTGGTATACATCGGCTATAATCGGGAAGGCTTCTCGGGCACTTCTTTCGGTTTTTTCGGTATAATAAGCTAATGCAGCTTTGTATAGTTTGCCGGTGATGTCTATTTCCGATGATTTTTCAAACTCAGTCTGCGTTACAGGAGAAGTGATAGAGAAGTAACGGATTACTTCAAACTCAAAGCTTTTGAAATCGTTTTTGCTTTTGTTTTCACTAACGATTAACTCGCAGGTGTCGTACATCATATTAGCAATATCCAGTTTCAAACGCTCTCCATGTAAGGCGTGACGACGACGTTTGTACACTACTTCTCTTTGGGCATTCATGACGTCATCATATTCTAATAAACGTTTACGGGTACCAAAGTTGTTCTCTTCTACTTTTTTCTGAGCGCGCTCAATCGACTTGGTCATCATAGAATGCTGAATCACTTCACCTTCTTTCAATCCCATACGGTCCATGATTTTGGCTACGCGTTCCGAACCGAACAAACGCATCAGGTTATCCTCTAAGGATACATAGAACTGGGAACTTCCCGGATCTCCCTGACGACCGGCACGACCACGCAACTGACGGTCTACACGACGTGAATCGTGACGCTCCGTACCAATGATGGCTAATCCCCCGGCAGCTTTTACTTCCGGAGTCAACTTGATGTCGGTTCCACGACCGGCCATATTGGTTGCGATAGTTACCACACCCGGTTTTCCGGCTTCAGCAACGATTTCGGCTTCTTTTTTATGCATTTTGGCATTCAATACGTTGTGGGCTACACCTCGTATTTTCAACATACGGCTTAATAACTCAGATATCTCTACAGAGGTGGTACCAATTAAGACAGGTCTTCCGGACTGTGACAATTGGGTTACATCTTCAATTACCGCGTTGAATTTTTCACGTACCGAACGGTAAATCAAATCTTCTTTATCGTGACGCGCAATTCCTCTGTTGGTTGGAATTTCTACCACATCCAATTTGTAAATTTCCCAAAGCTCACCGGCTTCTGTCACGGCTGTTCCCGTCATACCGGCCAACTTGCTGTACATACGGAAATAGTTTTGCAATGTAATGGTAGCAAAGGTTTGCGTGGCTGCTTCAATGGTTACGCTTTCTTTGGCCTCAATGGCTTGGTGCAATCCGTCCGAATAACGACGACCATCCATGATACGTCCGGTTTGCTCGTCTACAATCATAATCTTGTTGTCCATAATCACGTATTCTACGTCTTTTTCAAACAAGGTGTAAGCTTTCAACAGCTGAGTAAGGGTATGAATTCTTTCTGATTTGATGGCAAAATCCTGGAACAGGTGTTCTTTGGCTTCGGCTTCTTTATCTTTTTCCAGATTTTGTTTTTCGATGTTGGCAATTTCGGTTCCGATATCCGGTAACACGAAGAAGTTTTCATCAGTATCTTTGGATAAAAATTTGATTCCGTTATCCGATAGCTCTACTTGATTATTTTTTTCTTCAATAACAAAGTACAAGGCTTCATCTACTTCCGGCATTTTACGGTTGTTGTCGGCCATGTATTCGTTTTCGGTTTTTTGCAACAACTGTTTTACACCTTCTTCACTCATGAACTTAATCAGGGCTTTGTTTTTAGGCAAAGCTCTGTAGGCTCTCAATAATTGGAACCCTGCTTCTTTCATGTTCCCTTCTTTGAACAGACGTTTGGCTTCGGTTAAAAATCCGTTAGCCAATTGACGTTGTAAATTGTATAGGTTTTCGATTTTCGGTTTCAATTCATTGAACTCGTGACGGTCACCATCAGGTACCGGACCGGAGATAATCAACGGAGTTCTCGCATCGTCAATCAATACGGAATCCACCTCGTCAACTATGGCGTAGTTGTGTTTTCTTTGTACCAAATCTTCCGGTGAATGGGCCATGTTATCTCTCAGGTAGTCGAAACCGAACTCGTTGTTCGTTCCATATGTAATATCGGCTTCGTAAGCTTTTCTACGGGCGTCCGAATTCGGGGAGTGGTTATCGATACAATCCACAGTCAACCCATGGAATTCAAATAATGGCGCTTTCCAGGTGCTGTCACGTTTGGCCAAATAGTCATTTACGGTTACCAGGTGAACGCCGTTTCCTGTCAATGCGTTTAAGTAGAGTGGGAGTGTGGCCACCAATGTTTTTCCTTCTCCCGTTTGCATTTCGGCAATTTTACCTTCATGCAATACAATTCCCCCAATCAACTGTACGTCGTAGTGAATCATATCCCAGGTGATTTCTTTTCCGGCGGCGTTCCATGAATTGGCCCAAATGGCTTTATCTCCGTCTAAAGTGATATAGGATTTGGTAGCTGAAAGTTCACGGTCTTTCGCTGTAGCTGTTACGGTAATAGAAGTGTTTTCTTTGAAACGACGGGCTGTTTCTTTTACCACAGCAAATGCTTCGGGAAGAATTTCCATCAAAACCTTTTCTGAAATTTCATAGGCTTCTTTCTCCAAAGCGTCAATTGCATTGTAGATATCTTCTCGTAGGTCGATATCTGCGGTATTTTCCGCTTCGGTTTTTTTAGCTTCAATTTCGGCATCCTGCTTAGCGCGGGCTTGTTTTATTTTGGCTTTGAATTCTGAAGTTTTAGCTCTTAATTCGTCATGTGAAAGTGCCGCCAATACAGGCTCTAAAGCTTTTATTTTGTTAATATATGGCTGTGTAGCTTTGACGTCTTTTTGGGATTTGTCGCCTATAAAAGCTTTGATAATGCTATTAATGAAACTCATAACGGGTTTGTGTTTTTTTATATTCTAAAAGGTGTGCAAATTTAAACAAAAAAAAAGCCCGAATCGGACTTTTTTTTCTAGTGTGATTGTTTATTTTTTTAATATTCATCCTCATTCCAAAGATAATCTTCGTCGGTCGGATAATCGGGCCAAATTTCCTCCATTGATTCGTATATTTCGCCTTCGTCTTCTATCGATTGTAAATTCTCAACTACTTCTAGTGGAGCGCCTGTTCTGATAGCATAGTCGATAAGTTCATCTTTGGTTGCTGGCCATGGCGCGTCACTCAAATATGACGCTAATTCTAATGTCCAATACATCTCTGTCGATTTTTTAGTTTATGCAAAAATAAATTTTATACTGAAAAAGTCAAGTTTTTTTTCATTTATTTTTAAATATGTTTAAGAACGTCTTTTGGTCTATTCCATTTTCAACCGTAAGCGGCAGAAACAGGGGACAGAATACAATGACAGATTACTTTCTCGGTATCCACTTCACTTCATCCGCCTGCAGGTCAAAGGACAACTTCCGTGCCAAGACAAAAAGGTAGTCAGAAAGTCGGTTTAAGTACTTGATAACTTGTTCGTCGGTGGGTTCTAATTCGTGTAAATGCACTGCTAAACGCTCGGCTCTGCGGCATACACAGCGCGCAATGTGACAATATGACACAGTGGTGTGACCGCCGGGCAGTACAAAGTGTGTCATAGGAGGTAAAGCCGTATCCATTCGATCGATTTCGTTTTCCAATAAGGCAATATCCTCTTCCGAAATACGATTGATGTTTAGGCGAGGCTGTCCGTTTTTAAGAATTTCTTTTTCGGGCGGAGTGGCCAGTATGGCTCCTACAGTAAACAATCGGTCCTGGACTTCTATGAGTACGTTTTTGTATAACGGATTGATATCCTGGTCACGAATCAGTCCTATATGTGAGTTGAGTTCGTCAACAGTGCCATAACTTTCGATACGGATATGATGCTTAGGAACCCGTGTGCCGCCGAAAAGAGCAGTGGTTCCGGTATCACCGGTTTTGGTATAAACTTTCATCTCACTTGATTTTATTTGTTATAGGTGTTCGATGTAATTCGCTAAAAAAAGCTCATTTTATTTTATGAATGTAGCATTTCTTAATTCCGTCAAAGGTAGCAAAAAATAAAATGGATTATCAACTAGCCCTGATGGGAGTGGCACCTCGTATAACGGACAGCAGGAAAATGGATTCCTGATAAAGCCCGAGCCTTTAGCTTCTTATTTTAAAGATGGTCGGGATTAGGATTGTCGCTTTCAATCATACCGTCACGCAAACGGATGATGCGGTGGGCATATTTGGCAATGTCTTCTTCGTGGGTAACCAGTATCACGGTGTTGCCGTTTTTGTGAATATCGTTAAAGAGGTTCATGATTTCGACTGAGGTTTTACTGTCGAGATTCCCAGTAGGTTCGTCAGCCAGAATGATAGACGGTTTGTTGACCAACGCCCGGGCAATAGCTACACGTTGACGTTGTCCTCCCGAGAGTTGGTTGGGCTGATGGTCCATACGGTCCGCTAAATTAACCTGTGTCAGTACTTCGGTAGCGCGTGCATTTCTTTCGGATTTGGAATACCCGGCGTAAATCATGGGCAAAGCCACATTGTCTAAAGCAGTGGTTCTGGGCAGTAGGTTGAACGTTTGAAATACAAATCCGATTTCTTTGTTGCGGATTTCGGCTAAATCGTCATCGTGCATTTGGGAAACATCATTGTTGTTGAGGATATAGGTTCCCGAAGTAGGCGTATCCAAACAACCCAAAATATTCATGAGTGTTGATTTTCCGGAACCGGATGGTCCCATGAGGGCTACATACTCGCCTTTGTTGATTTGTAAATCAATGCCTTTGAGTACATTGATGATTTCGCTGCCAAGTACGAAATCACGTTTGATATTTTTGATGTCAATTAATGGATTTGCCATTTTACTAAGGGAATGCTGATTAACGATTTAAGATTTCAGAACGAAATATAGGTATAATTTTGAAACAGTTTGTTACAAATCTTAACAGCGTATCACAAAGTGCTCTTTGGGTTGTTCTTTTCTAAAGAATACTAATCCCCATTGAAACGTGTCAATAGTAACGGTTACTTTCGGATGATTCTTTATCGCTTCCCATGCAGCTTCCATGTCGGCCGACCAGTGAATATCATCAAAAATCCAAACACTGTCATTAGTAATCGTTGAAAGTAATAATTCGAAATAGTCTAAAGTTGCTTGTTTGGAATGGTTGCCGTCAAAATAAATTAAATTAAAAACAGCACGTTCTGCCTCTAAAGTTTTCAAATACGTCGAAAACTCGGTATTGACATATTGAACGTTTTCCAGCGGTTGCCGTTGCGCTGTGGCTAAAGTATTCGGACACCCTTCTAGAGTAATGATTTTGGCTTTTGGATTTAGCTCCGCTCTGTTCGGCTTCGCCCCGAGTCCCAATGAAAGAGCTGAAGTAGCCAGTCCCAAAGAAGTTCCGATTTCCAGAATGTTTTCCGGTTGAAAATAATTTGTAATTCTGAATAATAATTCGGCCCTTTTACTTGAAATTCCCGCGTTCTTCGCAATTTGATTAATGGCTCGGGTATTGCTTTTAAAAACGCGTGAACCTGCTCCGAAGTCGATAACTTCAATCGTGTTCTTGTTTTGTAAAAGGCTGTTGCGGTAGTTTTTTAATAGGGTATACTCTTGATACTTTTTGGTATCATAAAAACATTTGGTCACTAAGGCAAACACAAACGGCGAATGCACTCCGTGTTCGTTTTTGGAGTGGTAGATGAAATTTAGGTAGGCTCTAATTTGTTGTAACATTTTTAAGTGTTCAGTGTTCAGTATTCAGTGTTCAGAACTGATGACTGACCACTGCTAACTGACCACTATTGTTTTATTCCATTTTTGACGATAATTCAAACCAGCGTTCTTCTTTTGCTTCCAACTTGGTAATAATGGCTTGCAGTTCGTTGGCTTTGGTTGTGATATCAGCATCAGCTACTTTTCCTTCGGCGAATTGGTTCTCAATTTGCTTTTTCTCGTATTCCAAATCCTTGATTTCACGCTCTATTTTGTTGAACTCTTTTTGCTCATTAAAACTCAAACCGGTCGTAGTGGGATTGTTTTGTTTCCAATTGACTTTCTCAGTCGAAACATTGGATAAACCTTTGGGCTCCACCGAATCTTCATAAGCTCTAAAGTCCGAATAGTTTCCTGGGAAATCTTCTATCTGTCCTTCGCCTCTAAAGATGAATAAATGGTCTACAATCTTATCCATAAAGTAACGATCGTGTGATACGACCAACAAGCAACCCGGATAATCCAACAGGAAGCTTTCCAATACGTTCAATGTCACTATATCCAGGTCATTGGTAGGCTCATCCAAGATTAAAAAATTTGGATTCTGTATCAAAACCGTACACAAATACAATCTTTTCAACTCACCTCCACTCAGTTTTTCAACAAAGTCGTATTGTTTTTTTGAGTCAAATAAAAAGCGTTCCAGCAATTGCGAAGCCGAAATGATTTTCCCTTTGGTTAGCGGTATGTATTCGCCGTATTCTTTAATGATGTCAATAACCTTCTGTCCCGGTTTCGGATTGATGCCGCTTTGGGTATAGTAACCCACTTTAATCGTGTCGCCAATCACCACTTTGCCGGAATCGGGCACCATGGTTTTGGTAAGTATGTTAAGGAAAGTCGATTTACCCGTACCGTTTTTACCAATAATCCCGATGCGTTCTCCACGCTGGAAATCATAAGTAAAATTGTCGAGTATGACTTTGTCGTTAAACTTTTTATAGAGTTTGTGTAGCTCAATAATCTTGCTGCCCATGCGCTCCATATTAATCTCAAGCTCTACCACATTTTCTTTTCTTCTGCTTTCCGCGACTTCTTTGATCTTGTAAAAATCATCCTGACGCGATTTGGATTTGGTCGTTCTCGCTTTAGGTTGGCGACGCATCCAAGCCAATTCTTTTACAAATAAGTTTTGGGCTTTGTCTATGGTCGAATTCTCCATGGCAATGCGCTCTTCTTTCTTTTGTAAATAATAGGAGTAATTGCCTTTATAGGAATACATTTTACCGTTATCCAATTCAATAATTTCATTACACACCCGCTCCAAAAAGAAACGGTCGTGCGTGACCATAAATAAAGTGATGTTTTCTTTGGCAAAATAACTCTCCAGCCACTCAATCATCTCTAAGTCCAAGTGGTTGGTCGGCTCATCCAATATTAATAAATCTGGTCTGTTTATGAGAATGATGGCTAACGACAAACGTTTCTTTTGTCCTCCCGAAAGCGATTTCACTTTCAACTTTAAATCGTCCAATTTCAGTTTGGATAATATCTGTTTGAACTGGGTTTCAAAATCCCAGGCATTGTGCCGGTCCATTTCGTCAAAAGCCAATTGGTATTTCTCTTCATCTTCAGGGTTTTCCAAGGCTTTTTCATAACGCTCAATCACGTGCAGTATCTCATTGTCTGAAGCAAAAATACTTTCTTCAATGGTCAACTCGATCTGCAAATTATCTTTCTGCGACAGAAACGCCATCTTCAATCCTTTGCGCATCACCACTTGTCCGGTATCCGGCTCGTCTTCGCCATTGATGATGTTCATGATACAGGTTTTGCCCGAACCGTTTTTGGCAATAAAAGCAATTTTTTGGTCTTTATTAATACCGAAAGAGATGTCCTTAAACAAGGTTCTTTCGCCAAAAGATTTTGATATGTTCTCTACTGAAAGGTAATTCATGGAAACAATTTGAAAATTTGAAAATGAGCCAATTTGAAAATTGGAAGTGTGCAAAAGTACTATTTTAAAGTATTCCATCATTTTCAAATCTTCAAATCCTCAAATTTTCAAATTCCCATATCTTCAAATTTTCAAATCGAACCATTATATTTGCCCAATGCAACTATCAGTTATCATTCTGAATTATAACGTGCGCTATTTTTTAGAGCTCTGTGTCTTGAGTGTGCAAAAAGCCATTCAAAATATAGAAGCCGAAATTATAGTAGTAGATAACAATTCTTCTGATGACAGTTGCACCATGATGCAACAGCGTTTTCCTAATGTCAAGCTCATTCAAAACAAAGAAAACGCAGGTTTCCCCAAAGGCAATAACATTGGGGTGGCCCAAGCCAAAGGCGAATACATTTGCATCCTAAATCCCGATACGGTGGTGGCCGAAGATACTTTTGAAAAGGTGCTGGCTTTCGCCAAAAGTAAAACCGATTTGGGTATCGTAGGTTGCAAACTCATAGACGGCACCGGCAGGTTTTTGCCCGAAAGTAAACGCGGTATTCCAACTCCTTGGGTGGCTTTTACCAAGATTTTCGGCTTGTATAAAATGTTTCCAAAGTCTGCTTTATTTAACAAATATTACGCCCAACATCTTGGTGAAAACCAAACCGGAAAAGTCGAAATTCTCGTGGGGGCTTTTATGGTTATGAAGCGTGAATTGTACAATGAAGTAGGTGGTTTTGACGAAAACTGTTTCATGTATTCGGATGACATCGACTTGAGTTACATGGTTTTGCAAAAAGGAAAAGCCAACTACTATTTCCACGAAACAACGGTCTTGCATTATAAAGGAGAAAGCACCGTCAAAGACGGAACCTACATGAAGCGCTTTCAGGAAGCCATGAATTTCTTTTACCGAAAACATTTTAAAGTCTCATTCTTCTTCTCATTGTTCATGCAAATAGGGATTGTCTTCTTCTCTTTGGTTAAAAGGTTTCAGGGGAAATCAAAATCAAAACTGACACCTCAACAGTATATCCTGATTTCAAATAATGAAGCCACCAAAGAAATAGTGGAACAAAAGCTTCAAAAAAATGCAATCAGAAAAGCCCCTGAAAATGGAAAAATAGTATTTTCGCAAACGATTTCGAAAGGCAAAAACGAAGAAGTAATCTTGGATTTAAACGACATAAGCTTTCGGGAAGCACTCCTTTTTTTGGAGGAAAATAAAAGTAACTCGTTTACTTTTAAAATGTTACCTGCCGGAAGCCATTTTATCATTGGAAGCAACAGCAGTAACGACAGAGGCGAAGTAATTAATTTATAGAAAATCACAAAAATCGCTTTTTCTTTTAGTATTTTTGCAGGCGATTAGAGGCCTGTGGCCGACTAAACGAAGTTAAATAACAAACACAACTTTAGAGTATCAATATGGCAAAGTTTGAATTGAAATTACCTAAAATGGGAGAAAGCGTTGCGGAAGCAACGATTACAAATTGGTTAAAAAATGTAGGCGAAACCATTGCTGCCGACGAAGCCGTTTTGGAAATCGCTACCGATAAAGTCGACAGCGAAGTGCCAAGCGAAGTTTCAGGTACCTTAACCGAAATTTTATTCCAGGTAAATGATGTAGTAAAAGTGGGGCAAACCATAGCCATTATTGAAACGGAAGGCGGTAGCGTAGCTGCTGCTCCGGTTGCCGAAACAGTAGCCGCTCCGGTCGCTGAAGTAGTTAAAACCGTTGAAGCTGCACAGACCATTGCCGCTCCGGCCGACTTCAAATCGTCAGACAAATTCTTCTCCCCATTGGTGAAAAATATTGCTACAGCCGAAGGCATCTCGCTTACCGAATTGGAAAGCATTGCCGGTTCGGGTAAAGACGGTCGTGTGACGAAAGAAGACATTTTAAATTATATCAAAAACAGAGGCAGTCAACCTGCTGCCGCCGCTCCGGCTCCTAAAACAACCGCTCCAATCGCAACTCCGGTTTCGGTAAACGGTGGTGACGAAATTGTAGAAATGGACCGCATGCGTAAGCTGATTTCCGGCTACATGGTGGCGTCAGTACAAACGTCGGCACACGTGCAATCCTTCATCGAAGTGGATGTGACCAACATTGTAAAATGGAGAGACCGCGTGAAAAACGCTTTCGAAAAGAGAGAAGGAGAGAAATTGACTTTCACCCCAATCTTTATGGAAGCCGTGGCCAAAGCGTTGAAAGACTTCCCGGGAATGAATATTTCCGTTGATGGTGAGTTTATCATCAAACGTAAAAATATCAACTTAGGTATGGCGGCTGCGTTGCCAAACGGTAACTTAATCGTTCCGGTAATTAAAAATGCCGACCAATTGAACTTGGTAGGGATGGCCAAAGCCGTAAACGATTTAGGAAACCGCGCCAAAGCCGGTAAACTGAAACCGGACGATACCCAAGGCGGAACCTACACGGTAACCAACGTAGGTACTTTCGGTTCGGTATTCGGAACGCCAATCATCAACCAACCGCAAGTGGGAATCTTAGCCTTAGGGGCTATCCGCAAAGTGCCGGCGGTGATTGAAACACCGGAAGGTGACTTTATCGGAATCCGTCAAAAAATGTTCCTGTCGCACTCGTATGACCACCGTGTGGTTGATGGTGCTTTAGGAGGAAGCTTTGTAAAACGCGTAGCCGATTATCTGGAAGCCTTTGATGTGAACAGAGAATATTAAGTCATAAAATAAATGTATATCAAAACCTTTCAAGCTAATTGAAAGGTTTTTTTTGTTATTATTGTGTTCTTAATTAAAAGCTATGAAACAAAATTTACTTTACTCAGCATTCTTTATTATTCTACTGTGGCAAGCTTCATTTTCACAAACACTTTCATTAGATGCTACCTTTGGAACAGCAGGAAAGGTTACCAATACTTCCGTAACAAGCGGACAAACCATACAATTGCAAAATGACGGGAAAATAGTTTCCTGCTTTTTAGGTGATTTTTCTATTTCGGGAAACGTGAAACTGGCAAGGTTTAATAGTGATGGAACCGTTGATACTACTTTTGGTACAAATGGTTTTGTAAATACGATTATAGTCAATGAAGGAGGGCACACCAATATGATGAAATTACAACCTGACGGCAAAATATTGGTCACCGGAAGTTTTTCTTCAAACGGAAGTTCCAATGCAAGTTATTTAGATTTTTGCACGGCAAGGTACAATACAGATGGTTCGATAGACACTACTTTTGGTACAAACGGTTATGCCATAACGGGTTTTGAAGCGTTAAGTTATGAGGAAGCACAAGTCATAGAGATTCAAAGTGATGGAAAAATTTTGGTGGGTGGTCACAGTCACAAATACTATCAGTCATCCCCTAATTATTCAGCTGATTTTGCAGTAGTAAGGTATTTTCCCAATGGCTCAGTGGATACTTCTTTTGGTATAAATGGCAAATTCACTCATAATTTTGGTACACATACCATTCCTGCTTCAGGAGTTTATTCAAGTGATTTTGCAATTGCTATAAAGATTAATTCCGCTGGTAAAATAATTGTAGGAGGAAGCACAACCGTTGGAGAATCATTAGAAGACTACAGCAATTTAGGCATTATTTGCTTAAATGCAGATGGAACCTTAGATACCACCTTTGGTGACAACGGGCAAACGGTGATTAATTTTGGGGATAAAGATTATTTGACCAACATTAAGCTCACCGCTGAGGATAAAATTATTGCCACATGCGAACACCAATATCAAGTTGACGTTGACAACGATTTCGTAAATATAGGCTTGGTAAGGCTTTTGGCCAATGGCAATCCTGATCCCGATTTTGGAAGCAACGGAATAGTTGTAACCAATAAAAATTCGACCACTTTATGGGATGTAATTTATGATCTCACAGTCCTGCCCAATGGTAAAATTATTTGTGCCGGAGCATCGTGGAATGAAACGGGTTTAGTGGCTAATTTTCTATTAATCAAATTCAACACGGATGGCACTATAGATACTACATTTGATGATGTAGGTTACAAATTGGTGGATTTTGAAAATTCGAATGCTGTGGTTTCCTCTTTTTTAATTCAGCCTGATGGAAAATTTTTGTGCGCAGGAGTAATTGATTATTCAGTTGGTTGTTTTGCCAGATTGGATACAAATGCCTTATCTGTTAACCAGCCTGCAGCCAAATTATTTTCAGTTTACCCCAATCCGTTTTCGGAATCAATTACCATTGAAAACCAAGGAAAAACTTTAGCAAAAAACCGGGTAGAACTTTATGATATCACCGGAAAAAAGATTTTTGAGTATCAATCTGATGAGTCCCAAAGCTATACCATCCCGTTGCAAAAAGAGTTGGCAAAAGGAAATTATCTTTTAAAAATCAGCAATACAGAAGCTGCCGAAACCCTAAAAATCATCAAGCAATAAATACAAACCCTGACGTGAGTCAGGGTTTTCTTTTTCCCATATTTTCAAATATAAAGGCATCAAAAAAACAGCCTTGCTCCGTATAAAGAAAGAGAAGAGGTCAATCTCCTTCACACACCTCTTTACGCTACTTTTTGCCACCCTCTTTTTACTTTTACCAACTTGATTGTATCTTTTATCAACTTGATTCTAAGTTTTACAAACTTAATTGTATTTTTTACCAATTTGATTCTAATTTTTAAAAACTTGATTGTATTTTTTACAAACTTAATTGTAAGTTTTACTAACTTAATTGTAAGTTTTACTAACTTGATTATAATTTTTGTCAACTTGATTGTATCTTTTACAAACTTGACTATAAGTTTTAGAAACTTTGTTGTAAGTTTTACAAATGTACTTTTACTTTTTAACACATTTTTTTTGTCTTTTGCTATACTTACAGTACATTTTGGCTTCCTCATGGTATAATGGCGACATCTCATAGTGCTGTTTTGGTTCCTTATTTTATATCTCGTACTTATTTTGCTCCCTACAGTCAAAAGAGATTAAAAAAAACCAAATCTTTTTAAATTATCGACCAACGGTAACCGCAATATTTTATATTTGTCGACTTAACTTTTTACAATGGAATTAAAACTCAACAGGCCTATTTGTTTTTTCGATTTAGAAACCACCGGAATTGATGTGGCCAAAGATCGAATCGTCGAAATCTCCATTTTTAAAGTCTATCCCAACGGCAATAAAGAAAGCAAAACCTGGCTGGTGAACCCCACAATTCCCATTCCGGCAACTGCTACAGCCGTACACGGAATCTCCAATGAAAAAGTGGCTAACGAGCCAACATTCAAAGAGCTGGCGGGTCAGGTACATGCCATGATAAAAGATGCAGATTTGGCCGGATTCAATTCAGACCGATTTGATATTCCGCTATTGGCAGAAGAATTGCTGCGCGCAGAAGTCGACTTTGATATGAAGAACAGAGTCTCTGTTGATGTCCAAACTATTTTTCACAAAAAAGAAGAACGAACCCTTAGTGCCGCCTACAAGTTTTATTGCAACGGGAACCTCGATAATGCGCATTCGGCAGAAGCCGATACCATGGCAACCTACGAAATCCTGAAAGCACAACTCGATCGTTACAACGATTTAGAGAATGACATGAAATCATTATCCGAGTTCACCACCCGAAAAAAATCAGTTGACTTTGCCGGTTTCATTGCGCTGAATGCCGAAGGACAGGAAATTTTCACCTTCGGAAAACACAAAGGAGCCTTGGTAGATGAGGTTTTAGATAAAGAACCGGGCTATTTCGGTTGGATTCAAAACGCTGAATTTCCCTTGTATACAAAGAAGGTTTTAACCGGAATAAAATTGAGAAAACTAAACAATAAATTCAGTTAATTTCAATATACGGTATGAAAATCATCTGCATCGGAAGAAATTACGTCAAGCATATCGAGGAACTCAACAATGAGCGTCCTGACGAACCGGTTATTTTTCTCAAACCGGATACTGCCGTGCTTTCGGACAAAACAGCCTTTGTCATTCCCGAATTCAGTAACGACATTCACCACGAAGTAGAAATTCTGGTCAAGATAAACAAGGTGGGTAAATACATCGATGCTAAGTTCGCACACAAGTATTACGACCAGATAGGATTAGGAATTGATTTCACAGCAAGAGACCTCCAGGCCAAACTCAAAGAAAAAGGGTTGCCTTGGGAAAAAGCCAAAGCTTTTGACGGTTCAGCGATTATTGGTGACTTTCTTCCGAAAAATGACTTTGTTTCAACGGAAAATATTACTTTTGAGTTGACCAAAAATGGTGAATCGGTGCAACAAGGAAATACCGAACACATGCTTTGGAAAATTGATGAGATTATAGCACATGTTTCGCAGTATTTTACGCTTAAAACAGGAGATATTATCTTCACAGGAACTCCGGAAGGCGTCGGAAAAGTAAGCCCTGGCGATGTTTTGGAGGGATTTATAGAAAATAAAAAAGTATTAAGATTACACATTAAATAATGGCAATTAACTACAACCTAGCAAAAGTTTACGCGCTTTCAGACAATGATCCCGAATTTGTGATGCAAATCATTACGTTGTTTGTGACCGAAGTACCCGAAGACATGAAACAAATTGATTTGGGCATCAAAGAAAAAGACCATAAATTAGCATACAGCTATGCCCATAAAATAAAACCAACACTGGATTTATTAGGGATGTCGGTAGCATTTGAAGAAATTCTTCAGGTGGAGGCTTGGACCAAAAGAGAAGGCAAACGCAAAGAAATTGTTGATACCTTCGCCAGTATTCAAAGTCAGGTTGACAAAGCCGTTAAAGAAATCAAAAAGGACTTCGAGATCTAAAACAGTAAGCGAATAGTTCGAAAAATAGCGGATTATAGTAATGGCGATTTTCTGTTACTGCCACGTTTCTTTCTGAAATAAGGAGATGACATTATAACCGTTACTGTTGCGCTTTACGTTTAGAAATTCTTAAAAATTCCAATGCTTAAATTGAAATGAAAGCTACCATAGTTACTATTGGCGACGAAATCTTGATTGGGCAAATTGTGGATACCAATTCCGGGTATATTGCAAAAGCTTTAGACCGAATTGGAGTGCAAACCCAAGAGATGCTCTCTATCTCAGATGATAAACAGCACATTTTAAATACCTTCACCCAACTTCAGAATCAATCTGATTTGGTTATCATAACCGGCGGACTCGGCCCAACTAAAGACGATATTACCAAGAAAACGTTTTGCGAATATTTTGAAGATACCCTGGTAGTTGATCCCAGAGTGGAATCGCATGTTATTGAATTGATAGAGGGTTTCTACAAACGACCAATTACACAGTTGAATCGTGACCAGGCCTTAGTTCCGTCCAAGTGTACAGTGCTGTTCAATCAGATGGGAACGGCCCCCGGGATGTGGATGAAAAAAGAAAATACCATCTTTATTTCATTACCCGGAGTGCCTTATGAAATGAAATATATAGTCGACAATGAAATCGTTCCCAGAATCGTGAAAGAATTCAAACGACCTTATATCATTCATAAAACCTTAATGACTTACGGCCAAGGCGAAAGTATGATAGCCGAACGAATAGAAGCTTGGGAAAACAACTTGCCCGAATTTATCAAATTAGCCTATTTACCGGCTCCGGGAAGGGTGCGCTTGCGACTCACTGCTCGAGGGGAAAACAAAGAACTTCTGGAGCAAGCCATTCAGGAAAATGTGGCATCAGTAACTCAGATTATCGGAGATGTTATAGTCGGTTTTGAAGAAGAAGATACGATAGAAGTTGTCCTTGGAAGATTGCTTGCGCAACAGGGAAAAACCATAGCCACGGCAGAGAGTTGCACCGGAGGTAAAATAGCCCAAATGTTTACCGCTGTGGCAGGTGCATCACAATACTTCAAAGGTGGTGTGGTGACGTACTCCAAAGAAACTAAAATCAATATCTTAGGGGTTGAAGAAGCTCTGATAGAACAGTTTGATGTGGTGAGTGCTGAAGTAGCCGAAGCGATGGCTTTGGCAGTGCAAAAAAAGTTGAAAACAACCTATGCGATAGCCACTACCGGAAATGCCGGACCAACATCTGAAGCCGGAAAAGCCGAAGTTGGCACTGTTTTTATTGCGTTGGCTACTCCGAAGGAAGTTTTGGTAGAAGAGTTTAATTTTGGACAACCACGTGAAAAAGTGATAGATAGAGCGTCAAATAAAGCCTTTGAAATACTGCAGAAAGAAATTTTGAAAAATCTGCAATAATTTTTTTGTTACAATGATTTATTTTCCTTAAGTTTGCACCCTGATTTTGAATAACGATAAAAGAAAAGCATAATGTCAAGAGTTTGTGACCTTACAGGTAAAAGAGCGATGGTAGGAAATAACGTTTCTCACGCTATGAACAAAACTAAGAGAAAGTTTTCTGTAAACTTAGTTAAAAAACGTTTCTATCTTGCTGAAGAAGACAGATGGATTACGCTTAGAGTAGCGGCATCTACAATTAAAACAATCAATAAAAAAGGTTTAGCCGCTGTATTGAAAGATGCAAAAGCTAACGGATTCATTGGTTAATTCGTAACCTATTAAAAATAAAGTAAGATGGCAAAGAAAGGTAATAGAATACAAGTTATTTTAGAGTGTACAGAGCACAAAGCAACTGGTTTACCAGGAACTTCACGTTACATCACCAAGAAAAACAAAAAAAATACTCCGGACAGATTAGAGATTAAAAAGTTTAATCCAATCTTAAAGAGAATGACTGTTCACAAAGAAATTAAATAATTAGAAGTTTTTATACTGAAAATTTCAAAATACATTTAAACCATGGCAAAGAAAACCGTAGCAACGTTACAAACCGCTTCAAAAAGATTAACCAAAGCTATTAAGATGGTGAGATCTCCGAAAACAGGTGCATACACTTTTGTGGAAAGCATTATGTCTCCGGAAGAAGTAGATAGTTTCTTGACAAAGAAATAATTCAACAAACTCTATATATCAAAGCTACTTTCATTCGGAAGTAGCTTTTTTATTTTTATATTTGCTTCGCCAGTTCGCCTCGTTACCAAACGAGGCTCGAGTGCCGCATAAATTTTCGAATTTCAATCCGTTACCATGAGTTTTTTCAAAAGAATATTCTCCTCCGAGAAAAAAGAAACCCTCGATAAAGGGTTAGAACAAACTAAAACTTCCTTTTTTTCCAAACTGACAAAAGCTGTTGCCGGTAAATCAAAGGTGGATGATGAGGTTCTGGATAATTTGGAAGAAGTGTTAGTATCCTCTGATGTAGGCGTAAATACCACCCTGAAAATTATCGAACGTATTGAAGAACGTGTGGCCAATGACAAATACCTGGGCACCGATGAACTCAATCAGATTCTTCGTGAGGAAATTGCGGGTTTGCTTTCGGAAACTAAATCAGGTGAAGAGAGTGAATTCAACATTCCGGCTAATAAAAAACCGTATGTAATTATGGTCGTTGGTGTAAATGGGGTTGGAAAAACAACCACCATTGGTAAATTGGCCTATCAATTCAAAAAAGCAGGATTCAAAGTAGTGTTGGGAGCTGCTGATACCTTCCGTGCTGCTGCGATTGATCAATTGCAGATTTGGGCTGATAGGGTAGGCGTGCCTATTGTAAAACAGCAAATGGGAAGTGATCCGGCTTCTGTGGCTTTTGATACGCTGCAAAGTGCCGTGACTCAAAATGCTGATGTCGTGATTATCGATACAGCAGGGCGTTTACACAATAAAGTGAATCTGATGAACGAATTGACTAAAGTAAAACGCGTCATGCAAAAAGTGGTTGAAGATGCTCCTCATGATGTGTTATTGGTTTTAGACGGTTCAACCGGTCAGAATGCCTTTGAACAAGCCAAGCAATTCACTGCTGCAACCGAAGTAAGTTGTCTTGCGGTAACCAAGTTAGACGGTACTGCTAAAGGCGGAGTGGTGATTGGAATATCTGATCAATTCCAAATTCCGGTGAAATACATCGGAGTAGGAGAAGGTATTGAAGATTTACAGGTTTTTAATAAATTTGAATTCGTAGATTCGTTTTTTAAATAAAAGCATATGAATAAAATGGTACACTTTTTTAAAGAAGCCTCAGCTGTAAAGCTTATAGTGATTAGTATTGCAATAGCGGTGTTATCCTATTTCATTCAGAAACCATTACCCAATATTTTTATGGGATTGCGTTTGATCGCATTCCTTTTGTTTGTCTACGGTACCATTCGTTTACTAAATAAAAAATAGTTTACTGATACAAGGCAGAAATCTTTTGCCAAAGGACATCATCAAAGTCGGATAACGCCAGATTGACGTTGTCGGCTGCATCACCCATTCGGATGACCACCATCTTTTTACTCGGAATCACATAGATTTTCTGATCGTTTTTCCCTAAAGCCATAAACATATCATTAGGCCCGGAAGGAATGATACTGCCAGGGAACTGCAGTTGACTTTGCGGCATGTGATAACTGGCCTTCCCATTCAACCACCACAAATAGCCATACGATAAATTAATATTTTGCGAAGTATTGGTAGCCGTACTGAAATACCCCTGATTGACCACCTGAGTTCCGTTCCAGTTGCCGTTGTTTAAAGCCATCAACCCAAAACGGGCCATACTTCTGGTAGTACTCCAATATACAATATTATTTCCTGAAGCCAACCATGAACCGGTCATGCCGAGTTTGTCCCGTAACTTGTTGTTGAAATAGGTGCTCCAGCTTTGTCCTGTGGCTTGAGCTACTACATCTTGTAATTTAACATAGACATTACTGTAAGCCCATCGGGTCCCGGCATCAGCTTTATAATTCAGACTGGAAGGAGTCACATCGTCGCTGTATACGCCATTGACATAATCATCAATGCCCGAAGTCATTGATAATAAATCTTTACATGTAATAAGATTTTCCTGTGCCAAGGTTTCATTGGTCCAGCCGGTTCCTATATAATCCGAAACTTTGTTGTTGATGTTGATGTAGCCTTCCTGCTGCGCTATACCTGTTACGGTAGATGTCAGTGTTTTTCCGGCACTGGCCCAGTACCAAGGAGTAGTAGCACTGTGACCGTTAAAATAATTTTCCATCACGATTCGGCCATTGACCAAAATCATAAAGGATTTGGAGTGTTTCAATTCTAAATAATCTAACAAAGGTTGCACGGCATTTTGATTCCACCCTAAATCGGCCAACGCTTTAGTGTCCCAGGTATCACTGCCGTCATTCGGTGGGAAGTACATGGCTTCGGCTGTAGTGCAGGTTACTTCGGGGCCATAAGCCGTACCGGCATTATTGGTAGCATATGCTCGAATGTAATAGGTGGTGTTAGGAGTTAATCCGGTGATGGTTGAGGTAAAAGTTCCACTGCCTGTTCCGTCAGTAGTTTTACTGTTTGCAGTGGTGGGATTATGATTCGTGCTCCAGCAAACCCCTCTTTGTGTGATTGAAGCCCCTCCGTCAGCGGTAATAGTTCCGCCACTGACTGTTGTAGTATTTGTCGTTGCAGTACATGCAGTTGTCGTTAGGGTTGCCAATGTGGCTTCAGCACTGCTGCTGTCATTAGAACACGACCAAGTTAAACTCACAAAAAGAACCAGCAATACGGAAAGGTTTTTCATAGATTAATTTTTTTATTTGTCGTAAGACCTTAAAGATACAAATTGGTTTAATGTTGATAACAATATTTTGTTTTTAGCCGTCAAGAATCAATTTTACAATTAAATTTGCTCTCTAATCCAATATTCCCATATGATGAAAAAAGTGAGTTTGCTTATCGTTACTTTGCTACTGATTTCCTGTCATACAGCCGTCAAAAAAGAAGACTTAACCAAGCTTAACGGTTACTGGGAAATCAAGCAAGTGAAGCTGTCTAATGGCGAAAAAAAAGACTATGAGGTCAATGAAACAGTTGATTTTTTTGAAGTAAAAAACAATGCAGGCTTTCGTCAAAAAGTCATGCCGCAGTTTGATGGCAAGTTTACCACCAACGGTATCAAAGAGAATATTAAAATTGTAGTGGATAATAATGACTATTTCATTGAGTACAGCACTTCATACGGCAAATGGAAAGAAGAGATTATCGAAATAGCCGACTCGGTTTTGGTACTCCAAAACAAAGAAAAACTACAATACGAATACAAACGTTTCACCCCTTTTTCACTTAAATAACATGGCTAAACGACTCAGCAATGAAAGCGCAATAGGCGATGTCCTCAAAGAATTTATTCAGGTGAATAAGCTCGAAGGCGGCATGAATCGCATTGATGTGGAAGCGGCATGGAAATCATTGATGGGCAACGGTGTCAATAGCTATACCAAAGAAGTTGTCCTGAAAGGTTCGACGCTTTATGTCTCTTTGACTTCAGCGGTACTTCGTGAGGAGTTGAGCTATGGCAAAGACAAAATCATCAAAATCATCAACGAGGAATTGGGTAAAGAAGTGGTCAAAGAAGTAATACTTCGTTAAGTATTAATTTCCAAATCTTTGATGTAGTCCTGGTATTCGTAAAAAAAGTACTCAAACTGGGTCATCATTTCACTGAAAAAATCAAAGATTTCCGGCCAATACGCTCTGTTGTTTAAACTCACGCCCAACTTTTCCACCCAAATACGACTGATTACTTTGCCGTTTTCTAAGTAAAAATTGCGTTCCAAAATGGCTTCAGGGAGGTATTCTTCCAGCAAAATGGTTTGTAACGATTGAACTTTTTCAAAATAAATTTTGCGTTTTTCCTCATCTTTCGGTTCAATGTCTAACTGTACCTGAGCCTTTTTATTGTCAATGTAGAACTTGAAAGTAACGTCCTTAATCTTAGTATCATACAGCAACCATTTTCTCGGATAGGCTTCGGCAAAAGCGGTCCAGAATTCTTTTTTAATACGTTGGGCTTCTTCTTTACTGTACATTTTAGTGGATTAAAATTGGCGTGCTATACATTTTTGAGGTAACTTTATGTTTTAAAACCTACATCATGCACTTTGACGAGTTTCTCAAATATCCGCCAAAAATACAAAATGTCGAGTTACCGGCAACGCAGGCTCATGCCAAAATGGCTCCTTCCAACCGCCTGGAATTACTCAAATCTGTTGATTTCTCTAAAATCAATCCCCGTCAGGCTGCCGTCATGATGTTGTTTTATCCTAAAGATGCCCAAACGCATTTGGCACTCATACTCCGCAACTCCTATAATGGTGTGCATTCGTCTCAAATTGCTTTTCCGGGTGGAAAGGTTGAACATTTTGATGCCGACTTACAAGCCACAGCACTCAGGGAAACCCATGAAGAAGTTGGCATTCACCCCGATTGTATTCAGGTCATTCGCCCGTTTACCCAAGTGTACATTCCGCCAAGTAATTTTATGGTGTATCCGTTTATGGGGTACAGTCATCATGAGTTGCAGTTTGTTTTACAGGAAGAAGAAGTTGCCGGTTTGGTTGAATTGCCTTTGGCCGACTTTTTAGACGATAGTATTCTGAAGAATAAAATCATGAAAACCTCTTATGCCGATGCTTTTGAGGTACCCGGTTTTCAGGTGAATGAACATTTTATTTGGGGTGCTACCGCCATGATGCTCAGCGAACTTAAAGAAACATTGAAAATGGTTTTATAAATCTTAAGTTTTTGTAGCTTTGCCATCCTAAAATGAAATGGAATTATGGGATTGTTCAAACGAAATCCTTTTGGTCATATACTCTTTATCAAAAAATGGTTGATCCGCATCTTTGGGGTGATTACCCACCGACGCTACCGCGGATTTAACGAACTGCATATCGAAGGCTCTGAGATTATCAAAGGGCTGCCCGATAAAAACGTACTTTTTATCTCCAACCACCAAACTTATTTTGCCGATGTTGTGGCGATGTTTCACGTGTTTAACGCCAGCCTTTCGGGTAGGGTAGACAGCATTAAAAACGTGGGTTATTTGTGGCAACCCAAAATGAATATTTATTATGTAGCCGCTTCCGAAACGATGAAAGCCGGTTTGTTGCCGCGTATCTTGGCTTATGTGGGGGCCATCAGTGTAGAAAGAACCTGGCGTGCCGGGGGTAAGGACGTCACTGAAAAGCGCGAAGTCAACCCGAACGATACCGAAAACATTCGCATAGCCTTAGAAGACGGTTGGGTGATTACTTTTCCGCAGGGCACCACCAAGTCGTTTAAACCCGTGCGTAAAGGGACGGCCCATATCATCAAACAGCACAAACCCATCGTAGTGCCTATAGTGATTGACGGTTTTCGTCGTTCGTTTGACAAAAAGGGACTGCGCATGAAAAAGAAAAACATACTGCAGTCGTTTATCATCAAGCCACCTTTGGAAATTGATTATGAAAACGAAACGATAGAAGAGATTGTAGACAAAGTGGCCTATGCCATAGAGCAACATCCTTCGTTCCTGAACGTGATACCTGCCGAAGAACTGGCCGAACAAGAGCGCCTCAACAAGCTTCGCCAATGGCATGTAGATAAAACAAAAATCCCTCAATAGAGGGATTTTTTATTGCAGTTGGGTTGCTTCAAAGCAAATAATTCGTGTTCCGATGTCGGATTTTGGGGTTTCGTAGTGGGCTTGTCGTGGTCCGATACCCATTTTAAAGCTTCAGTTATTGGGTTGTAGGAGTCCGAGGCCTGTTTGAGTGAGTCAGAAGACCGTTTGAGTGAGTCCGAAGCACGTTTGAGTGAGTCCGAAGCCTGTTTGATTGAGTCCGAAGCCCGTTTGACGGCTGGGAGACCTTGGAAATACTGGAAAGTTGGTTTTGGGAGGGGGTTTAAAATACTACTCGAAGGATTGACTTTTTTGAACTTTGGGTTTTGTATGGTAGTGGAAGGGATTGCTTTTGTATGAAACGGAAGGTCTTTGTTGTGTTTTGTGTGGTCTTTGTGGTTGAATAGTTGCTCTTTTTTGATTTTTGACCTCTCTTGGTCGTGTTTTGGCTTCTCTTGCTAGGGTTTTGGCATGTGTTTGTTGGGTTTTGGTATGTGTTTGTTGTGTATTGGCTTCTCTTGGTTGTGTATTGCCTTCTCTTTGTTGTGTATTGCCTTCTCTTTGTTGTGTTTTGGTTTCTCTTTGTTGTGTTTTGACTTGTCTTGGTGGTATTTTGGTTGGTTTCTTATTTTTTGCTGAGGGAGGCATGAGGAAGTGTTGGTGATGTTGCCGCGGTTGTAGCGTGTTTTATTGTATAAGCAAAGGCAGCCCGAGGGCTGCCTTTTAGGTGTGGTATTAAGAATGAAAAAATGTGCTTGGTTGTTTGATTTTAGAGACCATGCGAAAGGATTGACTTGGTCGAACCTTTAGTTTCGCGCGGAAGCGGGGGGAGTATTTACTTGTTTTCAGAAACACTTTTTATGTGTTCTAATACTCGATTATGAATTTTATGGATAATTAAATCACTCCATTGTTTCCAATATATTTCAGGTTTAATATTGTCGTAATACCATGTTGTACCTTCGAGTAATGTTTTCTCATTTGACAGTTTTATGAGTTTAAATTGCCCTCTTTTAGAAACGAAATAATCGTGTAAATGTGGAGCATCGATATTCCAAAAACTTAATTCTTTCATTGGCGCCGGTTGCTCAACAACATCGAACTTTAGCAGTTTATTTTCATTCCAAACAGTAACAGGTTCTACAAAACTTCCTGTAGTGAAATTACAATGTCTCACAGCGCCAACTCCATGACCAACAATGACTGCGTTTATTGGATAAGCAATTCCAGTTTTAAAAATGAATTCTTTTGGTTCATCTAATTGAGGAAACTCAATTACATTTTTCCAGACAGTACTTACGTCAGCATTGATAACTATTGATGTTGTAACAGAAGTTATACTCGGATTTATTTTTTTCTCAACAAAAGATGTCAACGGAATAAATGCCAGTAATATCAATAAAGCTGTTGGAGTAGAGGCAGGTTTTTTTTAAATAATTGAATATCCGATTAAACTACCAATCCAAGTAAAGAAAATACCAATGGGTGCTGCCATTACTATGCAAATTAAACCTTCAATAGCAAAAGCAATTAATCCTAATGTAAATATTCCAAGACTTTTATATCCTATCCAAATAGCTTCTTTTCTTGTTATTTCTCTTTTGTAACCATAGAAAACGGTAGAACCAAAACCTATGAAAATAGGAGTTAATATAAAGAGCGCCATTCCATATTCACCGATACCGTATATTCCCCATATTGTCATTAATCCAGCAATTAGAATTGTTATTCCAATTGAAAGCCATTCTCGTTTTGTCTGTGTCAAATTATTTAAATATTCCATTTTTCTTGTTTATGAAAACGTTTTCAAAATTACCGACTTTTGTTTCGCGCTGTAGCGGGGGGTATTATTAAAAGTAATTAGTAAACAAAATCAGTTTGCAGTCGTTCTTATTAACTATTATACTTAATTCACCATCATTAACTTTATGCGGTTCTCCTAAGTATGTAGTTATGAACCATAACTTCTTTGTTTTGTCTTCACTAATCTGAATGTACTTTTCTATGTAAAATTTGTTTTTGGGATAGTTCATTAAAGCAAGACTTATTGCAAAATGTCTAGCTTTTTCTTTAGTATCTAAAACATCATAATAAAACCTTTTTTTATCTTCAAAACTCAGATTTTTTGTTTTAAGTAATAAATCTACATGCTCTTGAAAACTCTTTTGTCTTGCGAAACTTGTACTGTCAATTGTTTTATTGTTTTCTTGAGCTATACATTGAAATTTAGAAAAAATTAAAAACAGAATAGTAATTATAATTTGTTTTTTCATGCTGTATAGTTTCTCTTTAATAAGTTGGTTTACTCTTGTTGGTAACTTGCAAATACCTTCAGTTTGATGTCTTTTTTTAAAGTATACTGCAATATACAAAAAAGAGTACAAAAACAAGTTTAATGCTATATCAGTAAAATGGCTGTTTCAAACCTTTAACGGTTTGTTTTATACTATTATTTCGGGGTGCTTTTAACTTTCTTTTACCACTTTTCTTGGGGAATAAGGGTTATGTTTGCGCTATGGGAACGAAGCGATTCTTAGCGTGGGGTAAAATTGGGGTACTGCTGTTGCTGTGGAGCACTATGGCCGTGGCCAAAACGGTGGTGCCCGGTAGCCTTGCTCCCGAAACCAAGGCGTTAACGCTGGTGAAAGGCAAGCCAGTCTTGGCTAAAGAGTTGTTGCAACCCCAAGTCCTTTTGGTTAGAGTGGGCGTGGAGCACGCGGCCAAACCGATGCCGTCGGGCGATGTGGTATTGACCGGGTCTCTAATCCTAAGCCGCGCGGTACATTACAGCGGCACTGCTACGACTGTTCTGCAAGACGTGGACCGCTGCGAAAGTGTTTCCCGTTACTTATTTCCGTATCATTTTTTTTGGTAAAGCTCCGGTTTAGACTTTCGTTTTAACCGCTGTTGTCTCCCGTGTGAGGAAGGCAACAGGATTTCTTTATTTAAAAAATATATCATGGATACACCTGTAATTATTATTGGTATTGTGCTGCTGGCGATAGTAGTCGTGCCGGTTTATTTTGTCCTTAAGGGGAAGAAAATAGACGAAAAACAAATCAAAACCCTTTTTGCCCAATACAGTCAGAACAACCGGTATCGGTTTCAGTTGATGGCTACGCACCACCGTAAAGCACTGGCTATTGACCCGGTGAACCGGGGGTTGCTTTTTATTGATTTTAATTTGAGCGAACCTTATGTGGCTTTCCGCGATTTGACGGAGACCAAAGAATGTGCTGTAGCGACCGACAATCCGCAGGGGTTGACCAATGTGGTCAAAAAAGTAGAATGGATTTTCTTTTCGCGAACGGGGCTTTCACAGCACCATGACCTGGTGTTTCACGACAAGAACCGTCCATATATTGTACCGGTTTACGGTCACGAAGAACAAAGGCTGGCCGAGGAATGGCAGCAACTGATTCATAAACACCTGTAACAGAAAAGCGGCTTGGAAGCCGCTTTTTTTATGTAAATGGGTTTGATATCATAATCAAAATAACACAAAAGAAGAGTCCCGCTATTAGCAGCGGGACTTTTTATTTGCAGCTGTTTGATTATTCTTTAAGGTAGTCTTTGTATTGTTTTATCTCGGCTTTTATTCGACCGTTGATATCCATTTTAGCACCGGTAAAAACAAAGATGGTGGTGCCAAATTCTCGGGCATTAGGGTTGGTTATAGCCCCGGCGACGGAGGATGATTCAAAGAAGGGCGAGGTTTTCTGAAGTTCGGTTTTACTGTTATCGGCTTCTTTTATCCGGATTATGTTTTTGTATTTTTTGGTAAGGTCAAACCAATTAATATAATCGGCATTGAATGAAACGGCCTGTATTTTTTGTTTTGTATAGTAATTGATGGCGCCGGCCTGCCCGTAGTTATCACAAAGGATAAGGGTTTGGTGCTGGTTGGGTAATTTTTGGTAAACCGAGTCTGTTTTTTGCGCCAGTTCTTTCCAGCCCTGCATATCGGCAAAATCTTGAGGCAGGGTATGATCTTTTCCGTCTTCCCAACGAAGTAATCCCAATTTTTTATAAAGTTCAGGATGTTTTAAAATATAGTTTGGAGTTTTATTTGGAAAAGCGATGTTATAAACCGGTATAAAAAGCAGTAGCGGCAGCGCAATGGCAACCGGCTGCAGGTATTTTTTCCATCCTGTTTTCAGCCATTCGCCTAAAACAACTGCGCCAAAAGCAATGTAAACAGGATAAAGTCCTATGGCATAATAATCTTTTGCTTTGAAATACATAAAGACGATGATGGTTAGGAAAAAGGAAAAGAAAAATAAACGAAAAGGCTTAAAAGGTTTGTAAAACAACAATCCCACAAAGCCTGAAATAATCACAAAGAAAGCTCCGATAAAAAAGAGCAATTGATGCTGTAAAAAATCAAATCGGTCTACGTTTACCAGTTGTGTAGCGGCCAATTCTTTGAGATGGTGCACTACCGGAAAGTGATTGTTGTATTGCCAAAGGAGGTTGGGGGCCATTAGGAAAAAACCAATGAGTAAAGCTGTATAGAATTGTTTTTGGGCAAACATCATACAATGTTTGGTTAACAACAACACGGGTAACAGCCCGATGAGAAGAAAAATGATGTTGTATTTGTTAAGAAAGCCCAATGCAAAAGTCAAAGCTCCCATAAAGAGCCATTTGGTGTTTTGAGTTTGGATATAACGGATGACGATGAAATAAAAAGTAACCCAGCATAACACGTCAAAAGAATTGGGTTGGTATAAAATATTGAGTCGTAAAACAGCCGAAAACAAAATACAAACAGCCCCTAACACTAAGGAAAACAAACTGCCATTTAAGGATTCGATGGTTTTCCAAACGATGTAAATAGTAAGGGCGCCAAACAAGGCAGGGAAAAACTTAACCCAAAAAACATCGTTTCCTAAAAGCAAAATTAATTTAGAAACCCAGGAAGTAAAAGGCGGCACCGAGATATACCCCCAGTCTAAATGTCTGCCTTGGTCGAGATGCAGGTATTCATCACGGTGCAAATCGTATTCGGGACTGATTAAAAAACAGTGCAGTATAAATTTCAGTGCAATGAACCCTAATAATAGTATAGTCTTTTTTCCCATTTGTTATGTTTAAAAAAAGTCCCGCTTGGGGACTTTCTTCTTATAAATCTATTTTCTGTAACTCTTTGTAATTCTTGTTGAGTTTGCGCAGCAGGATACCGTAGATGAGTCGGTAAAACAACCAAATGAGTCCTACCATCACGCCCATAATCAGCAAAACAAATCCGATGGTTTTGCAGAGTACCGTGGTGCCGTTGTCGCCGTGTATCTGATTGAGGTAAGCGGCGTATTTTGAATCGTAATTCATTTGTACATAAAAAACCACCAGGGTCCCCACCACAAAGAATACGATGTTGAACCATACATAGTACTGTACTGTTTTTCGGGTTTTGAGGATGTCGCCCATCAACTGTTTGGTAGAGGTGGTGGCCGAGATGCGGCGGTAGTTGCGGTAAAACAAATAAATAAACACGGCCACCACAACATAGCTGATGATGTTGTAAACGGTGTTGATTTCTTTGATGTAGTCAAATATTTCGTTGCCGTATTTTTTCTTGAGGTAGCCATCGCCCAGATACAGCAGGCTGATGATGTTCCAAAACACGAACTCCAGGATACTGATAATCAAAATCCATTTTACAATAGAGGATGATCGTTTATGTATCATGGTGTATATCTCAGTTTCGGTGACCTGTGTAAAAGAATGGGTGTCTTTTTTCCAGGCTTTTTTTAATAAATCCAACTCTTCCATAATCCTTAGGGATTTAATATTTTTTTTAATTTTCCTTTAATTCGGTTCATTTTTACTCGGGCATTGACTTCACTAATTCCCAGGGTTTCGGAGATTTCGGTATAATCTTTATCTTCTAAATAGAGAAATACCAAGGCTTTCTCTATATCATTCAGTTGGTGTACTGCCTGATACATTAACTTAATTTGCTCTTCTTCCTCAAAGTTATACTCCTCCTGTGACAAGAAATGCTTTTGCCCTTCGTAGCTTATAGTGGCTACAGAGCGGGTACTTTTTCGGTATAAGGTAATAGCAGTGTTGAGTGCCACGCGGTACGCCCAGGTAGAAAATTTGGACTCCCCTCTAAACTTCGGAAAGGCTTTCCAAAGCTGAATGGTAATTTCCTGAAACAAATCGTTATGTGCATCCTCGCCGTTGGTGTACAACCTACATATCTTGTGGATGATGTTTTGGTTTTCCTTCAGCTGTTTTACAAAGGATTGTTCTAAGTGGTCACTCATAGCCTCGTTAGTAGGGCGGCAGCCCATTTTGTTACAAATACAAATCTAAGAATTTTAAATTAGGGATAGAAGATTCAATTTTGTTTACCTTTGTAGCTCAAAAATCACAAGCATATACCATGAAAATAGGGCATTACAATACACTTACCATAGCACGCGAAACCAAAGTCGGACTTTTTTTAACCGATGGCAAAGACGACGTTTTACTTCCGTTGAAGTATGTCCCGAAGGAATATACCGTAGGAGATGAAATGGTGGTGTTTGTGTACCTGGATCATGAGGAACGCCCGGTGGCGACTACGCTCGAGCCTTATATTTTGATGGATGAGTTTGGATTGTTGCGGGTGAATTATGTGAACAAGTTTGGTGCCTTTTTAGACTGGGGCTTGGAAAAAGATATTTTCGTGCCGTTTAAAGAACAAGCCCGCCCAATGGAAAAAGGCAAGCGCTATTTGGTTTTTGCTTACATCGATGAGAAAACCAACAGAATCGTAGCTTCGAGCAAAACCAATCAGTTTTTGAGTAACGAAAACCTAACGGTAGGTGTAGGCGATGAAGTAGATTTAATCATCTCTCACATTACCGAAGTAGGGATTAATGTGATTATTAACGACCAGCACAAAGGGTTACTCTATAAAGACCAAGTGTATGATGATATCCGCACCGGTGACCGCATGACGGGGTATATCAAAAACATTCGCCCCGATCATAAGATTGACGTGACGCTGCAAAAAATAGGATACGAAAACATTGAACCCAATGCCAAGAAAATCCTGGACGAACTCAGAGCCAGCAGAGGATTTTTAAGATTGAATGACAACAGTCATCCGGAAGACATTAAAACGGTGTTGAAGATGAGTAAAAAGACGTTCAAAAAAGCAATAGGGTCGCTTTACAAAAACAAGCAAATAGAGATTAAAGACGACGGCATTTATTTGGTGAAAGAATAAACTAATGCTCTATTCAGCACCAACAAGCTCCAGTTCACTTGGGATTTCAGAAGCCGTTGTTTTGGGTTTTTTATAAAACAAGTTACTCACCATATTTAGTGTAGCATAAGGACGGTTGGAGTATTTGTTACCCAAACATACTACAGTAATGGTATCTTTTCTCACCGGTACGAAAGAAGTATTGTTTCCGTGCCACCAGCCGTTGTGGTAAATCATTTTTTCTCCTGTAGGTTGTAAAAAGCGCATGCGCATTCCCAATCCGTAATCTTTTACCGGTTTGGCGGTATTCCCAGCGCTATAGCCTACATAAGCTTCCTGTAACAGTTTTTGGTCTATAAAATCAGGTGAATAAGTAGCCAAATCGAATTTTACCAAATCGCGTGGTGTAGAGTAAATATTTTTGTCGCCATACAAAGCGTCAAACTGATCCCAAGGAAATTGTGCGTTGCCTTTGTACGACTTAGAAGCCGTTTCTCTGTCGGTGTCGTAATTGAATACGTAAGTGCTTTTCATTCCCAAAGGTTTGAAAATTAACGACTGCATGGCCTGACGGTAGTTTTGTCCGGTAGCTTTTTCGATGATAAGGGCTAACAATACATAATTGGTATTGCAGTAATCAAATCGGGTATTGGTATGAAATAACTGTCTGAACTTGTGCTTGGCCAATAAATCCAAAATATCCTGATTAGATAATACCTTTCTGTTGTTCCATTGTTTTTTTAATAAAGCGCTGAAACTGGAATAAGGCTGAATACCGCTGCGGTGATTCAACAACATTCTGATGGTGATGTCTTTGTATGGAAATTGCGGAAGCCAATCGGTTACTTTTTGATCCAGCATGATGTTGTCTTGCTGCACTAATTTCAACACGGCTGTGGCAGTCAATACTTTACTTACGGAAGCTAAATGAATTCCGGTTAAAGAATCAATCTCTTTGTGGGTACGGGTATCGGCGTAACCTTGGTAGTTTTCATAAAGAATACGACCGTTTTTAGCCACTATAAAACCACCGCTGTAATAAGGCGATTTAATCCATTTGTTGTAAAAAGAATCGATTTTAGGAGTTACCGAACGAATGTAGTGGTCAGAAACTCCGCCCATTTTCACATGAAAAGGAATGGTGATAGAAGTACTGTCTCTATTTTCAGCATGACCAAAAAAAGCAGTAGGTCTTTTTTCTCTTGGTCCGGAAATATAGAAAAACAGTGATAAAAAGAATGTGACTAGGGCTACTTTCATAATCTTAATTCATTGCAATAATAACAATTATTTAATACATACGAAAATAAAACACAAAAATCAAACCAAAACTTAGGTTGTATATCTCTGTAAAACAACCTACTTTTGCGCCAACAACAACACAATATAATGAATACAATCACTACTACTCAGTTCCAATTTCCGGGACAAAAATCAGTTTACCGCGGTAAAGTCCGTGAAGTTTATAACATTAATGACGAATTGCTGGTGATGATAGCCACTGACAGGCTTTCGGCTTTTGATGTTGTGATGCCCAAAGGGATTCCTTATAAAGGACAAATTCTGAATCAAATTGCTACCAAGTTCATGCACTTGACACAAGATATAGTCCCTAATTGGCTTATCGCCACACCCGATCCCAATGTAGCTGTTGGGCACTTATGTGAACCCTTTAAAGTAGAAATGGTCATCAGAGGTTATCTTTCGGGACATGCTGCCCGGGAGTATGCTTCAGGTAAAAGAACCCTTTGCGGTGTTACAATGCCTGAGGGATTAAAAGAGAATGATAAATTCCCAACACCTATAATAACACCTACCACTAAGGCTGATAATGGTTCGCATGATGAAGATATTTCCAGAGAAGCGATATTGGATAATGGCATCGTTACCGAAGCCGATTATGTAGTGTTGGAACAATATACCAGAGCTTTATACCAAAGAGGCACAGAAATAGCCGCCGCTCGAGGGTTGATTTTGGTGGATACCAAATATGAATTCGGGAAAACGAAAGACGGTAAGATTGTCTTGATTGACGAAATCCACACCCCGGATTCCTCTCGTTATTTCTATGCTGATGGTTACCAACAGAGACAGGACAGAGGAGAAGAACAAAAGCAATTGTCAAAAGAGTTCGTGCGTCGTTGGTTAATTGAAAACGGATTTCAGGGAAAAGAAGGACAGCAAATACCAGACATGACCGACGAATACATTGAAACCGTTTCCGAACGCTATATAGAGTTGTATGAAAACATACTGGGAGAGAAATTTGTTAAAGCAGACATCTCAAACATCAACCAGCGTATCGAACAAAATGTATTGCGGTTTTTACAATCGTAAACTTTTTGTAAAGTTATAATGATGAACCACGCCAAGGCGTGGTTTTTTTGTGCAAAATGTTAAATTTTTGTTATAGTTAACAGATTGATGCAACGAAAAGTAGGGTGTGGTCGTCTTATCAGCAATCATAACTTTTAAAACAAAATCATCATGAAAAAAACAATCATTTTTGCAGGTTTAGCCTTAGTGGCTTTTGCTAATGTTTCATTGGCATCTAATTTATCAACTGTTGCACCGCCAACGGAGATAACAGTGAACACAAACACTCCTTTGTGTAATGCCATCTATAAAGGAGACCTGGTAACAGTTAAAAAATTCGTTGAGTATGGTGCCGATGTGAATGAAACATCTAACGGAATGACACCATTAATGTTTGCAGCCCGTTACAACAAAGTAGAAATTATCAAATACCTGCTTGAAAAAGGGGCTGACAAAAATGTTAAAGACGAAAGAGGGAATAATGCAGCCAAATATGCTGAATTATCCAACTCACAAGATGCTTTAGCACTTTTGAAACAAGCATAAACCTTACATTTAAAGCACGGTTTCACTCCTGATACCGTGCTTTTTCTCTTAAATATTGTTTATTCCTGAAAGTTTCAAAAGTTAAAATAATGTTAAATTTAAGTACTATGCAATACAAGATACCTTTTTTTAGACATATATTTGCATAGGATATTAATCCAATAAAATAAAACATCAATCATATAAAATCAATCATCATGAAAACATCAATCATTTTTTTAGGACTAATTGCTGTAACATTTACAACCAATACCAATGCAGCAAATGTGTTTAATACACAAAATGTAAATCAACAGGAGCTGGTAGCGTTATGTGCAGACAGTCTGCAACAAGAAAATCAATTACTTATCGTAAACCAACAATTTTCAAAAGAAACTATTGAAAACAATGGAAGCGAAGAAGTGGTTTTTAACCCTAATTCAGTAATCACAACTGCTTATGCAAAATCAACAGCAGAAGTAACGGCAGAAGACAAATTAATTACAGAAGCTAAAGAAGATGCAATTCAGCCGCTTTGTATTGAAACCACATTGCAAGACAGAATTGCAGAAGACAATGCCATAATCGAAAGTACAGCAGGAAACGAACTGTACGCTTTGGATTTTGAAAAAATCAATAGAGCTGTGAAAACAAGCAAAGTTCCTAATCACAACTTGGCTGTTTCTGTCGATTTAAAATTATAAGTTTAGGTTGAACTTTCGCTGAGCCAAGCGAAAGTAAAAAGGATTCCGATTCGGAATCTTTTTTTATTTTTAATACTATTTAAAATAGGAAAAAGTATCGTTGTTTTCTATTTTGAGCAAACTTTCATAAATCAGTTTAATAACGTTTTCCACATCTTCACGGTGTACCATTTCAACCGTTGTGTGCATATACCGCAGAGGGAGTGAAATCAAAGCCGAAGCTACACCACCGTTACTGTAAGCAAAAGCATCGGTGTCTGTTCCTGTAACCCGTGAGGTGGCATGACGTTGGAAAGGAATTTTCTTTTCCTCAGCAGTACCTACAATTAAATCTCTTAAGGTATTGTGAACGGCTGGCGCATAAGCAATAACAGGGCCTTTACCCATTTGTAGGTCGCCTTCAATTTTCTTGTCAATCATGGGAGTAGTAGTGTCGTGACACACATCAGTGACAATGGCTACATTGGGTTTGATGGTATTGGTAATCATTTCGGCACCACGCAGCCCAATCTCTTCCTGAACGGAGTTGGTGATGTATAAACCAAACGGAAGTTTCTTCTTATTCTCTTTTAATAAACGGGCCACTTCTGCAATCATAAAGCCTCCCATTCGGTTATCGATGGCACGACAAACAAATTTGTTGTCGTTCAAAATCATGAATTCATCCGGATAAGTAATCACACAGCCCACATGCACCCCCAGTTTTTCCACTTCTTCTTTAGTAGAGCAACCACAATCGATGAAGATATTGTGCAATGTGGCCGACTCTTCTTTGCCGCGGTTTCGGGTATGAATGGCAGGCCAGCCGAACACGCCTTTTACAATCCCTTTTTTGGTGTGAATGTTGACACGCTTGGAAGGAGCGATTTGATGATCGGAACCGCCATTTCGAATAACGTATATCAAACCGTTATCTGTAATGTAATTTACATACCAGGAAATCTCGTCTGAGTGTCCTTCTATGACTACTTTATAGGAAGCCTCCGGGTTAATAACCCCCACAGCCGAACCATAAGTATCCGTGATAAAAGTATCCACATAAGGTTTCAGGTAGTTCATCCATATTTTTTGACCATTCGATTCATAACCTGTAGGTGAGGCGTTATTCAAATAGCTTTCCAGAAACGAAAGGGATGATTTGTTGAGTATAGATTTTATTGCCATAAATATTTTTTTTTGCTAAAATATAAATTTGGCATTAGAGTTGTTAATGATATTCTATTAATTTTACCCTAATATTAGTAGCCATGAAATCGAAGATTCACGAATACCCAAAAGACCAATTTAATATCATGAGTAAAAAGTTACTCTTTCTTGTTGTTGCCATCCTGTTTTCAATCGCTTCTGAAGCTCAGGTGGTGACCGATTCGATTTCTAAAAAAGAAGTATCTACAGAAGAAAACGATACTATTTTAGATGAACCGGTGGTGTTGCAGGAAGTAATCATATATAAGGACAAGTTAACCCCCGAAGAAAAGAAAGCGTTTCTTTTGTTGCAAAACAGAGTATTCAAAGTATATCCCTATGCCAAAACTGCGGCCGACAGATTAACGTTGCTCAATAGGAATATGGATAAAATGAAAACCAATCGCGAAAAAAAGAAGTACTTTAAAATAGTGGAGGACTATATAGAGAACGAGTTCACGGCACAATTAAAAAAACTGTCCCGCAAACAGGGACAAATTCTGGTGAAGCTAATTCACCGCCAAACCGGTTCCACTACCTATGAATTGATTAAAGAATACAAAAGCGGATGGAAAGCATTTTGGTCCAATAACACCGCGCGTTTGTTTGATATTAATCTCAAGACAAAATTCGAGCCCTATGAAGTCAATGAAGACTTTCTCATCGAAACCATTCTCGACAGGGCCTTTACCCGAGGCAGACTGGTACCTCAAAAAGCTGCGAATCCGGTAGATGTGGATGAACTTACAGAATACTGGGTTACTAAAGCCGCCAAAAAGTAAAAAACAGTAATACTTGTATTTACAAGCGGGAGGATGTGTTGTGCTGACAAGACATCCTCCCGCTGTTCGTTATCACCTTTTCCTTTTTCGTTTTAAAGGAAATCCGTTGCCTTTGGAGCGGGGCTGTAGGTGTTTTGTTCGGTAGTTGTTCGGTAAAAGAGCTGTTTTGCCGAAGGTGTACCGAAGAAGCATCGAAGAAGTACCGAAGAAAACCCCTTAAAATTGGCTCAAAGCAGACAATTTAGGACAAAAGCAGACAAAAGCGGACAATTCCGGACAAAAGCGGACAGGTTTTCGGTTGGGTTACCGGGGTGTTTTATCTTTGGATTTTGAAAGTCTCGACCAACTGCATTTGCAAATTACATGATATCAGTGGATTAAAAAAAAGATAAAAAAAGGGGGAAAAAGATTTGGATTG
>NZ_JBPTTM010000033.1:0-206 GCF_051547105.1 Flavobacterium sp. XGLA_31 | reverse complement strand
CCGGTAGCACCAACTTTATGTCAAGGTGGAACTACCAGTGTGACGTATAATGTAACGGATAAATGTTATAGTGGTTCAGTAACCCGTACCTTCACCGTAATTGCTCCTGCAGAAGTAACAACGAATGCACCGGCTAACGCTTCAGCTTCGGCTTGTGCTTATGCAGACCAAGCTGCTGTTAACGCTGCGTTTGCTGCGTTCTTAAA
>NZ_JBPTTM010000032.1:0-209 GCF_051547105.1 Flavobacterium sp. XGLA_31 | reverse complement strand
CTGCCTACAGCGCTCTTACAACCCGTTTGGTTGTTGGTCACCTGTACGTATATGGTTTGTTGGTTTACCGTCGTGTTGGTAAACGATGTCGGGTTGCTGATGAGTTGGGTCAGCGCCGCATCCTGGTAGAATTTCACCGTATAGGTCGATACCGGTGTTGTGGCATTACCCGCCAATAAAGCTGCTGTTTGAGTCGTTAAATCAAAAGA
>NZ_JBPTTM010000031.1:0-223 GCF_051547105.1 Flavobacterium sp. XGLA_31 | reverse complement strand
AGTACCGGTAAAACTGCCTTGCGGAGTACAACCACCACTTACACTGAAGCCATTTAAGAACGCAGTAAATGCAGCATTAACAGCCGCTTGATTAGCATAAGCACAAGCTGAAGCTGAAGCGTTAGCCGGTGCATTGGTTGTTACTTCTGCAGGAGCAGTCACCGTGAAGGTACGGGTTACTGAACCGCTGTAACATTTATCAGTTACATTATACGTCACACTG
>NZ_JBPTTM010000030.1:0-230 GCF_051547105.1 Flavobacterium sp. XGLA_31 | reverse complement strand
GAATACCAATGAAGATGCTACAATAACTATTAATTTGTCTCCAACTCCAAACGCGGGTACAGCAGTTACGGTGCCACCGGTTTGCCCTTTTGGAACCTTTGATTTGAATACATTATTAACAGGTCAGGATCCGGCAGGTTCTTGGTTTGACAGTGCTTTGCAGCCTGTAACTTCGCCAATTGATATTTCAACTTTCATTGAAGGGACTTACACATACACTTACAGAGTGA